>DASTMQ010000185.1:0-3885 GCA_035714005.1 Hyphomicrobiaceae bacterium
CCCATGGCCGCGGCCTCGGAAGGGGTGGCCAGGCCGAAAATGATCGATCCCAAGGCGGCCCCGATCAACGCCGCCAGTGGCAGGAAAGAGGTGACGAGCGCCTGGAAGATCTTGATGAGAGGTATGTTGCGCTCCTCCAGCGGCAACTTCGGCGCCAGCTTCGGATTGAGGAGCGCCATCAGCGCCGTGTAGAGGATGTAAAGACCGGCCAGCATGATGCCGGGGAAAAACGCACCGGCGTAGAGCTTGACCACGGAGACGCCGGCGGTTGCCCCATAAAGGATCAGCATGACGCTCGGCGGGATCAGGATGCCAAGACATCCACCCGCGCACACCGCGCCGGAGGCAATTCTCACGTCGTAGCCGGCGCGAAGCATGGCCGGGAAGGCGAGCAGCCCCATCAGCGTGACGCAGGCGCCGACGATACCGGTGGCGGTTGCGAAAATGGCGCAGGTGGCGATGGTGGCGAGCGCCAACGATGCCGGCACCGGCCCGGCGGCAAGCTGCAAAGACTTGAACAGGCGGTCGAGAATATTGGCGCGCTCGATGATGTAGCCCATGAACACGAACAGCGGGATCGAGATCAAAACGTCATTGGTCATGACGGAGTAAGAGCGCTGCACGAGCAACGAGAAGATCAGATCCCCCATGGCGAAGTAGCCAAAAAACACCCCGAGCGCCATCAGCGTGAAGGCAATGGGAAATCCGAACAGAATAAAGACCACGAACAGCGCAAGCATCAGCACGCCAAGCTCGGGATTGCCGAGGCCGAACATCAAATGTCTCCCTTGCGCAAGCCAACCTCTTCGGCGTCGGACATTTCCGCCGCCTTCTTCTGTTCGGCATCGCTCAGCATGACTTTTTCCAGCTCCTCGACGTCATGCAGACGCTGCGGCCACTCACCGGTTTGCAGACACTTGATGCAACGAATGACCTCGACGATGCCTTGCAGCACCATCAAGCACCCGACGATCGGTATGAGCCACTTGAAGGGCCACACGATCGGACCATTGGGGCTGGCGGAGGAATGCTCATTCATTCTGCGCGAGAGTTCGGCAAAGCTGAACCCCGAGTACATGAAGGCCAACATGCCCGGAAAGTAGAACAGCAGGTAAAGGACCAGATCCATTCCCGCCTGTCGACGCGGGCGCCAGGAGCGGTAGAGGAAATCGCCGCGCACGTGGCCGTTGCGCGAAAGCGCATAGGCGCCGGCCATCATGAACAGGGTCCCATAGAGAATGTAGCTGGTATCGAAGGCCCAATCCGTGGGGGCACCGAACATGTAACGGGCAAACACCTCGTAGCTGGTCGAAAACGTCAGCACCACGATCGACCAGCCGAAGGTTTTACCGATGGCCGAACTCAAGGCATCGACGACGTAGAGAAGCCGATCCCCCTGCGCACCGTTGGCCGTTCGGCGCTGCGCATCGCGGAATTCGGCGATGAAGACGGCAATGACGATGGGCACGGTGGCCAAATAGACATAAAGCGGCAGCTGCTTGGGCCCGCCGATGAGGGCAAACAGGGAATCCATGGCGTGTGCTCGGGAGATGAGATGGCCGCCGCGGGCCGCGCCCGCGACGGCGTTAGCTTGGATCAGCCAAAGAAGTGCTTATAGGCCGTCTCTTGCTGGGCGGTGGTGAGGTTGTTCGTCAGGAAGTAGGGGACGACGCGCTTGCACCAGGCCTTTTGCGATTCCAGAACCTTGACGAAGTAGGGGTCCTTGTTGGCGGCGACAATCGTATCCCAGGCCTTGAGCTGGGCTTCCAGCACGGCGTCGGGCGTCTTCACCACGTTGACGCCGCGCGCCTTGATCGCCTCGAGATCCTTGGAATAGCGATCGTGCGCCATGTAGTACTGATCGGCCGAGGCGGCAAAAGCCGCGTAGCGCAAAATCGACTTGAGCTCAGCGGGCAGCGCATTGAATTTGGCCTTGTTGAAGCTCAATTCGAAGCATTCGCCCTGCTGATGGTGGCTCCGCACCATGAAGTTCTTGGAAACATCGGGGAAGCCCAGCAGCAGATCGGAGGAGGGATTGTTGAACTCCGCCCCGTCGATCAAGCCGCGATCGATGGCGGGCACGATCTCGCCCCCCGGCAGGATGGTGACCGCGGCCCCCATTTCCTTGAACAAATCCGCCGACAAACCGACAGTGCGGTATTTCATGCCCTTGAAGTCGTCGGCGGACTTGATTTCCTTTTTGAACCAGCCGAGAGGCTGATTGGGCATCGGATAATAAAGAAAGCCGACGGCGTTGATCTTGAGAATGTCGTTGATGAGCTCGTTGTAGAGCGCCTCACCGCCACCGTGATAAAACCAGGCCAGCAAGCTGTTGGCGTCCCAGCCCATCGAGGGCGGCGTGCCGAACAGCGAGGCCGCTTTATTTTTTCCATACCAGTACACGGTCACGCCGTGGCCACCGTCGAGAACGCCGGAGTGCACCGCGTCCTGCACCTGAAAGGCGGGCACGACCGCGCCAGCGGCGAGCACGTCGAGCTTGAGGCGACCGCCGGACATGTCGTTGACTTTTTTGGCATAGTCGACGGCGAACTCATGGAAGATGTCCTTGGTGGGCCAAGTCGACTGATACTTCCAGGTCACGGTCTGTGCGCGCGAAACCTGCGGCATGGCAACCGTGGCGGTGGCGGCCGCACCGGCGGCCAGCGCCCCCGATTTTAGGAATTTGCGGCGCGACAAGGATTGCGCGTTAGTCATCTGGGGTCTCCTCCTCCAAACCAGCTTTTGCAGCGTGTTTTTCTAATCGCCCGGCTGGTATACCACGGTCTTGACCGTGGAAGGAATGCCCCCCAAGGCGCGAATTTCTGCCGCGCCGACGCCACCTGCGCTGCAACAGCGCGCCTGCGCCGCCGCGCCATGCGGCGGCGAAAAAGGCACGTTCTGGGCGCGCTTGCCGTTGAGCCGGCTAGGGGTTCTTCGGTCCAGCGATCAGCATCCAGCCCACCCCGAAGCGATCGGCCACCATGCCGAAGCGCTTGGCAAAAAAGGTCTCGGTGAGCGGCAACTGCGCCTGTCCGCCCTGGCCGAGCGCGGCATAGAGGCGCTCCGCATCGGCCTCGTCCTTGGCATCCAGCGAGAGCGAAAAGCCCTCGAACTTGGGCTGCATCTGCGCCCGACCGTCCGACATCATCACCGGCATGCCGTCGATGCGGACTAAGGCATGCATGACCTTGTCCTCGTTGCCGGGTGCGCACATGTTGCGATCCGGGCTGTCCTTGAAGCGCATCAGCATTTGCACTTCGGCGCCGAGCGCCTGTTTGTAGAACTCGATTGCCTCTTCGCAGCGACCGTCGAAATAAAGGTATGGTGTTAGCGCCACGATCATTCTCCTTTGCTGTTCATTGCTGGGGTCGCAAAGCCCGCACGCCTAAGGCATCAATTTGGCCAAATGCTCGGCGAGGCGCGACAGCGTCTCGACCGCGCCCTGGTCGGCACGGTAGGCCTTGATCACGCGCTCGCGCTCGGCCGCGGACGGGAACACCGCGTGCAGCGTGAGGCGCGTTCGGCCACCGCCAAGGTCCTCAAACGTCACGGTCGTGCGAAATTGTACGGGTTCGAGGTCGTCGGCACCACCGTGATGGTAACGCAGGCGCTGTGGCGGTAAAATCTCATCGAAGGTGATGCGATTTTGGTAATCGCGGCCGTCGGGCCCGTGCATGACAAAGCGCCACACGCCGCCCTCGCGCAAATCGAAGGCGCTGGTGGTGGTGGTAAAGCCGATCGGACCCCACCACTGCGCCAGGTGCTCCGGTTTGGTCCAGACCTCAAACACCAGCTCGCGCGGCGCCTCGAGCTCGCGCACGGCGATGATCGCGCAGGGGTCCTGGTCAAGGTTCAGGCTCACGTTCGACGCCATCCTCGTCATCC
>DASTMQ010000186.1:0-7540 GCA_035714005.1 Hyphomicrobiaceae bacterium
GATCGCTTGGAAGACGCCGTCGCCGTCGATTTCTGCCACCGACCGGCAGCTCTCACAGGCGAGCACCAGTTGCCGGCGCGTCGCATGACCGGCATGGCAGGCAAAAAAGGCGTTGCGGCTTTCGAAGCGGTGCACGATGCCGACGGCCACCAAGGCATCGATCGCCCGGTAGACGGAAATCGGCGCCAGACGTTCGCCGCGCGCCGCCAACCTGGCCAGCACCTCGTAGGCACCGATGGCCTTATGCGAGGCGGCGATTTCGCCAAATACGGACCGACGCAACCCCGTCAGCTTGAGGCCTTTGTCCTCGAAGGCCTTGCGCGCGCGGTCCATCGCCTCGGCAAGACAATGGCCATGGTCGTGCTCGGGGGCTGGAAAGGCACTGCTGGCGAGGAGCTGCGTCATCGGCCCCTTATAGCACCCAGCCGGGGCCCTGCCATCCACGCGCAGGGGGGAAAGCTCGCCTATAAAGAACTTATCTTCGGCGACGGCGGCAAAATGCGCTAAAAGCCGGGAACACCGTCGGCCCAATCGCACCTATGGCCCCACAAATGGGGCTCGCCGCCGCAGCACCGCCGGTTCGCGCGCGCGCGCCCCGCACCGATGGTGGGGAGACGCCCAATGCCGCATCGCCTTGAGATTGTGGACGCCGACATCACCACGCTCGACGTGGACGCCATTGTCAATGCCGCCAATCGCGCGCTGCGGGGCGGTGGCGGTGTTGATGGGGCCATTCATCGCGCCGCCGGACCAGAGTTGCTGGCCGAGTGCCTGACGCTCGGGGGCTGTGCCACGGGAGAGGCCAAGATCACGCGCGGCTATCGCCTGAAGGCGCGCGCCATCATCCACACCGTCGGTCCCGTTTGGCAGGGCGGCGCGGCCGGCGAGGCACAGCTATTGGCCAACGCCTATGCCAATTCGCTGGGGCTAGCGCGCACGCACGGCGCCCGCTCGCTTGCCTTTCCCGCCATCTCCACGGGCGCCTATGGCTTTCCCGAGGAGCTGGCCGCCGATATCGCGCTGGCGACGGTCATCGATGCCTTGCAGGGGGATCGGCATTTTACGCGCATCATCTTTTGCTGCTTCGGGCCCGCCGCCGTGGCGCAGCATGAGCGCGCCCGGCGCAAGGTGATGCTGGAGCGCGGCGGCGAGTCTTAACGATTCTTAATGCGCATTAGTGCCCTCGCGACTCCTTGACCAACTTAAATCGTGGGGACGCAAAGGCTTGCAGAAACGTGCTGCAGCCGCCTGCGATTATGGCGGCTGCCGCGGGCGGGCGGCGCTGAGCGCGGCGCGCATTGTATTTGCGCGCGCAGACAACAATATCGCCGCAAAGCGGCCAACCTGGCGCCGCCATGGCGGGCGATGCTGGATGCGGTGCGACAGGTGAAGCTCGGGTGCTAGCGGGAGACGAGCGGATGGAGGGCTTCGACGTCAAGGCGGCGCTGGACGCGCTGCTGGCGTTTATCGGTCAGAACTACCTTTGGCTTTTGATCGCCCTTTGCCTTCTCATCCTCTTTCGCCGCACCGGCGTCTTCGCCCGCGTGCGCGGCGCCATCGAAAAGGCGCTGATCGAAAATTGGCAACTGACCCTGCTCGGCTCGACCGGCGTCGCCCTGTCGCTGGCATCGGCCTACACCACGTGGGATGGCTTGCGCAATTTCACGCGCGCGCCGCTACTGTCCTTGGCGATCGCCTTTGGCATTCAGGGCGTCATGCTGATCGTGGCATGGCTGATCGGTGAAAGCTTCGCCGTCGGCATGAACCAGCGGGCCGCCGGCGGTCGGCGGCCACGCCTGCCGGACGCCCTGATCGGCATGGGCCTGGGCCTGGCCCTGGTGGGCCTAACGTTTTATTGGGCGCTCCAGCACTTCGATGCCATCACGCTCAGCAACGCGGCCGGCTTCCACGCCGACCTCGCCAAGGTTGGCGAGATTGGTCTTTATTTCCTGATTGGCTTGGTCCTGATTGCCATCATTGGCTTCGGCTCGCGGCGCGGCGGCGACATATCGACGTCCTACGCCCAGAGCCTGCGCCTGGTGGTCAAGAACGCCGTGCTGTGGGTGATGTTTCTCTCCTCCATGGCCGCCTCGGTTTTCTTCTCCTTCGATAGCCACTTCAACGCCATCTTCCCCGCCGAGGCCCGCGCGCGCGCCGCCGAGATCCGCACGACCAGCCAGATTGGTTCCACGATTGCCGATATCGGCGCCTTGGCGCAGCGGCGGCAGCTGGAGGAGGCCGACCGGCTGTTCGAGACGGCGGGCTGGAAGGCCTATGACAAACAGCTCGCGCACCTGAGCCGTCTGGCCCAGGAATCGCAAGGGGAAATCGAAAGGTATTTTGTGGCGCAGATGGAGGAGCGGCGCCGCGCCATCAATGAGCAGCAGGAGCGCATCGCCACCTCGCACGGCGGCCAGGCCGGACTTGCGAGCAAGAAGCTATCGCTGACCGACGAGCTGTCGCGGCTCAAGGCCGAGCGACCGACGCTAGCCGCCGAATATGCCCAGCACCGCGGCGAGCTCGATGCCAAGGCCAAGGAGATCGACGGCAAGCGAATCGAGAGCATGGCCGAAGACCGTGGTGTCGAAGGCAGCATGAAGCAGGGCAAGGGACCGATCTATCGCCAGCGCCTGAGCGAGCTAGCGCAGCTCAACGACCAATACAAAATCAAGCAAGAGCGCACCAAGGATGCCTATCGGCGCCTCAATGGCCTCGAAAGCCGCCTGGCCCAGGTCGAGCGCGAGTTGACGGGCATCGACGGGGATCTAGCCAAGTTCAAAGGCGAGGCCGAGACCGCCGAGCAGCGCATCAAGGCGACGCTGGCGGCCGGCGCCGGGGAAGAGGACGGCAAGCTCGATCCGGCGCGGGTACTGCCGGGCTTCGAGCGCGCGCGCGCCGGCTTCCGCCAGCAGCCCACGACGGAGCGTCTGGCGGCTCTGCAGCAGCAGTGCAGCAACCTGGTCAGCGCCATGTCGAGCACCGAGGCCACCAAGGGCAAGCTGCGCGGCATCGATTGTGATCCCAAACAGGCCGCCGAAGCGGCCGGCCGCGTGTTCGCCCTCAATGCCGGTATTGGCACCTTCCAGGCGCGCTGCGCCGGTGGCGACAGGCTCAACGGGCTCACCAGCACGGATGCCTTGCTCGGCTTCGGGCGCGGCTGTCTGCAGGACTCCGGCTTGATCAGCAAGGACTCGGCCGAGGCCGGCGCCCGCCTGGCGGCGATCGAAATGAACCGAGACGACAAGGCGCATCGGTTCGTGGTGACGTGGAACGCCTTTCTCGACGGCAACCGGCTCGCCTACCTGGCGCTCATTCTCGCCATCGGCGTCGATTCCTTGGTGTTCATGTCGGGCCTGTTCGGGGCCCAGGCGCTGCGCTCGCCGCTCTCCGACGTGCCAAGCCCGAAGGCGCGCAGCGCCGAGCAGCTGCAAGCGGTGATCGACACGGCATTGCTGCCGCACACCTACGAGAATGCTCGGATCGTGCTTAATGCCATGCGGCCGATGGCGCCGCGCGAGGGCTTCACGCAGCGCGTGACGTTGCGGGATGATGATCCGCATGCTCCCGATCTCAACCGCGTGCTCAACGCCGGCGCCACCATCGGCGCGGTGCGTCACGTCGAGGCCAACGTCTACGAATTGCGCTCGGAGCTGTTCGAATATCTTTCGCTGGCGGCCAAGAAGTCGTTTGGGGCCGACAAGTCGCATGTGGTGCTGGCCGAGCTCGAGCGCATCATGGCGGTGTCGTTGCTCCCCAACGTGCGCGAAAACGTCGAGACCGTGTTGCGCTACGTGCACCCGATTGAGGATCGTTCCGGCTTTTTCGAGAAGTTCGGGCGGCAGGAGCGGCCCGAGTTTACGGCCGAGATCAGGCTCGACGAGGTGGATCGCAACGACAAAAAGGTGGTGCGCAATGCGCTCAACGCCGGCGCCACCTTGCAAGCCGTGGAGCGCGCCAACAACAATCACTATTTCATCTCGCGCGACTTCTACAAGGCGCTTGCCCGCATCCGCGCCCATCTTCTCATCTCGGCCGGGCCGGAAGCCTTGCAGATCGCCTCGGCGGGTGGCGGCGGCGCGCCGCCACCGCAGCGCCTGCGGCAAGCGCCGCAGGCGGCGCTGCCAGGGGCGGCGCGCGGCAGCGTCGGGGAACCGCGCCGGCTGATGCCGCGCCTGGCGGCCGCGGCATCGCGCAAGCAGCCGAGCGAGGCCGATCTCAAACAAACGATTTGGGGCGAGCTGTTGAGTGCGATCGGCCTCACGCTCGCCTCCGCCTCGCGCATTGCCCATGGCGTCGTGCGCGAGCAGGCGGCCGCGGCCTGCCGTGCGCTTGATCAGCTGGCGCAGGGCACCGAGCGGCTGCGCGGCTACCTGAGCGAGCTGGAGGAAGGCAAACGCGAGGCGCTGGTGCAGAAATACAATGAGCTGCGGCGCAGCTTCGAGGGCGACGAGAGGGGCGCCAGGCTGCTCGAGGAGGTGGCCGAGGATCTCGAGCGCGCGTTCAAGGCGCTGCTGCTGCTGCCGGAGGCAGGCCTCCTGCAAGAGCTGATCGAGCACCTGGAGGAAGCGGGTCAGTCGGACGGCGGGCAGGCCCCTGGCGAGCAGGAGTTGCTCGGGCTGCTGCGCGCCGTCGAGGCCGAGATCGGCCGCATTGACAAGTCTCGCCCGGAGGCCTGGAAGACGGTGCTCGACATGATTGAGGAGCGCCGCAGCGACGCGCCGACCCACAGCATCCGTGAGCTCGATCCGGCCAACAAGCAGCCGATTTGACCGGAGCGGGAGCCGGCGCTCCGCCTCACGCCTTGAATGGAACGACCGTTTGCTTCTGCTCGCCCAGGCCTTCAATCCTGAGCGTCATGACGTCGCCCGCCTTGAGCCACGCCGGCGGCTTCATGCCGAGCGCGACGCCTGGTGGCGTGCCCGTGGTCACCACATCGCCCGGCTCGAGCACCATGAACTGAGAAATATAGTGCATGCAGTGTTGGATGCTGAAAATCATGGTTTCGGTATTGCCGGTCTGACGGCGTTGGCCATTGACGTCGAGCGACATGGCGAGCGATTGCACATTCGCAATCTCATCGCGCGTGACCAGCCAAGGTCCCAGTGGTCCGAACGTCTCGGCACATTTGCCCTTCATCCACTGGCCGCCGCGTTCGGCCTGGAAATGGCGTTCGGAGATGTCGTTGCAGATGGTGTAGCCCGCGACATAGGACAGGGCATCGTGTTGCGAGACATAGCGCGCGCGCTGCCCGATCACGAAAGCGATTTCGATCTCATAGTCGAGCTTGAGCGAGCCCTTGGGGATCATCACCTCGTCATTCGGTCCGATGAGGCAGTTGGGCAGCTTATTGAACAGGATTGGCTCTTTGGGAATCTCGGCCCCGGTTTCCTTGGCGTGGTCGATGTAGTTGAGGCCGACGGCGATGAAGTTGCGCACGTTGCCAACCGGCGGCCCGAGCCGCACGTTGGCCGGTGCGGCGGGCAGCGAGCGCGGATCGAGCTGGCCGAGCTTGGCCAGGCTGGCGGGTCCCAGCGTCTCCCCGGTGATGTCCTTAACGTGGGCGGAGAGATCGCGCACGACGCCCTCCCGGTCGAGCAAGCCTGGCTTCTCGGCGCCGGGTGCGCCAAATCGTACGAGCTTCATGCCGGTTGTCCTTTCTCGGTGACGGGGTACCCTGGGCGAAGATCATCTGGGTGAAGGTCGGGGCGGCAGCCCCACTGCCAATGGGGTCTATCGGCACCCGCCCGCCGCCTCTCGTCAAGGGGCCAACGCCAGCGTCCCCCGGCCGCCGGCGCCGAACGCCCGCGGCAAGTTATGCACAGCCCCTGGAATTGACGGCATGGTGCATGACGGCCACGAATAGGCGACGCCTGCGCGCCCCCGAGGCCACACCACTCGTCCGTTCGTCACCCTAAAAAAGGTTGACGACCAGATAGATCCCAACGCCCAGGAAGGGAGCCATGGCACATGCCAATGCCATGATCAGAAAGGACTTGTCGATCACTACACGACCCCGCACAACATGACGCACCCAAGCCGGTTCAAACCCCCTCGCCCCAGCTCAGCGGACCGGTCACCCTCAGACCAATCCGTCCTCAGAATAGTGCAAAAAAGCCCTAAATGCACGCCTTTTGCAGCCCTGCGCGCGGCGCAAAACTTCGCATTGCAGCACGATCGGCGGCAGCCGCGGCGTGGCCGCGGGCTTCAGGCGAACAGCTTCAATTGCTTTTCGTCCTGGCCCTTGGTTTCGCGAGCCAGCTGCTCGATGCGGTCGAAGGGCACCTGCTCGGCGACAATCAGGGATTTTTGTGCCCGCATGGGGCGCACGAGCCCCTCCTGCACGAGATGGAATTCGCCCACGGTTTGCCCCGGCAGGACCGCGCCGGGATCAAGTCCCGACTCGCTTTGGAAGGCGGCCCTGAGCTTGCGCAACGCCGTATCCTCGCGCACGCGGCCGATGAACCAGGAGGTGATCTGGTCACGCGATTTGTAATCGAGGTCACCCGGCGACTGGGTGGCCAGCATGATGCCGAGCCCGGCTGAGCGGGCGCGCTTGAGCAGGCTTTGCAGGGGTTCGGCGGTGGCGGGCTTGGCGTTGGCGGGGATGTAAAGATCGGCCTCGTCAAACATCACCACGGCTTGCAGTTCGTCGTTGGGATTGCGTTGGCAGAAGCGCAGCGCCTCGGACAGGAACTGGGACACCCAGAACAGAATGTTCTCATTATCGCCCAAAAAGCCCGTGTAGATGATGGAAAGACGTGTGCGCCCGTCGGTGCGGCCGTAGCGGCCCATGCCGAGCAGGGAGTCCATGCGCAACGGCTCGCCACCGGCCTCAAACAGGGCGGCATTGCGGTGCCGCAGGCTGTCGAGCTGGGCCACCAGGTCACGGCGAATGCGCCCGGAAGGATCCATGCGCTGCGTCAGGTCCGTCAGTTCGGGATCTTCGTCTTCGAGCAGGTAGATGAGGTCGGCGAGGGTAACCTCCTTGCTGAAGCGGCTGCCGAGAATGCGCAGCGCCACCGACAGCGTCCCCGACTGCTTTTGGTGCGTGGCCGAGTTCTTAAAGTGCAGCATGTCGCCGAGGGCGGCGGCCGACATGTTCGCCAATAGTTGCTGCTCCTGGTCCGGCAGCTCGTTGATGCCGTTGGGAAGCAGCGTGATCGAAATCGGTCGCCCCGAGGCACGCCCGGGCGTGTAGACGGCAACGTCGATGGAATCGGCGAGTTTCTCGCGCTCGCCGCGACGCTCGGAAAACTCCCCATCGTGCGCGCGCCACACATCCGGGTTGGCGTAGGAACACAGGTCCCCCTTGCGATCGATCAGCACCACCGGGGTCCCCCGCAGCAGCAGCTGCTCGATGATGCAGAGCGCCAGCGTGGTCTTGCCCGAGCCGGAGCCACCGAGCACGGCGGCATGGCGCTTCAGCACGTTCCGATTGAGTGTAATGCTCTTGTTGGACTTGAGCGCGCGGCCAGCAAGGATGCTGGCGGCGGCATCACCGGTTTCATCGAGCAGGACGGAAAGCGGCAGGTCGGCGTCT
>DASTMQ010000187.1:0-4948 GCA_035714005.1 Hyphomicrobiaceae bacterium
GACGTCTATGTCGTCAAGGCACGCGGCGGCGGCGAGTTGAAGGTGATATTGGCAGATAAAGCGCCGGTCACGGCGGTGGTCAAGGCGTCGCTGGCTGACGTCAAACAAGGCTCCTACGTCGGCATCGCCAGCATGCCGCAAAGCGATGGCAGCCAGAAGGCCCTCGAGGTGCTCATTTTTCCCGAAACGATGCGCGGCGTCGGCGAGGGCCACTATGGTTGGGATCTGCAACCCGCGAGCATGATGACCAATGGCAATGTGGAACAGACGGTGACCTCGGTCGATGGTCACGTCCTCACCGTGAAATACAAGGACGGGGAGAAGAAAATCGTCGTCCCACCGGATGCTCCCATCGTCTCATTCGTTCCGGGCGACAAGGATGAACTGAAGCCGAGCGCTGCAATTTTCATCGCTGCCGCCAAGCCCCAAGCAGATGGCAGCCTGCAGGCGCCCCGCATTGCCGTCGGCCGGGGGATCGTGCCGCCGATGTGATCAAGCCGCGAGCGGTCGCCCGGACAGCCTCGGAGGTCTCGCGGCCGCTCGGACCAGTTGGGGTAAAATGACGAATGGTGCGGCCGTGGGCCGATTGCGGGCACCAGCCTCAACCCTCGCGCACGGCGATCGCCGTACGGGCTGCAACGAGGGCGGAGTTAGGACTTTGAAAGCTTGCGGATTTTGCCGTCGGCGAGAAACATGGCAATGCGACGAGGAGTGCGCGGTTGAGCACAATTAACGGCTACCATGCCCACGTTTATTATGACCCCAGCAGCAAGGGGCAGGCTCAGGCGCTGTGTGCCGCGGCTGGGAAGGCTTTCCCCCTTGTCGTTGGGCGTATGCACGACCACCCGGTCGGCCCGCATCCAAGGGGCAGCTGTCAACTCGCCTTCCAAGCCGACCTCTTCGGACAGGTCATCCCCTGGCTTTTGGAACACCGCGAGGGCCTGACAATCTTTGCGCACGCCAACACCGGCGACGATATCAAGGACCACACCGAGCACGTCCTGTGGCTCGGGCCATCCGAGCCCCTCAATTTGGCGGCGCTGTCGAAGACGTGAAGGCGGCAAACGCTGTCGGGCAGGCAAGGCCATTGTCATATTGCGGCCATGTTTTGCGTGGCCTACCCGCCGGCTTGGCAACTTGCTCGATGCGGAGAGCTCGACGCCGAAGGCAATGCCGCTGGGCGCAACCTCGCGGCAGGCGTCGCGGTTTGCCGCGGGATAACTGGGCAGGTTCGCCAAAATCGAGGCGATAGAGAACTTGCACGGTTGGCTTAGTCGCTTTGCCGGGCGCGCGCGCGATGCCGTTCGATGTCTTCCGGTTCCTCCTCATCGATGTGCGTGAGCCCATTGCGAGCCCGGGTTTGCGCATGCAGCAGCTCGTCGAGTTTAGCTTGGATTGCTTGAGTATCCCGGTATTCGGCGCGCTGAATCAGGAGCGTCATGAACCAGGTGGCGAGAACGGCAAATCCGTGCCAGCCAAAACTTGCTCGGTCCAGCAGCACCCATGCCAGCCCATACGTGACAACGATCAGGAATGCCAGCGGATGGCCTGTAAGGACGCCGAGGTTCGTCAGTGAGCGTCTGATCATTTCCATTTGCGTGCTTCCGTCGGCGATGGGCTCCGGCAAAGCTCAAACGTAGCAAACGCGCCACGGTTCCGGGACCCAGCGCCAGCGCTAGCCGGCGCGCCATCCAGCCAGGAACACTTGCGGAAGTGCCACGTTGCATGGATATGTCGCGTAAGGAACCAGAGCGAGCACCCGATAGGCGGCCCAAGGGCAGCGAAAAATCCCAGCGTGTCGATTCCGGTCAGGGGCGCAAACGCCAAGGTGGCGAACATGCCGCTGCTCAGCCCATGCCGTGGGCCCGCGGGGTCCACGGTGCTGCGCTGACGACGCGCCTGCCGCGGCGCACAACAAGGCAGCCCGTCCAAGGCGTGGCCATACCCGAATTGTTTGACGTCATTACTTTCTTCCGGGCTCGAGGCGACAGCTATCCCATCATTGCCAGTATCGGATTTTGGACGGAAGACAATCCCGGCAAGGCGCTAAGCGCCAACGCGCTGAAAATCTGGTATGAGGCGGAACTGAAGCGAAGGGCGCCGACCCGACCCTCAGCATCAAAGCTTCCAGCCTTAAAGCTCCGGTAAGTTTGCGCCGTCCCTCGGCGAGTCCCCGCGCCAAGGTCGCTTGGTCCCGCGCTCTCTTAAGGACAAAGCGGCTGGCCTTAAGGACCCTTAAGGACAAAGCGGCTGGCGCCGTGGCGCGCGCAGTCCCCGGCCCGCGTCAAATGCCAAAGCCGGCGGCCGCGAGCTTGCCGCGCATGCTGGTATCGTCGAGCACGGCCCGGAACGCGGCGACGGCCGGCCGGTGTAGCCGCAGCTTCGGCACCACAAAATCGTAATGCTCATCTTGCAGCGGGATGAAACCGAGGCCGTAGTGACGCGCCACGCTTTCAATGGTCACGCCCCAGTCGGCTCGCCCCTGTGCGACGGCTGCGGCGACGGCATTGTGAGACTTCGGCTGCGACCAGTAGCCCGACGGTCGGCTGCCCCCGAGCAGTCGGTCGATGAGGATGCGGGTCCCGCTGCCGGGGTTGCGCGAAACCATGAGGCAATCGGGTTCGGCGAGCGCAGCCGCCACCGCTTCAGGCGCCGAACGCCTCTCGAATCGGCGATCGCCAGCGCGGAAGACGACACCCTGCAGGCGCCTGTAGCCGGCAATAAGCTCCAGCTCCGGGGTAAGCAATGGCCTGTTGTATTCGCCGCTGACAGCATCCATCAGATGCATGGGCGCAACGTCGCATTCGCCTCGGATCGCGGCAGCCAAGCCGCCCGCACTGCCGACGTTCATCACCTTGATGGCCAGTCCCTGCTCCTGCAGGCGTGCGACAATCAGGTCAAGGCCGATGCAATGGCTGCCGATGATGATGAGATCGGCTAGGCGCCGCGACCGGCCAATCAAAGTCACCGGAATCTCTGTCTCGGCCGCTACGCTCTCGACATGCCGGTCGATGGTCATGAACCCATCGGCCTGGCTGAACGTTGTGACGGATCCCGAACCCTTGCCAATCGGATAAGCAGCAAGCCCCCGGTCATCCCCGCGGCGCACGAGGGAAACCATCATGAACTCCGTCCGCCCGCGCTCGGAGGCGACGCGTAGCGGCAGCATCGCCGACACCTGCTCGTTCTCACTTGGCGGCCAACCGGCGAAGGCGCGGATCACGGGCGCGACGAAAGCGTGGAACGTGAAAATTGCCGATGTCGGAAAACCAGGCAGCACGACCACGGGTTTGCCGCCCGTCACCGCCAAGCAGAGCGGTTTGCCCGGCTTGAGTGCAACGCCATGAACGACGACGCCCGGATCATTGAGGCGCGCGATGGCACGATAACACAGATCGCCGGCACCTTTCGACGTCCCACCGGAGACGACGACGGCGTCGCAGTAACCGAGCCCCTTGGCTACCAGTCGGACCAATTGCTCTTCATCGTCAGCACCAATTCCCAAGTCTTCGGGGATGCCACCGATCTCGCCCACCGCCGCCGCCAGGATCGCTGCATTGGAATCGTAGACTTGTCCGGCGCGTAACGGTTGGCCGGGCGCCACGATTTCGTCGCCGGTGGAAAGAATGGCGATGCGCGGCCGTCGGTGGACGACGAGGTGCGAACGGCCAATTGCCGCCAACATGCCGAGTTCGCGCGAGGTGATCATCTCACCAGCTCGAACGACCGTTTCCCCGCGGGCAAGGTCACTCCCGGCGAAGGCGATGAACTGCCCTGGCGTCGCCGCGCGATGGACCTCGATTTTTGCGTTGGCATCCTCAACCGTCTCGGTGTGTTCCACCATAACTATCGCGTCGGCGCCGCGTGGCACCATACCGCCGGTTGCAATCAAAGTTGCCGAGCCCTCCGTCACCGGTAGTTGGGGTTCCAGCCCCGGTGTCAGCACCTCCGCGTTCAAGCGCAGGACCCTTGGCGTTTGTTCGCTGGCGTTCGTGGTATCGGCCGCGCGGACCGCAAAACCGTCGACGCTGGCGCGGTCAAAGCCCGGCACATCGACCTCGGCCACCACCGCTTCCGCCAGTACCCGGTTCAAGCACTGCGCGAGCGGCACCCGCTCGCTGCCGAGTGGTCGCAGCTTGAGATGACGATGAAAACGTGCAATCGCCTCGTCGCGATCGACCACCTCGAGAAATTGATCCTGCCGCGCCAGGCGACCCAGCGCCGCCTCAATGTCGGTCAGGATGCGGGACTGTCTCCCAGCATTGGGGTTATGCACGGCCATATCCGTTATATAGGTACACCGTAACGGTCGTGCCTTGGGGGTAGCCCTCGCTGTTTTCTGGAACGAGAACGAAGCCGTCCGCATCCGCTAACGCCTTTAGTCCGGCTTCGGCAAGGGCCGGCATTGGCTCGGCCAGATCTGGGCTCGGGCATCGGACCGGCCGCAGTTCCAGCATGCCGATCTCCGATACAATCTTGCGCCTCGCCGTCATCTCCCGGGAAGGGAACGGCAGCGCTGGATTTTGACGGCCAAGCCTGCGCACCGCGCGTCCCGCAAAGAGCTCGTAAGCCAACAGGCACGCCATGGGGTTGCCTGGCAGCAGGAAGACCGGAACCCCTGCCGCCAGGCCCATGCCGGCGGTCTCGGCGTGCCGCAGGGCAACGCCGTGGATTGCGACCTCACCGGCTTCCGCGAGCGCCGGGGCGGCGTGATCATTGCTGCCCGAGCCAGTACCTCCGACAACCAGGACGAGATCCGCGCCGGGCAGCGACAGCGCATGGCGAAGTGCCGCGCGCTCGCGCGCAATCGTGCGCTGATCCACGACGATGCCGCCGTCGCGTTCGATCAATGTGCGCAAAAATGGGCGGTTTGCGTCATATACACCGCCGGAGGGCAACGGGTCTCCGGCTTGGATCGTTCCCTCCGCGAGCAGGCAGCGCACGCGTG
>DASTMQ010000188.1:0-2665 GCA_035714005.1 Hyphomicrobiaceae bacterium
AAAATCAATGCCGGCTGATTTACGGATCAGGCTTCGCCCACCGTCGCACCCAACCAGATATTCGGCGTGCAGCGATCGGCCGTCGGACAGCTCGATTTCGACACCGCTAGCGTCCTCTATGAAACCCGTCACCTCGCCGCCGTAATAGGTCGGCACGCCGAGTTCAGCGACCCAACCGGCGAGTATCCCCTCGATCTCCTGCTGCCACAGGGCCAGGCCATAGTTGTGCCGCGTAGGAAGGTCGCTGATGTCCAAAGCCACGCCGGCGAACCGGACGATTTGCGCGACCTTTCCCTGCGACAGGAACCGATCGGCAATTCCGCGCTGATCGAAGACCTCGAGGCTGCGCGCGTGCAGACCGCCCGCGCGCGGGCCGGCGACGTCCTGGCTGTGGCGCCGCTCGACGATTGCCACATCGACGCTCGCCAGTGCCAATTCGCCGGCCAACGTCAACCCGGTCGGGCCGCCGCCGACGATCACCACCGCATGCCGCCTGCCGCGGCAGACTTCGGTCGCCCTCGCCCCAAGGACCGTCTTGGCCGCCGGTGGCGTGCGCATCGACAACGACACACCCATTTGTCACCCCGCAGGTTCGCGCCTCTGGCGGCGGTTTTACCGGCTGACCCGGGACTTGAAGCAAGCCCCTTGCGCGCCACATATGAGAGGTAGGACCTCGTTTCTGCTCCTCCGCAGATTTGGGTTCAAGCGACCCATCCTCGCCCCCAGCAGCGCCATGAATCGGGAAGACGATCTTGGTAAGATCCAAACCGATCGTGCTAACCTGCGTGACGATCGAGGACTGCAGGGATGACAATGCCAGCGATCCGTCTCGATACCCGCTCGCGGACGGGGTGCAAGCTGATCTCCCGCCGAGCCGCGCTTGGGCAAGGCGCGGCGGCGCTCGCCGCTCTCGCGGTGCCCACGCCGGGCCACGTTGCCCCAGCGCTTTTGCGCGTATCCTCACTCCGCTTTGGATCTTTGAGCTGGCTCCTCGATACAATCCGGGATCAGCACATCGACGCCAAGCTCGCGGTCAACATCGACGTGGTCGACGTGGCGACCAGCCAGGCCGGTCCCGTTGCGCTGTTGGCCGGCGATGTGGACGTTATCGTCAGCGATTGGATGTGGGCGCTGAGGCAGCGCTCGGAGGGGGAAGATTTTCTCTTTGCTCCCTATTCCTCGGCGCTCGGGGCCCTGATGGTTCCCGCCGGATCGCCGGTGCGAAGCCTGGCCGACCTTGCGGGAAGGCGCCTCGGGGTTGCCGGCGGCCCAATCGACAAGAGCTGGCTTCTGCTTAGGGCCTATTCGCGACGAACCATGGGCCGGGACATCGCCGATATCGCGCGTCCGGTGTTTGCCGCCGCGCCGCTATTGACCGAGGAGATCCGCAATGGGCGGATCGATGCGGTGCTCAATTTTTGGACGTTTGCGGCGAGGCTGCAGGGCAGCGGCTTTGTAAAGCTGCTCGATATGGCAGAGGTCTTGCAAGTGCTTGGCATCGAGCCGCCACCCACGCTTGTTGGCTTCGTCTTCAGGCAACGCTCGCTGACGGCCAAGCGAACGACGCTCGAAGCCTTCTTTACCGCGGTTGCTGACGGCAATGCGGTGCTGGCGCAGTCTGACGCGGCCTGGGAGCGGTTGCGACCCCTTGTGCAGCCAGCCAATGACGCCGAGCTCGCCGCCATCCGAGCGTTTTATCGCGCCGGCATTCCGAAACCCTGGGGCGAAGCTGAAACCCGGTCTGCCGAGCGGTTGTTCGACTTGCTGGCCCAATTGGGCGACAAAGAACTGGTCGGTCCGCGCACGCGCTTTGATAACAAGCTGTTCCATGGCGCAGGGTGACACGATCTTGGACAACGACGCTGGCCCCCTGGTCCGGCTCGGGTGGACGCTCGCCTCGATCGCGGCCCTGGCAGCGATCTGGCATCTGGCCGCAACCGCGCTGCAGAGCCGCCTGCTTCCCGGCCCGATCGAAGTGACATCGACCTTCCTCAACGAGCTCAAGGCCGGCGCGCTGGCGTGGCATCTCGGAGCCACGCTTGCGCGCGTCGCCGCAAGCTTCCTGCTGGCGGTGGTGATCGGCACCGCCATCGGTCTCGCCCTCGGGCGGCTCCGCCGCATCGACCGCTTTTTCGACAGCTGGCTTATTCTCTTCCTGAACCTGCCGGCGCTGGTGGTTATCATCCTGTGCTACGTCTGGTTCGGTCTGACCGAGGTGGCCGCCATCACCGCCGTTGCCATCAACAAGATTCCGAACTTCGCCGTCACCATGCGGGAGGGCGCGCGCAGCCTGTCAAAGGATCTGGCGGAGATGGCCGAGGTCTACCGGTTCGGTCGCTGGCGCACGCTCAGGCACGTAATGCTGCCACAGCTCGCGCCGTTCTTCATGGCCGCTGTGCGCTCCGGTCTGGCGCTGGTGTGGAAGATCGTGCTGGTGGTTGAGCTGCTCGGGCGCTCGAACGGGGTCGGACATCAGCTTAACGTCGCCTTTCAGCTCTTCGATGTATCCCTGATCCTGGCTTACGCCATTGCCTTCATCCTCGTGGTTCAGATGATCGAGGTTGGCATCCTCCAGCCGCTCGAGGCGAGGGCCGAGCAATGGCGCCGCTGAAGGGAGCCCTCGACATCCACATCGAGCGCAAGTGCTTTCCGGCCGGCGGCCGGG
>DASTMQ010000189.1:0-5490 GCA_035714005.1 Hyphomicrobiaceae bacterium
TTGGCCACCAGCTCCCGCACCTCGCTCGTGGCCAGGGCGCGCGGTGTCGGCGATTGCGCGCCGAAGGGCACGGCGCTGGGCGCCACCAGCTCCCAGCCATCCCAGTCGTAAATTTCGAGCTCGCTGCCCGTCAACGGCGTGCCGCCTTCCCACGGACGCCGCAGGCGCGCCTTGCGGCCCGAGTGGCCGAGCTGAATGCCGGCAACACCACCGTGCGCCTTGATGAAGGCGGCGCAGCGCGCTAGTGCCGGGATGAACTTGTCGTCCCACAGGCCGAGATCGCCAACCGTGCCGCAGCCGTTGCGCGCAACCTTGGTCGATTCCATGATGATGAGCCCGGCCCCGCCCTGCGCATAGCGGCCGGCGTTGACGAGATGCCAATCGGTGGCATGCCCTTCGACGCCCGCGTATTGATGCATCGGCGCCACCACCACCCGGTTTTTGAGGCTGACGCTCTTGAGCGACAATGGCGTGAAGAGCAAGGCGTTGGCCATCTTACCCCGTTCCATCAAAAAGTGGCCCGTCGCGGCCAAGTTGCCCCAGGGCTCGCCTTGAGCCGCCGATGGCGGCCCTTAGCAAGGCCAGCCCTCTACATGCGAAAGACGCCGAAGCGAGGCGCCGGGATCGGCGCGTTGAGGGCGGCGGAGAGCGCCAAGGCCACCACCCGTCGCGTCTCGCCCGGCGTGATGATGCCATCATCCCACAATCGCGCCGTGGCGTAGTAGGGATGCCCCTCACGCTCGAAATTCTCCAATACCGGCCGTTTGAACTGGGCTTCCTCTTCCGCGCTCCAACTGCCGCCATCCGCCTCGATGTTCTCGCGCCGCACCGTCGCCAGCACGCCCGCGGCCTGGGGGCCGCCCATCACCGAAATGCGCGCGTTGGGCCAGGTGAAGAGAAAACGGGGGGAGTAGGCCCGCCCGCACATGGCATAGTTGCCCGCACCATACGATCCGCCGATGATCACGGTCACCTTCGGCACCTGGGCGCAGGCCACCGCGGTGACCATCTTGGCGCCGTCCTTGGCGATGCCGCCGGCCTCCGCCGCCCGGCCCACCATGAAGCCCGTGATGTTCTGCAGGAACAACAGGGGAATGCGGCGCTGGCAGGCGAGCTCGATGAAGTGGGTGGCCTTGAGCGCCGTCTCTGAATAAAGAATGCCGTTGTTGGCAAGGATTGCCACCGGCAGCCCCTCGATATGGGCGAAGCCCGTCACCAGGGTCTGCGCGTAGTTGGCTTTGAACTCATCGAGCTCGGAGGCATCGACCAGCCGCGCGATCACCTCGCGGGTGTCGTACTGCGTCATCAACGAGGCCGGCACGATGCCGTCGAGCTCGGCAGGATCGTAGGCGGGAGGGCGGGGCTCGCGCAGGGTGATGTCCACCTGCTTCAGGCTATTCAAGTTGGCAACGATGCTGCGGACGATCTCGAGTGCGTGTGCATCATTGAGCGCATAGTGATCGGCCACGCCCGACTGGCGCGTGTGCACCTCGGCCCCGCCCAGCTCCTCCGCGCTCACCGTCTCACCGGTGGCGGCTTTCACCAGCGGCGGCCCGCCGAGAAAGATGGTGCCCTGTTTGCGCACAATGATCGATTCATCCGACATGGCTGGCACGTAGGCCCCGCCCGCCGTGCACGAACCCATCACGCAAGCGATCTGCGGAATTCCGAGCGAGGAGAGCGTCGCCTGATTATAAAAGATGCGCCCGAAGTGCTCCCGATCGGGAAACACCTCCGTGTGCTGCGGCAGGTTGGCGCCGCCGCTATCGACGAGATAAATGCACGGCAGCCGATTCTCGCGGGCGATTTCCTGCGCCCGCAGGTGCTTCTTGACCGTGATCGGAAAGTAAGTGCCGCCCTTGATGGTGGCATCGTTGCACACGATCACACACTCGCGGCCCGAGACGCGCCCCACACCGGTGATGATGCCAGCGGCATGGATGTCCTTGCTGTAAAGATCGTAGGCCGCCAGCGGCGACAGTTCCAGAAATGGCGACCCCGGGTCGATCAGGCGCAATACGCGGTCGCGCGGCAGCAGCTTGCCCCGCGCCGTATGTCGCTCCCGCAAGCGTTCCGGCCCGCCCAGCGCCGCCGCGGCCCGTTTTGCCGCCAGGTCCTCGAGCAAACCCTGCATCGCCGCGGCATTGGCCTTGAACTCCTCCGACGCCGTCGAAATGGCGGATTGGACCTTCGGCATCTCGTCCCCTAGCGCTCCCTGGCGGCTGGCGCACTCCTCGCCCCGCGGCGAGGACGCACGACCAATCGCGCGTGCTACCTCGCGGGCCGTCGCCGACGCCGCGGCCGCCTGCCCGATTGCGGGGGCCGGCGATGGGTCACGTTCTAGCCCGGCAGGCCGAGGCATGCCATCGGCTCGCGGCCCCGGCGGCGCGAGGCCTGCTGGGACGCGGGCGAGCAAGGCGTAAAACCGCTGCAAGCTGGCCTGGCCCGGACCCTTGGCCCGGACCCTTGGCCGGGACACTTGGCCGGGACACTTGGCCAGACCCCTGGGCAGGCGAGCCCTGGCCAGGACTTAAGAGTGGACCGCCGCGGGGCGACGAAGCGGCCGGAGGCGGGGGTGCGAGCCGCCGGTGGCGCCAGCGCGCCGCACCCTTAAAGCTCAAGGGCCGGCCGCCAAGGTTTAAGGGGCGGTTGCCGCGCCCCACCGGCGAGCGATGCTGCTTGGCCGGGGCGTTGCAGGCCCACTTGACTAGCCGGCGCGCAGCCGACGCACGAAGGCTGCCACGGCCGCGCCGATCTCGTGCGGACTATCCTCCTGCACAAAGTGTAGGCCCTTGATGGTCACCTCGGTTTGGTTCGGCCAGCGACGGCAGAACTCACGCTGCCGACCCACCAGGATCGAGCCCGGCTCGGCGTTGAGGAAGAGCTTGGGTATGGCGGCGGCCGATAGCCAGCGCCCATAGTCCTCGACAATCGCCACCACCTCGGCCGGCGCGCCGTCGATCGGGATCTGACGCGGCCAGCTGAGCGTTGGGCGGCGGGCTTCACCCGCATCGCTGAAGGGGCGGCGGTACTCGGCCATCTCCTGCTCGCTCAAGCGGCGGAGGATCGCCCCCGGCAGCACGCGTTCGACGAACATGTTGTTGGCGAGAATGAGATCCTCACCGGCCGGCGAACGAAAGCCTTGAAAGGCCCGGCGCGCCTGCTCCGGCCAGTCGTCCCAGGTGAGCGGCATCACGATCGCTTCCATGTACGCGAGGCCGGCCACGCGCCCGGCATTCAAACGTGCCCACTCAAAGCCAAGCGCCGAGCCCCAATCGTGCATGACCAGGACAATTTCGTCACCGAGATCGAGCCGGTCCCAAAGCGCAAACAGATGCTCACGCTGCTCGGCATAGCCGTAGCGCTCGGGCCCCGGTGGCACGAGTTTGTCGCTATCGCCCATACCGATCAGGTCGCAGGCGACGAGCCGCCCGAGGCCCTGGCAGTGGGGCATAACGTTGCGCCACAGGTAGGACGAGGTGGGATTGCCGTGTTGGAAGACGATGGCCTTGCCCTCGCCCTCATCGATGACGGCCATCTGCCGACCTTTGACTTCGACAAACCGCTTCTTGGCATAGGCTTGGGCGGCAGGGGGCGGGGCGGCGGGTGGCATCTGCGCTCTCCGCGTTTGGCCGGCGTTTTTTGCTTTGGCCGGTGGCTCGCAACCGCCCGCGTTTTGTGGCCGGCTTACGCGGGCGCGCCTGGGGTACTCAGGGCCGGCAGGCGAATTTCAGGGGGGCGCGGCGCGCCACCGGCGCCAAGACCAGCCAGCGGCTCCTCGTGGCGCTACGCCCGCGGCGGCAAACGCCGCGCGTCACATATATAAATCGCCGCGACTGCAGCGATCCGCCATCTCGAAAAACACCCCCATGCGCACGGCATCATGGATGACCTTCAGCGAGGTGGCTTTGTCGCCGGCGATGGACCACAACAGGCGCATGCTGCCGTCGATTTCCATCCCCGTTTCCCTGTGGCGGTAGTGGTATTGCACGCGACAGGCCAGTCCGTCGTCCCGCTTGGTGACCTGCAGCGGCGCAAACGCTAGCACCTCGTACTTATCCAAAAAGTCCGACAAGCGATGGCAAAGGGTGTCCCGACCGCGACCGGTCCCCACGAACGAGGCCGACCCGTCGGGCGCGTTGACGGCAAAGTCGATGTCCTCGGCAAAGCAGCGCACGGTCGCCCGCAAATCGTTAGCCGCCCAGGAGGCGTGGATGGCTTCCAGAACCGCATAGTCCGTCGCATTCATACGCGCCTCCTCCCGGTGGCAGCGGCGTAGAGTGTTCCTGACCGACAGTCGAGATCTCGGCGCCCCTCTTGGTCCATTTGTGGTAATTTTATGCCAGCTTGCGTGGCCTGAATACAACCCAGCGGCGCCACCGGCAACACTTCGTGCATCGGACCCCATCGCTCGCGGCGCCCCGCGGGCGCCTTGCAAAAACCTACGCTCGTTTGCAAAACCTACGGTCGACTGCCCCATCACCGGGCAGGTCCGCCGCCGCCCATCGGCATGCACTTTTACTCGGGCATTAAACTGCTGACGTCAAGGGCCGACCGACAGCCCGCTGCCACGCCTCGCCGCCAAGGCCATTTTTTGTGGGTTTTGAGGGCGTTAACCTTGTTGGCGAAAAGCTCTAGCCGGAGCGCGGCACGGCGGCGGGGTCCTCCACGCGGCGCGATCTGCCTTCAAAAAAGGCACCCCGTTCGATCGCCAGCAGGCGATGAAAAATATCGCCCTCGACGTGACTGGCGGCTTCGAGTGTTACCTTCTTGCCGCGAATCGATCCCGCCACGGCGCCCCGCACCACCACATCGTCGGCCAACAGGTTGCCGGTGATGCGCGCCGCCTCGCCGATGACGATGCGCATGGCGTGCACGTCACCTTCGACGGCACCGTCGATTTGCACCTCGCCGCGCGACTCCAGGTTGCCTTTGATCGAAAGCTCGCTGCCAACAACAGTGGCCGCGCCTGCCGCCGCTGGCAGCGGCCGCCCGCGCGCGGGCTCCGTCGCGGCCACGACGGGCCGTTGTGTACCGCTGCCGGCACCGCCTCCCGTGCCCTCCGTGTCGGTGCGTTTCGTGAACATTCTCAACCCAACTCCACTCGCTCTTCACGACAGCTCATAGCACGGACGCATGGCGCGGTCATCGGCGAGAACCCGCGCAGCCATGGGCCGGCCCTTGGTTGGCTTGCCTCTAGAGTGCTAAGCTTTCGCCGCAACGATTGGGGGAGGCCAAGATGTGGCGATGCGCAGGACTTGCAGTTGCCTTGTCGATCAGCGCTGCCGGCACGGCAGCGGCGCAGATCGCAGTATCGGCTAACGATGCCAAGGTGAAGTTGGTCGACGGCAAGGTGGTGGTGCAGAAGGATCCGCAGCCCGACACCGTGTCGATCATCGATTTGCGTGCCAATCCGCCCAAGCTGTTGGCGGAGATCGAGGTGCCCAACAGCGTCGTCGGCCCGCCGCTCAACGTGGCCGTGTCGCCGCG
>DASTMQ010000190.1:0-2243 GCA_035714005.1 Hyphomicrobiaceae bacterium
AGATATTCTTTGATAAAATATGCTGCGAGCGCACATAGTAGGCAGAGGATTGCAATCGTCTTGTAATCGGTGGCCGCGATACTCGAAAAGTGGTGAACCAAAAACGCCATGGTTGTGTTCCCCGCGCCGCTCATGCCCGCATATCCGTCGCGAACCCCGAAGGGCACTCTAGCGATCAGGCGTTAAGGCGCGTTTAGCACGCGTACGCTGCTCCGAGATTTCGCTTGAGCGAACGCCCAAAGTGGCACACCTTCGGCGGTGCAACATCAGCAGGCACGGGCTGTCTTTGCCGTTGACGAGGAGACTGTCATGGCTGTGCACTCGAAGGCCGAATCCGGTGTCAAGCCTCCGCGCGTTAGAGACGACCAAACGGCCTCCCAAACGGGGGTGAGCAACGGGGTAGCGGCCGGGAGCGTCGGGACCGGCCTCAAGGACCTTTACCAGGTCGGCGAAATTCCGCCGCTCGGCCACGTGCCCAAACAAATGTACGCCTGGGCCATTCGCAAGGAACGCCACGGTCCGCCCGAAACCGCAATGCAGGTAGAAGTCGTGCCCACGTGGGAGCTCGACAGCCACGATGTCCTCGTTCTCGTGATGGCGGCGGGGGTGAACTACAATGGCGTGTGGGCCGCACTCGGCAAGCCGATCTCGACGTTGGATGTACACAAGCAGCCCTACCATGTCGCCGGCTCGGACGCCTCCGGCATCGTCTATGCCGTCGGCTCCAAGGTAAAGCGCTGGAAAGTCGGTGACGAGGTCGTCGTCCACTGCAATCAGGACGACGGCGACGACGAGGAATGTAATGGCGGCGATCCGATGTTTTCACCCTCCCAGCGCATCTGGGGTTACGAGACCCCCGACGGCTCCTTTGCCCAGTTCTGCCGCGTGCAGGATCGGCAACTCCTGGAGCGCCCGCGGCATCTCACCTGGGAAGAAAGCGCCTCCTACATGCTCGTGCTGGCCACGGCCTACCGCATGCTGTTTGGCCATCGCCCGCATGTGCTGCGACCGGGGCACAATGTGCTCGTTTGGGGAGCATCAGGCGGCCTAGGATCGATGGCCGTGCAGCTGATCGCCACCTCCGGCGCCAACGCCATCGGCGTCGTATCCGATGAAGAAAAGCGTGATTTTGTCATGCAACTCGGGGCGCGCGGCGTCATCAACCGCAATAAGTTCAGCTGCTGGGGCGAGTTGCCGAAAATTGGCACCACGGAATACGAAGCTTGGTTCAAGGAAGCGCGCAAATTTGGCGCCGGCATTTGGGAGATCACCGGCAAGGGAAACAATGTCGACTTCGTGTTCGAGCACCCTGGTGCGGCGACCTTTCCCGTCTCGGTGCTGGTGGTGAAACGGGGAGGCATGGTCGTGATCTGCGCCGGCACCACGGGTTACAATCTCACCATGGACGCGCGCTATCTGTGGATGCATCAGAAGCGTGTGCAGGGCTCACACTTCGCCAACCTGCTGCAGGCCGCGCAGGCCAACAAACTTGTGGTAGAGCGCCGCATCGATCCTGCAATGTCCGAGGTCTTCCCCTGGACGCAAATCCCCAAAGCGCATACGCGCATGTGGAAGAACGAGCATCGCCCCGGCAATATGGCGGTGCTGGTCAGTGCCCAGCATACCGGCCTGCGCACCTTTGAGGACGTCATTGAGGAGGGGCGTGCCCGCTTCGGCTGAGCCACCTCGGCATTCGCCCCCGAAACGGGCCGGCCCGTCGCCGGCATTTGGCTGCGCCAAAGACCGGGGGTTGAAAAATTAACCCGCCAGCGTCTATAGTGCGGCCCATGGTCCAGTTTCAACGCATTCGGATTGGGCGAATTACAGCCCCGGTCGCCTGAGGGCGCCGGGCCGCCGTCGTTTTGTTCGCCATCCGTATGTAAGGACCTACCCCCATGCCCTCTGGGACTTTGGCCGCCTTCGGCGGCGACTTGCCACACCCACGATCGAGTACTGTGCGCGCCTTTTTCTTCATCACGGCGCCCGCGGATCCAGGACTGCTGCCGCGCCTGATCGAACCGGTCGCCAAGCTCGGTGCGGTGCCGTCGCGGGTGCATGCCACGCGCGAGGCCGGTGACGGCAGCGAACTGACCGTCGACCTCCGGCTCGCCGGCGTAGCGCCGCGCACGGCGGAGTTGGTGGAACACGCCCTGCGCGCCATCGTCGGGGTGCGTCAGGTGATGGCGGTGGTCGAGCCCGAAGCCTGAGCTGGCGCGCCTTGCACGCCTCTGGCCGGAACCCAC
>DASTMQ010000191.1:0-61771 GCA_035714005.1 Hyphomicrobiaceae bacterium
CCGGCTTCGCCGATGCCGGTGCCGGCGCCCGTCACCCATGCCACCTTGCCCGTGAGCTTTTGCATGCCGTTGGCTCCCTGCCGTTACTCAAGGCCGTTCTAGCGCCGCCTCTGGCGTCTGCGATAGTCATCGCCTTCGGGCCGGCTCGGCGGCGAACTGGGCCCGCAGCCGGGCGACCGTCTCCAGCTGACGTTCGTGCTCACCGGCAAAGCGCAGCACGAGGTGCTTGGCTCCCGCCGCGGCGTAGGCTCCGAGCCAGTCCGCCAAACCCTGCGCCGGACCCGCATAGCAGGCTTGTCGCGCCCGCATTTCGGCGGCCGGCCGACCGTAGTAGAGCGCCAGATAGGCATCGAGCCGCGCTTGCGCGCGCGGGGCGTCATCGTCGATGGCCATGGTCAGATACATGGCGCCGGCCAGCGCCTCGGGGTTGCGACCGGCGGCGCGGGCGCTGGCCTCGATCTCCTGCCACTGCTGCGCCCAGCGCGCCGGTGTTGGCGAGTTGGGAAGCCAGCCGTCGAAATGCTGGCCGATGCGCGCAAGGCTCGCGGGCTGGGCTCCCGCCGCCCAGATGGGCGGCCCACCGGGCCGATACGGCAGCGGTCCAAGCACACCCCCCATTACCTGCCAGCGGCCGTCCCAATCGACCGGCCTGCCGGTCCACAGCGCCCGACAGAGGCTGAGGGCTTCCAACAGCCGCCCAACCCGCTTTTCGAAGGGCACGCCGGCGGCGGCAAATTCGGCGCGGATGTTGGGCACGTCGCTGCCAATGCCCACCCCGAGGATCAGCCGGCCTTCGGCAATCTGGTCGATGGTGGCAACCTGCTGCGCCAGCAGCACCGGATTGCGCAGGGCAGGCAACAGGACGGCGGTTCCGAGCTCAACTGCGGGCAGGCGCGCGGCGACGGCGGCCAGCAAGGTCAGCGGATCATGCCGTGGGCGGGCGAGAAGGGAATCGCCGACCCAGATCGCGTCAAATCCAAGGGCCGCCGCACGGCTGGCCAAGGAGAGCAGCGAGCGCGCCTCGAACTGCCCCGCCATCACCTGCTCGCGGGTCGGCAGCAGGTAGCCAAGACGCACGCCCATCATGCCCTCCCTCGGAACGACCCGGCGCCGCTTCTCCCTCGCGCCGAACGGCTCTTGCGTGCGCTAGCCTGCCCCGAGGGCACCGGTGCTGCAAGCGTTTGCACCCGGGGCCAGGCCAAAGCGCCGCTAGAGTGTGCGGCGGCTCTTGATCGCCGCCGCCAGCGTGCCGTCATCGAGATAGTCAAGTTCACCACCGATCGGCACGCCCTGGGCCAGGCGCGTGACGGCGATGCCGCGCCCCTGCAGCTGACTGGTGAGATAGTGCGCCGTCGATTGGCCTTCGACCGTGGCGTTCAGGGCCAGCAAGATCTCCGTCACCGGCGGTGCCGCCCGTTCGATCAGCCGACCAATGTTGAGGCGATCGGGGCCGATGCCGTCGAGCGGCGAAAGGTGGCCGCCCAAGACATGGTAGAGGCCGCTCACCACGCCGGCGCGCTCAAGCGCCCACAAGTCGCCGATCTCCTCCACCACCACGATCAGGCTCGCGTCGCGGCGCGCATCCTGGCAAATCGTGCAGGGTGTGACGGTATCGAGGTTGCCGCAATTGCCGCACTCCACGATCTTGGCGGCGGCATCGCTGAGCGCCGCCGCCAGCGGCTCCAGCAGCTCCGAGCGGCGTTTGAGCAGCGCCAGGGCCGCCTTGCGCGCCGAGCGGGACCCCAGTCCCGGCAAGCGTGCCAACAGGCCAACCAAACGTTCGATCTCGCTGCCTGCCGATTTTCTACTCATCGTTCGCGATCGCGCCCGCCAACCCCGAGGCTGCCCCTGGCACTATTTTAGAAAAGCTTCAGTCCGGGCGGCAACGCCAAGCCGCCGGTGATTTCTTGCATCTTGGCTTGCACCGCGGCCTCGACCTTGCCCTTGGCGTCCTGCAGGGCGGCCACGATCAAGTCCTCGAGAATTTCGGTCTCCTCCGGCTTGACTAGGCTCTGATCGATCTTGATAGCGCGTGCATCGCCCTTGCCATTGAGCTTGACTTTCACGAGCCCGGCACCGGATTGACCTTCCACCTCCAGGCTCGCAAGATCGTCTTGCAGCTGCTGCATGCGGCCCTGAATTTCCTGGGCCTGCTTCATCATTTTCATCAGGTCTTTCATAACGGCTCCGTTGAGGGGTTTGGCATCTGGTTTTGCGGCCGCGCGGCACGGCCTCACCCGTCGCGCATACCGCGACTAGCCGGTGCCTGTGTCATCGGCCTCGACGGGAGATATGGGGCGCACGCTCGCAATTTCCGCATCCGGAAACTGCTGCAGCACGGCCGCAACGGCGGGATGCTTGCGCAGCTCCGCGATTTCCGCGGCCGCGCGGGCGCGTTCCACCTCGCCCAGCGGGCGCTCGCCGGGGTTTTTGCTCAAGGCCACCATCCAGCGGCCCTGTGTCCAGAGGTTGAGCTTCTCGCGCAGCTCATTGGCCAACTCCTTGGGTGCGCCGGGCAGCAGGTGCAGCTCGATGCTACCCGCCGGGTCGAACTTCACCAGGCTCACATGCTCCTCCAGGTGCACCTTGAGCTTGGCCTCGCGTCGCTTGCCCGCCAGGCGCACAACGTCGGCAAACGACAGCAGCAGCGGGGAACGCGGGGCGGTCGCCGTCAACAGCATTTCCCCCTCCCCCTCCTCGTCCTCGGGCGGCGGCTCGGCGCCGGCAAGGGAGCTTTCCAAGGCCGGCTGCCGCTCGGAGGGCGGGGGCGCCGCAGCCGCCCGCCGCGCCAGAGGCTCGCCCCCGAGCGCCTTGATCACCTCGTCGGGAGCCGGCAAATCGGCCGTGAAGGCGAGGCGAATGAGCACCATTTCCGCCGCGGCCGCCGCGTTCGGTGCCGCCGCGACCTCCTCCGAACCCTTGAGCAGCATTTGCCACGCCCGCGCCAGAATGGGGATCGACAGGCGCTCCCCAAGGCCGCCGGCGCGACGCTTTTCCTCCGCGGACAGCCCGTCGCCGGCGGCCTCGCTGCCGAGCAGCTTGGCTCGGGTGGCGATGTGTACGGCCTCCGCCAGGTCGGCGAGCACCTGGCCGGGCTCGGCACCATCGCGGTTGAGCGCAGCAAGGGTTCCGATTGCCTCGCCCGCGGCGTTTCCCATCAGCAGCTCGAGCAGATCGAAGATGCGGCCGCGATCGGCCAAGCCGAGCATGGCGCGCACGCGCTCGGTGGCGACGCTGCCCGATCCCATGGCCAGGGCTTGATCGAGCAAGGAAAGCCCGTCGCGAACGGAACCTTCCGAGGCTCGCGCAATCAAATTCAGCGCCGCCTCCTCGGCGCTTGCGCCCTCGCTGGCAACGATCTTTCGAAAGTGCTCGACGAGCAAGGGCACGTCGACCCGGCGCAGATCAAAGCGCTGCGTCCGCGACAGCACGGTCACGGGAACCTTGCGCACCTCGGTGGTGGCGAAGATGAATTTGACGTGTCCCGGCGGTTCTTCGAGGGTTTTCAACAGGGCGTTGAAGGCGCCCTTCGATAGCATGTGAACTTCGTCGATCAAGTAGACCTTGTAGCGAGCCACCAGCGGCTTGTAGCGGGCGCTCTCTATGATCTCGCGAACGTTGTCGACCCCGGTATTGGAGGCAGCGTCCATCTCCAGGACGTCGGGGTGTCGGCCTTCCATGATTTCGGCGCAGTGCCGACCGAACTCGGGCATGTCGAAAGTCGGCTTGCCGTTGCCGTCGCGCTCGTAGTTGAGGGCGCGCGAAAGAATGCGCGCCGTCGTCGTCTTGCCGACCCCGCGGACGCCGGTCAGCATGTAACCTTGAGCGATGCGATCACTGGCAAAGGCGTTCCTGAGCGTGGTCACCATCGCCTCTTGACCCACCAGTTCGGCGAAGGTCGTGGGCCGATACTTGCGGGCCAAAACCAGGTAGGGCGTGGTCGACGCCGCCGTCGCGGGCTGGCCGGGGCTTTGAGCGGGAGTGGACTTCTTTTTCGCCATGCTGGCCGTCGCACCTTCCAACAGCGCCCCCATCGCAAAGGGGCGGGCGGCCGAGGCGGGAGGCTGAACAAACGACCCGTATCTTACTCGTTAGGGCTGCTTCCTTCCGGACCTGACCCGGTTGGCGAGGGACACGTCCGCCGCCAACCTCCCGGCCCGATTATGGTGGGCACGCAGGCCAATTACAACCCGCCCGATCGGCGGTCGGCCGCGCCGGCAGGCGACGGTCAAGGCTGCGGCGCGGGGAGCAAACGGGGGTAACGCCGCAGCGCGAAATCGTTTCGGCGTGCGCTTGCCGAACGTTGGCCATATCATGCACCCGGTTTGGCGGTAGCGTCGGGGTTTGGCCACACTGCGGCCGGCTTTGCCCCAGGCCCCAAAGCCTAACGTCGCATCAGGTGTCAGCCAAGCTAAGGAGCGCATGCATGCCGACCGTCGGTTCGACGACAATTCTCGATCGGCTCGGACCAAAGAGGAGCGATGCGGAGTTCATCAAGTCGATGTTGGCGGCACCTGGCTCGCGCTTTCTGCTGCTGGCGGATTTGAAGCCTGTGATCCGCTCCAATGCGGAGCGCACGTCGGCAAAGCTCGCCTGGTTTTCCGGCGAAGAGCTCGCCCAGTTTGGTCTGCCGATCGCCGATGCCCTGTTTCTCGGCACCGATGCGGGGGGGCATGGCCATTTTGCCATTTCGGTCACCGAGCACCGCACCCGCAACGTGCCGGGTGCCGTCGAGAAGCTGCGCCCAATCGTGGATTTGCGCTCACTGGCGATGCAGGGCGCCATGTCACCTGAAGAGCTATCCCTGTGTGGCCAAGCGCGGGCGCTGGCCCAGTGGCATGAAAATGCCCGCTGCTGCGGGCATTGTGGCGGTACCACCCTGGTGAAGGATGGCGGCTGGCGCCGCAAATGCTGGGCCTGCGGGCTCGACTGGTTTCCCCGCACCGACCCGGTGGTGATCATGCTGATCAGCGACGGTCAGCGCTGTCTGTTGGCACACGAGCATCGCTACGGCGACAAAATGTTCTCCGCGCTGGCGGGCTTCATCGAACCGGGCGAGGATATCGAGCACGCCGTTCGTCGCGAGGTCCTGGAAGAGACCGGCATCCGCGTTGGCGAAGTGCGCTTTCATTCCAGCCAACCCTGGCCGTTTCCACATTCGCTGATGCTGGGATGCTTGGGCCGGGCGCAAACGGCCGAGATCACGGTCGATACCACCGAGATCGCCGAAGCACGTTGGTTTTCGCGGCAGGAGGCGCGCCTGATGCTGGAACGGCGCCATCCCGAGGGGCTGACGGTGCCCGGCAAGCATGCAATCGCCAATACCTTGATCACAACCTTCGTCGAGGAGGCCTAGGATTTTGCAGGCTCGGCGCATTCCTGCCGACCGGTTCCGCGGCGGCGGCATGCGGAGGCTAGCGTGCGGCGTGCCGACGTGCCGTAAAATCGTGTACAAACCCCGCTCGTCCTGAACCTCGCGAAAACAGTTGCCTCGCGCCATTGAGGTCCGATGCCTCGCCAAGCCAACGCGGTCGATTTTTGGCGCGGATTTGCGCTGGTGTCGATTTTCGTCAATCACATTCCGGGCATCTGGTTTGAACGCCTGACGCACCGCAATTTCTCGATCTCGGATTCCGCCGAACTGTTCGTGTTCCTGGCGGGCTGGTCGCTGGGGTTGCTGGTCAGCAGCCGCAGCGCGGCAACCAACTCGGCGTTGCTGGTGTTCCGATTGGGCGGACGCGCGGTCACGATCTATGCCGCGCAAATCCTGATCAGCAGCATTGCCCTGGCCTTGCTGGCAAGCGCGGCCTACGCCTTCGACAACCCGCTGATCCTGGAGTGGCACAATGCCGCCGCCATCTTCCAAGAGCCGGCGCTGACCCACATCGGCCTCGTGCTGCTCAGCCATCACCTCGGCTACTTCGACATTCTACCCCTCTACGTTGTGCTGATGCTGACGGCGCCCGCCATTGCCATGCTCGATCGCTTCGCGCGTCCCGTCCTGCTGCCGCTCTCGTTTGCGCTCTACTTTGCTGCGCTCATGGTGCCGTTCACGGCGCGCACCTGGCCGGTGGAGGGACAATGGTTTTTCAATCCCTTCACCTGGCAAACCATGTTCGTTTTGGGCTTTGTGCTGTCGCGCAACACCGGCCTAGGGGCCATTGTGCGCCGCCACATTGACGGCATCAGAATTGTTGCACTGCCCCTTGTGCTGGTGACGGCCGTGATGGTGGTGTGGAATTGGTTTCCGGATCCGACGGCTTTGCCGGAACCCAAACTGCTGTTTCTTAACGGAAAGAGCTTCCTCACGCCGATCCGATTACTGCAATTTCTGGCGCTGATCGCGGTTTTCTCGGCCATGTATCGGCTTTTCGCACCGCACGTGCCATGGCTGACGGAATTTCTTTCGAGCCTGGGGCGAAATTCTCTCAATGTATTCTGCGTCGCATCTGTTCTAAGCTTGGTTGGTCAGATTATCCGCTACCGCTACGCCGGATCCTTCATAGTGGATACGCTGGTGGTGTTTGTTGGCATAAGCTTGCTCTGGGTGACGGCAACGGTTTCGGAATGGCGAGAGCGGCAAAAGTCGCAGGTCTGATCGGCGTTGGCATCCTGCTGGCCGCGACACAGCTCGCCAGCGGTCCTGCTGCCTTGGGCCAAACCGATACCCAGTTGCCGACCGTGTCCAAGGAGTGCGGAGAAATTGCCGCCGCGGCGACGCCGCTGCCCCACGGCGCCGCCGCGCTGCGCGACCGCAAACAGCTTCGGATTCTGGCGATCGGCGCCTCCTCCGCCTCGATGCTCGGCGGCACGCGCGACACTATGCCCCTGCTTGAGCAAATTCTGGAACGGTCCATCAAGGGCTTGGACGTTGAGATCATCAATAGAGGCGTCTCCGGCGAGCTGGCCGCCGCCGCTGCCGAACGCCTCAAGATCGAGGTGGCGCTCAATCACCCCGACGTGATCCTCTGGCAGGTCGGCACCAACGACGCCTTTGCGCAAGTTCCGGTCGAAGAATTCGAGACCACGGTCAAGGACATGTTGCAATGGCTGAGGAAGCACAACGTCGATGCGATCCTGATTGGTCTCCACTACATGAAGCAGCTGGCCACACACGAGCACTACCAGGCCATCAGGGCGAGCTTGCGCCGGATCGTGGCGGCCGAAGGCGTGCTTAGGATCGGTCGCTATGAATCCTCCGAGATCCTCGCCCGCACCATGCGCGAGGAGGGCCACCCCGAGCCCAGCACCTTCGGTCTCACCGACGTCGGCTACAATTGCATGGCGCAATATCTGGCGCGTGCGATCGCGGTGGGCCTGTTCGCCAAGCCTCCCGCCAAAACCGCGCCCTGAGACCCCTTGGGCGTCCGATCCCTTCGCCAATTGGCGCGCCACCTTGGGGGCGCCACCGGGGGGGGCGCCACCGGGGCGCAGCGAGACCGAGGGGCCTTGACGGGCGCTCGGAGGCCTTGGCCCCGGTGCGCCGGCCGTCAGAGGGCGTCGGCCAGCTTGTTGGCATCCAGGCGATAGGGGCTCGCCTTGTAGGCGCCGAGCAGCACAAACTCTGAACAAAAGAATTGCAGTTCCTCGAGCGCCCGCGCAACGGGAGGATCTTCGGGGTGGCCCTCGACGTCGGCGTAAAACATGGTCGCCACGAAGCGGCCGTCGAGCTGGTAACTTTCGAGCTTGGTCATGTTGACGCCGTTGGTGGCAAATCCGCCCATCGCCTTGTACAGGGCGGCCGGCACGTTCCTGACGCGAAAGATGAAGGTTGTGACGATCGGGCCGTCGCCGGCCTTGGCGGCGTCGGGTTCCTTGGCGAGGACGACAAAGCGCGTGGTGTTGTGTTTCTCGTCCTCGATATCCTGCATGAGAACCTTTAGGCCGTAGATTTCCGCGGCCAGCGAGGAGGCGATGGCCGCAAGCGTCGGATCGTTGGCCTCCGCGACCAGCCGGGCCGAACCTGCCGTATCGGCTTCTGGCACCGGTACCAGCCCCAGTTTTCTCAGGGTGTTGCGGCACTGACCGAGGGCTTGGGTATGCGATAGGGCCTTTTTCACGGTCAGCAGCGAGGCCCCCGGCAATGCCAGCAGCTGGTGGCGTACGCGCAAGAAGTGCTCGCCAACGATGTGGAGGCCCGCGTTCGGCAACAGATGGTGGATATCCGCCACCCGGCCCGCCACCGAGTTCTCAATCGGGATCATGGCATAGCGGGCATCGCCCATCTTCACCGCCCCCAACGCATCCTCGAAGGTCGCACAGCCTTGAGCTTCCAGATCGGGAAAAACCTCGCGGCAGGCCAGATGCGAGTTGGCTCCCGGTTCGCCTTGATATGACACGCGCAAGGCGGCCTTGCGCAGCAGAGGACTGACGCGCTTGGGTTTGGCGGCGGGTGCCGACTTTGCTTTACGATCTGCCATGGGACGCCGGGCGCCTTCCTAGCCGGCAAGCAGGTGGCGGGCGCGCTCGAGATCGGCCGGCGTATCGACGCCGAGCGGCACGGTGTCAACGATGCTGGCGTCGATGCGCATCCCGGCCTCGAGCGCGCGCAGCTGCTCGAGCCGCTCGCGCAGCTCAAGCGGGGACGGGGGCAACGACACGAAGCGCTCAAGCGCGGCGCGCCGATAGGCATAGATGCCGACGTGGTGGTAAAGGGGACCCTCGCCCGCCGGCGCGGTGGCGCGCGTAAAGTAAAGCGCGCGCAGACGCCCTGGCGCTCCCGTCGGCGTCCCCACCATTTTGACGACGTTAGGATTGACGCGCTCCTCGGCAAGCCGGATCTCCACGACGACGGTGGCAATGTCGGGTCCGGCTTGTGCAACCGGTTCCAGGCAGGCGCGCGCCGTCGCTGGCTCGAGAGTGGGCAGATCGCCCTGGAGATTGAGGATGACTTCGACCTCGCCCGAATCGAGTTTTTTCACCGCCTCGAATACTCGGTCCGACCCCGACGGGTGATCCGCCCGCGTCAACACGGCTTCCCCGCCGCGGGCGCGAATGACGGCGTTGATCGCTTCCGAATCGGAAGCCACGATCACGCGCCCCACGTCCGCCTCCACCGCCCGGCGCCAGACGTGCACGATCATCGGCTCACCGTTGATGTCGGCGAGCGGCTTGCCCGGCAGCCGGGTCGACTGCATACGGGCGGGGATGACAACGAGGGTGCGCGCCATGGTGGCGGAAGTGGGTGACAATTGGTCTCGGGGCTAGCTCCTAGAACGGACCCGAGTTCTATTGCAAGCCCTCGAGCAAATTCTATATTTGGCCGCCCATCGGCGCATTCGGGGGCGTGGCCAGGGCTGGCGAGAGGGTGGCGGTACTATGGATGGGTTCGAGTTCAACAAAGTTGCCGGTGCTGTGCTCGCCGCCCTGTTGGTGATCTTCGGCGGTAGAACTGTTTTTGATATCGTCGCGCGTGAACATTCCCCCGAGAAGCCCGGCTGGGCGCTGCCGGTCACCGAGCCAGCGAGCGCGGCGACCTCCAAGGAGGCGGCGCCGCCGTTTGATGCCAAGCAGGTGGTGGAGCTGATACCCAAGGCCAACGCCGACGCCGGTCAGGATGTGTTCAAGCGCTGCATGCAGTGCCATACGCCGCAAAAAGGCGGGCCCAACCTGGTCGGGCCAAATCTATGGGATGTGGTTGGACGCGAGGTCGGCAAGCACGCGGGCTTCCCCTATTCGGAAGCCATGAAGACGCACGGTGGCGCGTGGACCTGGGATCAGCTGGCAACCTACATCCACGATCCCAAAGCCACCGTGCCCGGCAACAAAATGGCGTTTCCGGGCATCAAGGATAATGCCCAGCTGGCCGACCTGTTGGCCTATTTGCGCAAGCTGAGCGACAAGCCGCAAGCGGTGCCGCAGTAGGGCCCGCAAAGCCCAAGCGGCCGCCCTATTCGGCCGGACCACCCTCCCGTCCGGGTACGCCGACGGCGCCGCGGCTGCGCCGTCTGAGCAGCACCCAGCCCACGAACAATACGATCAGCGCGCCGATCGTGGCCGCCGAATAGAGGATGAGGCCGACTGGCCGCAGCCCGGCCGCCGACTCGGGATCGACAACCACCAAAGCGGGATCCCAGGCCTGCAGCTGGGTCACCGAGACCAAGTCGGTGACCAGCAGTTCGCCGGCGATCCAGCCGAGCAGCGCGGCGCCTGCCCACACCAGCACGGGATAGCGGGCCAACAGCGACATGATCAGGGTCGACCCGGCGATCACCAAGGGGATGCTGATCACCAGGCCGAAGACGATGAGCCAGATCTGCTGTTCGGGCGGCGTCTGCATGGCGGCGGCGGCAATTGCCAGCACGTTGTCGAGGCTCATGACGACATCGGCGATGGCGACGATTTTTACTGCTTCCCAAAGATTGGAACCCGAGGCAACGCTGTCATCGTCGGGTTCGTCGGCAATCAGCAGCTTGACCGCGATCCAAAACAACAGCAGTCCGCCGATCAGCTGCAGCCAGGGAATGCCCAAAAGGTGCTGGATGATCACCGTGAAGATGATGCGCAGCACCACGGCGGCACCGGCGCCGAGCAGAATTCCCCAGGTGCGCTCGCGCCGCGGCAGATTGCGGCAGGCAAGCGCAATCACCACGGCATTGTCGCCGGAGAGGATGATGTTGATGCCGATGATTTTAGCGATGGCGACGGCGGTAAGCGCGTGCGAGCCGAACAGCGAGCCGACCCACTCGGCCCACTGATCCGTTACCGACGCCAGCACGACATTGCCGCCCAGCGAGGCCAACAGCTCCATCGCAATCCCCTTCTCGACCACCGATCACCTTCATGGCCAAACTTGGAGGCAGCCTGTCAAGGATAATGCGACATCGAGCGCGCGAGCCAAGCGGTCGCAGGCGGCAAGCGCGTCGCGCCGGTCGGCCCAGATCATCCGACGTCTGACAAATCCTCGAGCGTGGGCCCCACCGCGGGCTGCGCACCAGCGCCCCTCGACACTGGTGTAACCGCTGGTATATGGTATGCCAAGCCGTCAGCCACGGTGATCATCTCTGGTGAGCATGAACGACGTATCGAAGACCTCGGGCGGCGGCGGGCAGGGCACGGGCCGGGCGATCCACCCCGGATCCGGCCGGCGCAAGAGCGCGCCCTTCCCAAAGGGCCGGGTGCTCAAACAAGCCGAGGTCGAGGCGGTGCGAGCCCTGCTTGGCGATGGCCCGCGCGAGCGGGCGCTGCTGATCGAGTATTTGCACGTAATTCAGGACCAAGAGGGCGGTTTGCCGGCGGGCCACCTACACGCGCTTGCCGAGGCGCTCGGCATTCCGATGGCGGAGGTCTACGAAGTCGCCACCTTTTATGCCCATTTCGACGTCGTCGCCGATGGCGAGGCCAAGCCCGCGCCGGTCACCATCCGCGTCTGCGACAGCTTGAGCTGCATGTTGGCTGGCGCGGAGGAGCTCCTTGCCACGCTCAAGGCCAAGGAGCTGGCCCGGGAGCTGCCGGGCGTACGGGTGGTGCGCGCACCCTGCATCGGCGCCTGCGATACCGCGCCTGCCGCCGAGGTCGGCCATCGCCACGTCGATCACGCCACGGCGGCGTCCTTGCTGGCGCTGGCCAAGGCCGGCGAGGTCGAACCTGAGCTGCCGCCCTACCAAGAGTTTGCGGCCTACCGAGCCGGGGGCGGCTATGCCGTCCTCAAAGCCTGTCTCGACGGCCAGCGCACGCCCGATGCGGTCATTCAAACCCTGTCGGACGGCGGCCTGCGCGGCCTTGGCGGCGCCGGTTTTCCGACCGGGCGCAAGTGGAGCTTGGTGCGCGCCGAACCGGGCCCACGGCTGATGGCGGTCAATGGCGACGAGGGGGAACCCGGCACCTTCAAGGACCGCTACTATTTGGAGCGCGAGCCGCATAAGTTTTTGGAGGGCATGCTGATTGCCGCCTGGGCGGTCGAGGCGCAAGAGGTGTTCATCTACCTGCGCGATGAATACCCGGCCGTGCGCGAGATCCTGAAGGCCGAGCTCTCCAAGCTCGAGGCGGCGGGCCTGACCGAGCACACCAAAGTCCACCTGCGCCGGGGCGCTGGCGCCTACATTTGCGGCGAAGAGAGCGCCATGCTCGAATCGATCGAGGGCAAACGGGGCTATCCGCGCCATCGCCCGCCCTACGTGGCCCAGGTCGGCATCTTCGGCCGACCCACGCTCGTCAACAACATCGAGACGCTCTATTGGGTGCCAAGCATCCTTGAGAAGGGCGCGGCTTGGTTTGCCGCGCAAGGCCGCAACGGCGCCAAGGGCCTGCGCTCCTATTCCGTCTCCGGCCGCGTCCGCAAACCGGGCGTGGTCTTGACCGCGGCCGGTTCCACCGCCCGCGATCTCATCGCCTTGTGCGGCGGCATGACCGAAGGCCATAACTTCAAGGGCTATCTGCCCGGCGGCGCCTCCGGCGGCATTCTGCCCGCCTACATGGCCGACATTCCCCTTGATTTCGGTCAACTCGAGAAACACGGCTGCTTTGTCGGCAGTCATGCGGTTGTGATTTTGTCCGATCAGGACGATATGAAAGCCGTGGCCCTGAACCTGATGCGATTTTTTGAAGATGAAAGTTGCGGCCAGTGCACACCCTGCCGCAACGGCACCGAAAAGGCCGTCAAATTGATGCGCAGTGGCAACTGGGACCCGCAACTGCACGCCGACCTCGGCCAGGTGATGGCTGATGCCTCCATCTGCGGCTTGGGCCAGGCGGCACCCAACCCGGTCCGCTCGGTCTTTAAATTCTTTCCCGAGGACCTGCGCTGATGAGGCTGCCCCAGGCCGTGCCGTCGGTACAGATCGACAACGAACGCGTGCGCGTCACCGAATGGCGCTTTGCCCCGGGGGCTGAGACCGGCGAGCATGTGCACGCGATGGATTACGTGGTGGTACCCCTGGCGAACGGTCGCTTAAAGATCGTCTCCCCGGCAGGCGAGGCGAACTTTGTCGAGCTGACGCAGGGCGTCTCCTACACGCGCAAGGCTGGTGTGCACCACAACGTCATCAATGCCAATAGCTTCGAGTATGCTTTCATCGAGATCGAACTGAAGGGCGAGGGCCCCTGAAGGCGGCAGGCAACGGCATCGGCGGCGGCCGAAAGCCCGAGCCTTGCTCACAAGGCTAAGCATGCGCACGAGGACGCGGACTGGACCATGGCGGCTATGACGACAGCGGCACGCATAATCCTCGAGCTCGACGGCAAGCCCGTTGAAGCCGCGGCGGACGAGACGATTTGGCAGGTCGCGCAGCGGCATGGCACCAAGATCCCGCACCTGTGCTGGCATCCCGCACCCGGATACCGAGCCGACGGCAATTGCCGCGCCTGCATGGTCGAGATCGAGGGCGAGCGCGTGCTGGCCGCCTCCTGTCAGCGCAAGGTCGCCGCCGGCATGAAGGTCAAGACCGCCTCGGAGCGGGCAAAGGCGTCGCGGCGGATGGTGTTTGAACTGTTGATGGCCGACCAGCCCGAGCGCGGCGGCGGCCATGATCCAGCCTCCAAATTTTGGGGCTGGGTGGATGCCATGGGCATCAGCACGGTCCGGCGCTTCCCTGGCGGCGAGCGCCCGGCGACCGACCTCACGCATACGGCGATCGCGGTCAACCTCGACGCCTGCATCAACTGCGGCTTGTGTGTGCGCGCCTGCCGCGAGGTGCAAATGAACGACGTGATCGGCATGGCTTACCGCGGTCATGGCGCCAAGGTCGTGTTCGACTTCGACGACGGCATGGGGCATTCGACGTGCGTCGCCTGCGGCGAGTGCGTGCAGGTGTGCCCCACGGGCGCGCTGATGGAAAGGGGCCTGCTGGACGGTACCGGCAAGCGCGTCCACTACGAAACCCGCTCGGTCGACACGCTGTGCCCCTACTGCGGCGTGGGCTGCCAGACCAAGGTGCACGTCAAAGACGACAAGATCCTCTATATCGACGGCCGCAATGGACCGGCCAATGAAAATCGGCTGTGCGTCAAGGGCCGCTTCGGGTTTGACTACATTCACCATCCCGACCGACTGACCAAACCGCTCATCCGTCGCGACGGCGTTGGCAAGGACGCCAATTTGCAGATCCGCCGCGACGAGATCGACGCCTACTTCCGCCAAGCCAGCTGGGAGGAGGCATTGGCGAAGGCTGCCGCCGGGCTCGATGGCATCAAGCACCGGGACGGCGGCAAGGCGATTGCGGGCTTCGGCTCGGCGAAGGGGTCAAACGAAGAAGCCTACCTGTTCCAGAAGCTCATCCGGCAAGGTTTCGGCACCAACAACGTGGACCATTGCACCCGGCTTTGCCACGCCTCGTCGGTTGCGGCGCTGATGGAGGGTGTGAACTCCGGCGCTGTTACGGCGCCGTTTACCGCGGCCAAGGACAGCGACTGCATCATCGTCATCGGCGCGCGGCCGGCGGAAAACCATCCCGTGGCGGCGACCTTTCTCAAGAACGCAGCCAAGCGCGGCGCCAAACTGATCGTGATGGATCCGCGCGGACAAAGCCAGGGCTTGGCGCGTTATGCCTCCCATACCCTGCAGTTCAGGCCGGGGCGCGACGTCGCCCTGCTCAACGCCATGCTCAACGTCATCATCGCCGAGGGCATGGTCGACATCCAATACGTGCAAGCCCACACCGAGGGCTTCGACAGCCTCAGGGCCAAGGTTGAGGCCTTCACGCCGGAGAAGATGGAGCCGGTGTGCGGCATTCCTGCCGCAACCATTCGCGACGTGGCGCGGCTCTACGCCCGCTCCGCGCGGTCGATCATCTTCTGGGGCATGGGCATCAGCCAGCATACCCACGGCACCGACAACGCCCGCTGTCTGATCGCGCTGGCGCTGGTGACGGGGCAAGTCGGCCGGCCGGGAACCGGCCTGCATCCGCTGCGCGGTCAAAACAACGTACAAGGCGCCTCCGACGCCGGGCTGATCCCGATGGTCTTTCCCGACTACAAGTCGGTCGAGGATCCCGCCATCCGCGGCGCCTATGAGAAATTCTGGGGCACCGCGCTCGATGCGAAAAAAGGCTTAACCGTCGTCGAGATTATGCATGCCATCAAGGATGGCGACATCAAGGGCATGTATATCCTAGGTGAAAACCCGGCGATGTCGGACCCCGACGTCCAGCACGCCCGCGAGGCGCTCGCCAAGCTCGAGCACCTCGTCGTGCAGGACCTGTTTTTGACCGAGACCTGCTGGCATGCCGACGTCGTCCTGCCGGCCTCCGCGCATGCGGAAAAGTGGGGCACGTTCACCAACACCAACCGCCAGGTGCAAATCGCCCGTCCGGTGCTCAATCCACCCGGAGAAGCGCGCCAGGATTGGGTTCTGATCCAGGAGCTGGCGCAGCGTATCGGCCTGAGCTGGAACTATCGCGATATTTCCGAGGTCTACGCGGAGATGGCCGCGGTGATGCCCTCCCTCAACAACATCACGTGGGAGCGGTTGTTGCGCGAGGACGCCGTCACTTACCCCTGCGATGCAGCCGACAAGCCGGGCAACGAAATCATTTTCGCCAGCTCGTTTCCGACCAAGTCTGGCCGCGCCAGGATCGTGCCAGCCGACCTGTTGCCTCCCGACGAGCTGCCCGATGCCGATTATCCGCTGGTGCTCACCACCGGACGCCTGCTGGAGCATTGGCATACCGGGTCGATGACGCGGCGCGCCACCAATCTGGATTCGCTGGAGCCCGAGGCCATCGCCGGCTTAAACCCACGCGAGATGGATCGCCTCGGCGTGGCGCCGGGAGGCCTGGTGCGCGTTTCGACCCGCCGCGGCACGGTCGTGCTCAGGGCGCGCGCCGATCGCGACGTCGCCGAGGGCATGGTGTTCCTACCCTTCTGTTTCGCCGAGGCCGCGGCCAACCTCCTCACCAATCCGCAGCTTGACCCAATGGGCAAGATCCCGGAATTCAAGTTCTGCGCGGCGAGGGTGGAGCCGGCGGCAGCACCGATGGCCGCCGAATAGGGCGGGCGGCTGGCGAAGGCTATTTTGCGCTCGTTAGCCCACGCAAAAGACGCCACTTCTCCTCTTCGATGCGAATATTCGCCAGCATGCGGTCGAGCAGCAGGCAAGTGCGCCGGAACAGATCGGAGCCGCTGCGGTAGTCGGCGGGCGCGAAGAAATCGCAGCGCCCCGCATTGAAGAGGTCGACGCACTTGGCCTTTGACTTGCCCGGCGGATAAACGGCGACGGCATGGCCACCGTTCTTGCGCATCACCGCCATCGAAGGCACGTCGGTATCACCGTCGCCAAAGTAGATCATATTGGCGAACGGAATCGGCCGCAGCCCCTCCGGCATGTGCTGATTGATGCTCAGTCCCACATCTTCGACGCCCTTGTTGATGCGAAACAGGTACTGCGTCTTGCCCGTGTCGGTAATGACGCGCTTGGGGTAGGGCAAATCGTAGGCTTCAAACCAATATTCGGAGGCAAACACGTTGTGGAAGCGCTTATAGATGCTGGTGCCCTCGACGATCTCGCTGAGCCCCGAGGAGATCAGGTAGTGCCGCAGCTGCACGCCATGGCTCTGGGCATGGCTCTTGACGTAGCCACCGATGCTATCGAACCAGGTCTCGACGCCCGCAAACAGCTCAACCTGCCGGCCCTGGTCGACGAGATCGCGCCGATCAATGCGCACACCCTTGTCCTTCGCCTTCTTGTACATGAGGTGCATGTAGGTGATCAGCGGGTCGGCGCGCGCTTGCCGCGCGAGCGCGTTGGTCTCGGCCCAGAAGGCGGCGGGGTCGGCGCCAATCTTTGGCAGGAATGCATACTCCTGCATCGGCCGCGGCGACAGCGTGCCGTCGAAATCATAGACGAGTGCGATGGTTTTTTTGTCGAATTTCGGGGCCGGCGCGCGGCCAGCGACGGCGCCCAACGGCGAAACCTCGCGGGTTTTGCGCCGAGAACTTGCGCGTTCGCTCATGCCTTTCTGGCTCCCGTCCTGGAGCGGGACCCTAGCATCGGCCGATTCGGATGGCCCGACCAAGGCGGCCTTTGTGCGTCGTCCCCCGCCGGCAACAGCCACGGGGCGCGCGAATGCCTCCTGCCACAAGCCGTTGGCCGCCGCCAAAGCGATTGTGCGGGGCCAATTTGCGCCCGCAGCGGCGAGGATCGATTGTCAGCGGAAGCGGCGCTGGGGGGGACGGCGTGGCGGCCCGGTATTGACCGGGGCCCGCACGTCCTTGTGGCGGAAGTTGATGCGACCCTTGTCGAGATCGTAGGGCGTCATCTCCACGGTCACGCGGTCACCGGCCAGGATACGGATGCGGTTCTTTTTCATGCGCCCGGAGGTATAGGCGACGACTTCATGCCCATTATCCAGCTTCACGCGACAGCGCGCGTCCGGCAAAACCTCCGCGACCACACCTTCGAACTCCAGCATCTCTTCCTTGGCCATGCAGTCTCCTTATTCGACGGCCCACCTTGCTGCTTGCGACACCCGATCTGCGGCGCGCTTCGGGTCAGAGCGCGGCTCAATTCAATGCGCCAATCGCGCGGGGTCACGTGCCGACGCCGTCAAGCGGGGTTCCCTGCTGATTTTTGCTGCCCGTATATGGGCCGCCGGCGCAGCGCCGGCAAGCGAAAACGCGGCACGCCAAGCGGCCGGCACAGCGCTCACGTCAATGTGAGCGCTGTGCCCCTGTCATCGTTCAACTTTTGACGTCGAGCAAACCCGCGGGCTGCGCCCGCACCGAAACCGGCAGGAAAAAGGCTCTAGAGCGCGCCGCGCCGGCGACCTTCCAGATGCAGCATGATTTCGCGCTCCATATCGTCCGTCAGGAGCCCGCCGTGGCGACTGAGATAGGCCGCGATCTCGCGTTCGGCGCGCCGCTGCTGGGATTGCATGACGGCATCATAGGCGCGCCGCCAGACCGGCTTGTGCGGGCTCGCGGATGCGGCCGCGCGCGGGTCGTAATCGCTGTTTGTGTAAGTCAGGGTGCTCATGGATCAGCTCCTCTTTCTGGGTGCCAACCTCGTGCCTTCCCCCCAGAGCCGTGTCGGGGCCCCTTGTCGGTCGGGGCCTTCGCGGCGCGCCGGCGCGCCTGCCCGGCGGCCGTCCGCAGCTGCTGATTTGGTGGTTGCTTGCAACTAAAGTAGGGGCCTTTGCTGCGCTGCAGCAATGCGCCGTCCGCATAGGTCGCGCTTCAGCACGCCGCAGCCGCGGCGCGCGCCTGGGGGTCGAAGCACTCTTGGAAAGACCCGATGCCGCGCCAGCTTAGGCGAGGATACCTTGCAGCTCGCGATGGGCGCGATAACTGGCGGCGATCCGCCGGCTAGCGGCATCCAAACCGGCGACCTCCGCGACGGCGGCGGTTGCGACCTGGCCCAGGGCCTGAGCGAGCGCGGGCGGCAACGATGCGCGTGCCGGCCACTTGGCCGCCCTGCGCATGTGCGTGGCTAGGGCGGCATGCATTTTGGCCTCGGCCAACGCGAGGCGATGCTCTGCCGCCGTGCAGGCCTCGAAAATCGCCTGGTCGGCCGCGTCCAGTCCCTCCCAAAGTCCGGATCTGACGAGGAGGGTGGTTAGCACCCCGTGCGGGTAGAGCCCCGGCCGATAACAGCATTGAGCCAGCGGCTCGAGGTTAAAGGCCGAGCTCGGCGAGGGTCCTTGCGCCTCCCCCGCGCGCACCCGCCCGCTGGCCAAGGCTGCGCCGAGATCCGGCCCGGCCACGTCGATTACCTTGGCGCCCATGACCTCAAGGACGCGCCCAGCGAGCCCCGTCGCGGCGACTGGCAGGCCGACAAGGTCGGCTGCTGCGTTCAGGCGCACGCTCGACCAGAAGCCGCCGTCCTGACCGGTGTGACCCGCGACCAACGGTTTAAAGCCGAAGGCACGAGCAAGTTCATCCCAGAGCAGTTGACCCCCGCCGAGCGTCAACCAGGCATCCTGATCCGCGCTGGGCAAACCCTCATCCAAGGGCAGGCCGGCAAAAAAGGCGAAGGCAGGGTGCAGGGTGGCGAGCGAGCGGGCGTCGGTGAGGCTGAGATCGGCCGCGGTCGCAGCGCCCGTGCGTTCGATGCGAAAGCGGCCGGCCGTCGCCAAGGAGATGCGGCCGGCGAGCCGGTCGGCTGCAAAACCAGCGCGATCGTATCCGGGCGCCACCGCCAAGGTGAGCACGCGCGCGCCGCCTGCCTCCGCTCCGCCTGGGCCCGCCGCCGCCTCCCTTGGCGCCATCGCCGCGGCGGGGTCCGTTGCCGCACTGGCGGCCACGGCTGCGGCTCCGCCCGATATCAAGAAGCCCCGCCTGTCCATGGCGACCCTCCGCTGCCGGCACAGCCCACGCACGCCGACCACACCGGGCATCAAAGCCGACCATGGCGCGCGCCGCAAGAGCGCCGGCCTCGTTGCTAGCCCACCTTGGCGCGCATATGCGCCAGGAGCTTGAAAAATGTATCCGGGCCCCAATAGCCGACGATCCGATCGATCTCGCGTCCCCCCAACATCAGGACGACGGTTGGCAGCATGTCGACCTTGCGCGCGAGGCCAGGGCCCTCGTTGCCGGCGGCGGCTATGTCGACGAAGCGGATCGGCAACTCCGCTGCCAAGGCCTGCTGGTAGCGCGGCAGCACATCGCGGCGAAAAAGCTGGCAATAGACGCAATCGCGATGCTCATAGACCAAGAGCTCGACGTCGGATCCACGCACGCTGGCCGCAGGATCGAGGGCGGCGTGTCCGGTGGCGCCGCCGGTTAGGGCACACATTGCCACGGCGGCAAAAACGCAAAGCAGCAACCGCATTTAGACACACTCACGAACCGACGGCCTTCGACCGACTTAAGGCCGCACCGACGCGCTCGAGCCTAGCGGCAAAGGCCACAGCCCCGGAAGCAAACAATCAAGAGTGCGTAAACGCCCGACCCAATCGAAGCGGCGCGCGATGCCCGTGCGGGCTGCGCCCCGGAGCCACCCAGTCGTGGGTTAGGGCCCTTGACAGTCGACCGAGATTGCTTGGGATCCGCCGAGCGCGAAGGCCCCAAACTGCTTGGCGAAGGCGTCGCCGAGGGCACCCGCCTGCTCCCTCGCCGAGCCGACTTTGATCTTGCAGGCCGCCGGCGTTCCCGGTCCCAGTCTGGCCGGGTCGACCTTGGCGAGATCGAAGGCGATGAAAAACGTTGGGTCCTGCACGGCGAAGGTCAATCCCTTGGCCTCTGTCGACACGGGCTCGACGAAGGGCAGGGTAAAGTTAAGCGCCAAGACCCCGTCCCGGTGCTCAAGCCAATAGTCGCTCGGGACCTCAAACTTGATCTCACGACCGGCAACCGACGCCGTGGTGAAGTAGGCAAATTCCTTAAGGCCGTCGATATTCACCTTGGCGAGCTCCGCCAATTCTTCGCGGTCGTACTTGCCGTCCTTGTTCTTGTCCAAACCCTCGATCGCCATCGCCGTGTAGTATTGGTCGAAGGTCCACTTGTGACGCAGCCCGGTAAACGCGCCTTTGTCGTACATCAGCGTGGTTTCCACGGTGATCCAAACGTGAGGATGGGCCGCCGCCGGGCCGACCCGTACGCCCCCTAGCATGGCCAGGCCCGCAATGAGGCCAATGACGCTCGCCGATAGTCTCGGCATCTGCCTGTTCCTCTCCGCTAAAACTTGTCAACGTCCCGGGCGGGAATCTGATAGCGGGCCCCAGTCGCACACACAATGAGGGCAAGAGCGCGCCCCTGCGCCCCCAGACTCGCCAGGTCTTAGGCTTGCAAGCCGTAATGCTATAACATAGCGTGCGCCCGAGCGAGCCAAATCGGCACGCCGCACGGGCCTTGCCACGTCTGGGCCGGTTTAGCCCATCGCCTGGCCACGCCGGGGCCATGACGGGTCGTGACTGGTTTGGCAAGGACGGGGCACCAGGGGTCTATCGATGTTGAGACGCGCAACCTCCGCCTGGCTCGTGCCGCTTGTCCTGCTGGCCCTGACGCAACCGGCTTCGGCTGGCCCCAAGGTGGTCGTCACCATCAAGCCGCTTTATGCCCTCGTTGCGGGGGTGATGGCGGGTGTCGGCAGGCCGCAGATGCTCGTCAAGGGTTCCGCCTCGCCGCATCTTTATGCCTTAAAGCCGTCGGATCTGGCCGCGCTCAACGGTGCCGATCTTGTCTTTCGCGCCTCCGCGGCCACCGAGCCCTTTTCCGCCAGGCTGGGCCAAGCGCTGCCGCGGCAGGTGGAACTGGTGACGCTGCAGGAGGCGCCTGGCCTCGTGCTCTTCGAGCGCCGCCGGGGTGTGGACTTCGAGGCGTCCGGCGACGGGCACGGCCACACGCAGGGCACCGGCACGGCGAACGCCTTCGATGGCCACATCTGGCTCGATCCCGACAATGCCAAAGCCATGGTCGATCGCATCGAGCAAGCCCTGAGCGCCAAGGACCCGGCCAACGCCCTCGCCTTCAAGACCAATGCGACGGCGCTCAAGGGCCAGCTCGATAGTCTGCGCGCCGAGCTCAAAGCCGCGCTGGAGCCGCTTGCCGGCAAGCCCTACGTCGTGGCGCACGACGCCTTCCAGTACCTCGAACGTCGCTATGGCCTCAACGTCGTCGGCGCCATCTCGATCAGCCCCGAAGTGGCGCCAAGCGCCAAACGGCTGCGCGCACTGCGCCAAAAGATTTTAACGCTCGGCGCGGTTTGTGTATTTGCCGAACCACACGTCGACAAGCGCCTGATCGACAACCTGACCGAGGGAACGTTGGCGCGCACGGGCACGCTCGATCCCGAAGGCTTTGCCCTGGAACCTGAACCCAACCTCTATTTCAGCTTGATGCACAAATTGGCCGAGGATTTGCGTGCCTGCCTGCTGCCACCGGCCTGAGGTCTGGCACGGGGCGGTTTGGCCGCCAATCGGGCAATTCACGGCTCGGGATAGCGCCATGGTTCGGGCTGGGTTGCGGTTTCATCGATGGTCCATTGCGGCAAGGCCAGCCCCGGCGCCACGTCGCTAAACACCATGCGCACGCGGGTGCCAATGCCGACCCGCGTCACCATGTCGGCAGGGGCGAGCTGACCATCCGGCGTCGTCAAGTTGCCAACCACCCGCAAGGCTTCGTGCGCACTCGGCTTGCCCTTCTGCGTGTCGAGATCGACCAGCAGAACCAGGTAGGGCGTTGCGCCTTTGAACCCAGGCTGGATGGCGTGATGCACTTCCGTATAGGCGTGCACGGCGCCTTTGCCGTCGACGGGAACCCATTTCGCCTCCGCTTGCATGCACCAGGGACACGCCGTCGTTGGCGGATAGCGCAGCAGGTTGCAGCTCGCGCAGAGTTGCAGGTGAAAATCGTGGGCGGCACAGTGCTTGAAATAGGCGAGGTTCTCACGATCGAGCACATCGATGCTGAGCGCCATTCCCAAGTAGTCGGCCTTGATCGACATTAGTTCTCTCCCTCAATCCCGCCGCATCACCATGGCCGAGCCTGTGCCCGGCATGGCCCAGCCGAGATTGGCGGTAACTTCGCATTGCTTCACTTGGCGACAGCCGCCCTCACGGTAGTCGTAAGTGTGCTGGCGCTTGCCGTCCGCTCCGATCGGACAGGTATCATCGACATCATGGCGCAGCTGCCGCACGTTCTCGATCACCATATTCATGCCATGCGTGTAGCCCTCGCACAGGTGCCCGCCGCTGGTATTGTTGGGCCGCCGGCCGCCGAGGCAAATGGTGCCATCGCTGACGTAGTGACCCCCCTCGCCCTTGCGGCAAAAGCCGTAGTCCTCGAGCTGCAGCATGGTGGTGAAGGTGAACGCGTCATAGGAGCCGGTGACATCCACGTCCTCGGGACCGACGCCGGAATTGGGCCACAGGATCTCGCGCGCGTACGTGCCGGCGACGCTCGAAATCGGCCCGTGCTGGTAGTGCATGTCGACCCGCGGTTTGCAGACGCGACCGGCCACGCCGCGTATTAAAGCACGCGGATGGCGGCCGTCGCGTGCCCGGGCGGCGCTGGTGACAATGACGGCGGTGGCGTTGTCCGTCTCCACGCAGCAGTCGAGCAAGTGCAGCGGCTTGCAAATGATGCGGCTCGCCAGCACATCCTCGACCGTGAGGCGCCGCCTGTAGAAGGCTTTCGGGTTGTTGGAGGCGTGCTGCGAATGGGCCGCCCGCACCGCGGCCACTTGCGCCGGCGTCGTGCCGTAGTCGTACATGTGCCGCAAAAACGTAAAGCTGAAGAGCTGGCCCGCGCTTTGCCAGCCGTACGCCCGGCTGTGCAGCATGTCGCCCGAGATCGGCACGGCCGAGCGGGCGCCGGTGCCGCCGATGCGTACCTGCGAAAAGCCATTCATGGCCCGGAACAGCACCACCGTCTGGCACATGCCGGCCTCGATCACTCCCATCGCCATCCCGATCAGCGCCTCGGTCGATGAACCGCCGCCGAACACGTCCATGTAAAAGTTGAGACGGATGCCGAGGTCGCCGGCGATGAAAGGTGCAAAGGTGGAATCGCCGGATTGGTAGGAGAGCATGCCATCGATGTCTGCTGGCCGGAGCCCCGCATCCTCGATGGCGTTGCGTACCGCCCAGCTTCCCAGGGCGCGCGTCGTCATCCCCGATCCGCGCGTGTAGGTGGTCTCGCCCACGCCAATGATGGCGTATTTGTCGCGCAAATGCTTGGGGCTCGAAGTGTCGATGTCTGCGGCCAGCGCCATGCGTGCACCTCCTGTCGTCGGGCAAGCAAGACTAGCGCCTGCGCCGGCAATGGGAAGCACCTCACGCAGCGGCATTCGCCGCAGCCTCAGAGGTGGGTGATGTCAAAACCCGTGACATCCCGCGCCAGCGTCCGGCGCGTGGTGCCGCGATGGCGAAGCTCGGCATCCGAAAGCCGGTATAATTCTTCGTAGGCGATTGCGGCGCGATAATAGGCACGGCTGGTCGTGAACCAGGCGTCGAGCCAGGCGAGAAAAAGGCCGAACGATTGGGCGGCGGGCGCGCTGGCGTGACGGGGCTGGGGCACAGGTGGGTTATTTGGGCTACCCATGGCATTCCTCATTTCGTTGACGTTGCTGCGGCTGACGATCCACTCACGCTGGCAAGGGCTGCCGATCGCGTGAGCGGTTGCCGCCGGCGCGGCGGCCAGGATCCTGGTTGTGTGCTGCGACATGACTCCTCCTGACGTGCGGCGCGGCACGCGCTTTGACCTGTTGCCGGCGCTGGGCCGGGCGCTGGTGGGAAGGAGAGTTCTGTGCTCTCCGCTACGATCGCCGTCCCGGCGCCAGTGTTCGGGGCGCCGGCGGCGACGCTCTCGAATCTAGTGAGCGACCGCTTTCGCGGCTATCGCCGGACCTTTCCGGTGCTTGCCCAAGTTTTCCGGTGCTTTCCGCAGCTCGTTGCGGTGATCTCGGAAAACAAGGCGACAGATCCTTGATTTTGCTTGTGCTTTGCGGCCGCGCCGATCTCAGTGCGGCTTCAGCCGGATCCACTTGGCGAACTGGTCCTCCTCCACCGCCAGCAGATCGCGGTTGTATTCCTCATACATGCGCGAGGTGCGATCGATCTTGCCCACCATGTGGCTCTCGATCTTGTCGTAGCGGTTCATGACCACCGGCATCGCCACGGGCGTGTAAAGATTGCCGAAGGCATGGCCCATGGTCAGCATGATGCCCTTCATCCGCTTGTAGACGTCGAGCTGTGACAGGATCACTTTTTTGAGCCAGCCATGCTCGTTGGACAGGATGAAGAGGTGCATCGAGGCGCGCGGCAGATAAATCTTTCCAAACTGCAGGGGTGTCTGTTTGCCGCGCGCCGCCTCTCGCACCAGCAAGGCGGCCGCCTCGCGGTCCCACGTCACCTCCATGTGAAAGGCGTGGATGAGCCCGTCTTCGTGAAAGGAGGGACGAACAAAAACATAGTCGCCGACGTAGTTTTGCGTTTCCTCCCTGGTGTAGCGGCCCAGTTCCTCCGCCGCCGTCTCGCCAGTCCCACCGCCGCCGATCAGGCTGATTTTGAGCTGCGATTCGATTTGCAGGATGGTTTTTTCGGAAAACAGGCCGACCACCAGCTTGTCGACCGTGGATTTGCCGAGTTTGGCCCGCTCGGCGAACTCTCCGCGCGAAATGCGTTCTCGGGCAATGTAGCTGCGTATCGCCTGGACGATACGCTTGCGGTCGGCGTCGGCGATCGGCATGGCGCGCCCATTGAAGCATGGTTGGCGTGCAGCACAACTATCATGGCGGGCTCCGCCGCGGTTTGCTACCCTGCTGGGGAAGGGGAGGTTCGCTGGTCTCGAGGGAGCATGCCGATGAGGTCGTTCGTGCCGCCGGCGGCGATTTTCGCCATCGTCTTTTGGGGCCTCCCAACCCTGGCACAAGCTGCGGACCGAAGCGGCGAGCAGCCCTTTGGGGGTCCGCCTCCGCAACGGCAGATCGAGGAAAGACCGTTCGGAGGCCCGCCCCCGCGCAGCCGGTCGATCCAGCCGGACGGGTTTGCCTGCCGCACCGCGAAGGGCGTGTGCAAGCTCGACAAGGCCCGACCCGTGGGCGCCGCCTGCTCCTGCCCGGCCGGGGCCAACAGCGTCCCGGGCAAGGTCGAGTAGTCCGGCGCCGGCTCCCCGGCCGTGGGCGCTGGGGGCTCGTGCCTCGCTGCGGCCCGCGGGCCAACGCTCAAGCCAGGACGGCGCGAATGAGACAGGCGGCAACGGCAACGGCCGCGACGCCTGCCAGCCAAAGGCCGCCGAACCACAGGAGCCGGCGCAGCCAGAACGATGGGTCGCCGCGTGCCACTCAATGATAGCCCGCGCTGGCGCCCACCTTGCCGCGGAAGACCCAATAGGACCAGGCCGTGTAGGCCAGGATCAGGGGGATTAGGACGACGGCGCCGACGAGTAGGAATTCAAGGCTTTTGGGCGGCGCCGCCGCGTCCCAAATCGTCAGCGAAGGCGGCAGGATATAGGGATAAAAGCTGATGCCGAGACCAAGATAGGACAGCACGAAGAGCGCGACGGCCGCCAAGAACGGGGCTCTTTCCCGCCGCCGACCGAGGCCCGCCAAGAGCGTGAGGGCGGCCAGGGCAACCAGGATCGGCACCGGCGCGGCATAGACGATGTTGGGGAAGCTGAACCAGCGCTGGCGGAAGACCGGATCCAGGAACGGCATGATCAAGCTGACGATGCCGATCAGCGCCAAGGTCGCAAGCCCCGTCGACCAGGCCAAGGAATAGGCCTTTTGCTGCAATTCGCCGCTGCTCTTCCAGATCAGCCAGGTCGCGCCCAACAGGGCGTAACCGATCACCAGCGCCAAGCCAGTAAGAAGGCTGAACCACGTGAGCCAATCCCACCAGCCACCGGCGTAGGCGCGCCCGGCAACCGGAATGCCCTGCACCAAGGCGCCCAAGGCGATACCCTGGGCCAGGGCGGCGACGGTCGACCCCACCGCGAACGCCCAGTCCCAGAGCAGCTTGCGCCGGGTGCTGCGAAAGCGAAATTCAAAGGCGACACCGCGGAAAACCAAGCCGAGCAACATGGCGGTGATCGGCGCGTAAAGCGCCGGCAGCGCCACGGCGTAGGCCAGCGGAAAGGCCGCCATCAGCCCACCGCCGCCGAGCACCAACCAGGTCTCGTTACCGTCCCACACGGGCGCCACCGAATTCATTGCATCATCGCGCTCTTTCTCGGCGGCAAAGCACGGGAACAGGATGCCGATGCCAAGGTCGAAACCATCGAACAAAACGTAGGCCAGCACGGCAAAAGCGATCAGCAGGGCCCAGATGAAGGCAAGATCGAGCATGGGCGGTCCTCACTTTTGCGTCGCGACGGCGACGTCGGGCAGGCCCGGCAGAGGCGTGATGCCGCCGGCGCGCTGCGGCAGGCCTTTTTCGATGTCGGGCTCGTCGAGCTGCGGTCGATGCCGCATCAGCCGCAGGATGTAAAACGTGCCGGCGCCGAAGGCCGCGAAGTAAACGACGATGAAGGCGATGAGCGAGCTCGCCACGGCGGCGGCGTCGATGGGCGAATGCGACTGTGCCGTCCGCAACAGCCCATAGACCGTATAAGGCTGCCGCCCGACCTCGGTGGTAATCCAGCCCGCCAGCACGGCGATGAAGCCCGTCGGGCTCAGCAACACCGCAAAGCGCAACAACGCAACGCTCCCCGTCAAATGCCCACGGTAGCGCTCAAGCAGGCTCCACAGGCCGGCCAACACCATGAGCACGCCAATACCGACCATGATGCGAAAGCTCCAGAACACGATGCTGGCATTGGGCCGCTCCTGCGGCGGCCAGGCCTTGAGACCCTGGACGGTGCCATTCCAGTCGTGGGTCAAGATCAAGCTACCCACTTTGGGCAACTCGACGGTGTAATAGGTCGCCTCGGCCGCCATGCTCGGCCAGCCAACAAGGATCAGCGGTTGGCCGGCCCGCGTCTCCCAATGTCCCTCCATCGCCGCGATCTTGGCCGGCTGGTGCGCAAGCGTATTGAGACCGTGCAGATCGCCTGCCACGATTTGCAGTGGCGCCACCAAGGCCGCCATCCACATGGCCATCGAGAACATCAGCCGCGCGCTTTCGTTGCCTCGGTCGCGCAGCAGATGATAGGCGCCCACGCCACCGACGACGAAGGCCGTAGTGAGGTAGGCGGCGAGCACCATGTGCACCAACCGATAGGGAAAGGACGGATTGAAGATGATCGCCCACCAGTCCACCGGCACGAACTGTCCGGCCGCGTTCGTGGTCTGGCCCGCCGGCGTTTGCATCCAGCTATTGGCGGCAAGGATCCAGAACGCCGACAAGAACGTGCCCACGGCCACCATCCAGGTGGCAAAGCAGTGCAGGGCTTTGCCGACCCGGTCCATGCCGAACAGCATCACGCCGAGGAAGCCTGCCTCCAGAAAAAAGGCCGACATCACTTCATAGCCCATCAGCGGGCCGAGGATGGGACCGGTCTTATCGGAAAAGACGCTCCAGTTGGTGCCGAACTGGTAGCTCATGACGATGCCCGACACGACACCCATGCCGAAGCTGATGGCAAAGATTTTCTTCCAGTAGTTGAACGCCGCAATAAAAACGGAGCGGCCGGTGTAGAGCCAAAGTCCCTCGAGCACGGCGAGGTAGCTGGCAAGCCCAATGGTGAAGGCGGGAAAAACAATATGAAATGCGACCGTGAAGGCAAATTGCAGCCGGGCCAACCACAGCGCATCGAGCGGCTCCATTGGCGTGGCCTCCTCTGCAAACCGGCGGCGCGGCGTCCACGCCGGCGCCCGTCCCCGAGCGTTATGCCTTGGCGGCCGAGCTGCGCAGATCGCCCACCAGCACGTCCTCCTCCGCCGCCGCCCCCGTGCCGGGATCGTCCGGTGCCCGTGGCGGCACAAAAATCCTGGGTTCGGCGGCTGGGCGCGCGCGGCCGAGGGCGGCGGCCGCCGTGTTCGGGCGCAATGGCGCGCGCCGCTCAGTTGCTGGCGCGGCCGCTTCGGCTGGACGCTTGCTTGCCGCCGTCTGGGCGGCGGCCGATGGCGGCCCGACAGTCGCGGAGGGGTGCGGAGCAGGCGGCGCGGTCGCCTCAGAGGTTTCGACGGTTGCGGCCTCGCGCGGAGCGACGATGGGTTGTGCAGAGGCGTTGGCGGTCAGCTGCGAGGAGGAGCCTGCCCCCAACCCGACCAGTGCCTCGACCTTGGCGGCCAGCAGCGCACCGCCTTGCGCGTCGATGGGCTCGACAGGAACGCGCCAGCGGAAGGCATCGAGTGCGCCCGTCACAGGTGAGGTCGGCGCCCACACGTCGGAGACGATGCCGTCGGCGGTCCAGGCCGGGTCACGCGGCGCGTTGACCGCCCGCGCCAGCCACTCGCGCACGCCACCGGCATTGCCGAGCTGCTCGCCCTCGATGCGCGCCATCAGCGTGCAGACGCGTTGCGTCAGCCGCGTTCCAAGCAGGGGCTCCAGGACCTTGCGTGCTTCATCCCACTCGCGCGCCTCCATTGAGGCAATGGCGATGGCGATGGCCGCCTCGTTGTCTTGCGGGGTCAGCCGTCCCAGGTGGCGCACGCGCCCCAACCGATCCCGCGGACTGTCGCCGGGCCGGGCGTGAGCGTAGACCGTCGCCAACTCCGGGTGCGGGGCAAGCCGCCAAGTCTTGAGCAGGACGCGTGCGGCGCGCGGCGTGTTTCCCTGCGAGGCAAGAATGCGCCCCGCAATGGCGGCGGCCGGCACCAGGTTTGGCGCCAACTTGTGCGCCTCCATGGCCAGCTCCAGCGCGCGCTCGGGTTCGTTGTCCTCCGCCTCCTGCGCTTTTGCCGTCATCAGTACGGCGCGGCGGCGTTGCGCCACGGCCTTGTCGATCAAGTTCTGGCGCTGGGCGACCGCCAGGGTGGCGAGCGCACCCTGCCAATCCTGGGCTTTGCACATCAAATCGAACAGCGCCTCGACCGGCCAGGCGAGCTTGCTATTGAGCTTTAGGGCGCGTTCGGCAAATTGGCGTGCCGCTTCCGTTTCGCCTTCGCGCTTGGCCTCGAGGAAGAGGCCGCGCAACCCCAGTTGTGCGGTGTCCGGGGAGGCGAGCATGGCCTCGAAAATGCGTCGCGCCGTGCCCGCATCGCCGTTCAGTTGCGCCGCCTGGGCCCGCAACAGATGCGTGAGCGGCTCGTGTGGCAACGACTTGCGAGCCTGCAGGGCGTAGCGGCTGGCGAGGTTACCGTCGCCGGCGCCGATGGCGATGATGCCGCCCGAGATGGCATCGAGCCCGCGCTGCAAACGCCGCCGCCGCAGCAGCCGGCCGACCGCGGCGGGACTGGCCCACACCTGCCGCAAGGCCGACCACAGCAGCAACATGAGAGCAACGAGCAGTAGCAGCATGACAACGGCGAGGAAAACACTGGTTTCGGCAACGTAATCCTGCCACTCGACCACGATCGTGCCGGGCCGGTCGGCCAACCAGTGCAGGCCGGCGGCAACGGCGCTTACCGCAAGCAGAAAGATGAGAATACGGATCATTGCCGGCGATCCGGGCCGGTCGGGCCCGCCGCCAGCGAGCTCTTCAAGGCGGCTTCGGTTTCGGCCAGCGCTTTTTCTACCTGATAGCGCATCTCAACGCGGTGCAGCCAATCTTCGGCAACCAAGGCAGCCCTCGGCGGCAACTTCTTGCCCTGCGCCAATAGGTCGCCCAGCCGATTTTCCTTGAGCGCCATTTCCATGCGGGCGATCGTCGCCTCCAGGCTGCCGTCGTCGGCAGCCTGCCCGCTCTTGCGTACACGCACAATCGAGCGGGCACCCGAGAGCAACCGCTCGAGCAGCGGTGCATCGGCCGGCTCCGCCTCGGCATCGAGCATGCCATTGGCCAGCTTGCGGAAGGATGCGGCCAACTCCGACAGCGGCGGCAATCCCTCCTTGGCGTAGCGATCGAACAGCGTCAGGTTCAACTTATCGCCGGCGACTTTTTTTGCCGCGGCGAGCTCGGCGGCGAAGCTGTCGCCACGCTCAATCGCACGCTTGAGATTGGACAACTCCAAAGACAGTACGACGCGCGAGGTATTGGCCGTGCGGTCGGCTTCGGTCTTGAGGAATGCCTGCAGCTCCTTGTCGAGGGCGGACACGCGCCCGGCGAGCGGAGCCAGATCTTCGGCCCGCGCCGTCGCCCGCAGGTCCCGCTCCAGATCGCCCTTCAGACCCTCGAGGCCGGTCTGCGTGGCGCGGAGCTGCTGCTCGAAACGGTCGAGGCGCTCGGCGAGACGGGTGGCATCGGCCTTGGCGCCGGCGACCTGACGCTCGAAGCGGTCGAGGCCCGAGCGCACGGCCTCGCTCGTGCCGCCGGTACCCGCAACGGTAAGGGCCGCCAGCGCACTCTCGAGCTTGGCCACGCGTTCGCCGAGCTCGGCGACAACCGTGCCGCCCGCATTGCCGAGACGCTCCTCCAGAGCCTTGAGTTCGGCGGCCTGTTTGCCGCTCGCGGCATCGAGCACGCCGGCGGACCGCGCCAAGGCGTCAACGCGGTTGCGCAATTCCGACAGTTGCGTTTGGCCGCCCGCGGCGCGCTCGAGCGCCGATACGCGACCGGCCAAGGCCGCCACCTGACCTGGCGCCTCGCGCTCGCCCTCACCTGGACCCGTGAAGAGGAGGCCTGCCAAGATAGCGAGCAAGCCGCCGGCTAGCCCCGCGCCGACATGCGTCAAGAGCGGGATGGCCTGCTGGCCGCGCCGGATCAAGGCCAGGGCCGCCGCCCATAGATTTGGCATCGACCGCGGCGCCGTCTTGGCGCCGGCCGACGGCTTGGCACCCACCTCGGTGGCCTTCAGGTCGATGGTGGCATAGGGCCGGTTGCCGCCCTTGCCGGTGTCGTCCTTGCTGTCGGCCATCAGTGGTTTCCTGAGCTCCGGGACCCCGCTTGCAAGCTGCGCGCAGCCAGGCCCGGCGGACACTGTCGACAACGCGGCGCCACTTTTACTCGTGCGCCACGACCCCGGCTAGTCCCCAGATTGTGCGGCCGCCTCGTCGATCAGGGCAAGCACTTCTTCCAGGCGCGGCTCAGCGGCGGTGACGACCGCGGTCGGCCCCAAGGGCTCCAGCCGTCGTGCCACCGCCGCCGAGAGGCAAAAGTGCGCCAGCCCCCGCACGAACGCGACGAGGCCATGGGCGCGCACCAGCTTTGCGTAGACGGATGCCGTGCGCGGCGAGAGCAGAATGATGCCGTCGATTTCCCCGCTTGCCAACTGCTCTACCACCTCCTCAGCCAAGCTCGTGGCCGCCTGCATACGGTAGACGACCCACTCGACGACGCGGAACCCGTGCGCGCCGAGTTCCTCCTTCAGGTCGACGGCGAGCATGTCGCCGGCAAGATGGGCGATCAGCCCCGCCGCGGGATCAAGCACCGAGACGATCTGGGTAACGAGCTCGCGCGCCGTGCCGGCGCCCGTCACCACCATCTCAAAACCGATGGCCCGCGCCTCCGCCGCGGTGGCCTTGCCGACGGTGAAAAGCGGCAGCGTACGCGCCTGGGCAAGGATCGCGGTCGAGCGCAGGGCGCGCAACGCGTTGCGGCTGGTCGCGACCAGCGCCTGCACGCCCTCGAGCTCGATGCGATCGGCACCCTCGAAGCTGACGTGCAGCAACGGCTCCACCGTCGCCTCATGTCCCATGTCCTCCAGCACGGCCTGCAACTTCAGGGCATCGGGCTCGGGGCGTGTGACGAGCAGCCGCATCAGCCCAGGCTGCGCAGGAAGTTCGGTCCGGCCTTGGCGATGAGTTCGGCGGCGGCGTCTTCGGCCAGCCCGATCGCCTCCTCCGGGCGTCCCTGCCGCACCGTCGCGTGCCACTCACGTCCATCTGGGGTCAGGATCATTCCCCGAAACAGGAGGCCGCGATCGTCGAGCTCGGCAAGCCCGGCTATCGGCGTGCGGCAGGAGCCATCGAGCTTGGCCAGGAAGGCGCGCTCGGCGGTCACCGCCAGCGCGGTCGGTTGGTGATTGATGGGCGCCAGCAACCGCGTCATCGCCAAATCGTCGACCCGGGTTTCGATCCCAACCGCACCTTGGGCCACGGCCGGCAGCATCACATCGACCGGGAGCGGCGAGCTCACACGATCCTGGAGGCCGAGACGATTGAGGCCGGCCATGGCGAGAATGGTGGCCTGCGCCACGCCGTCGGCAAGTTTTTTCAGCCGGGTCTCGACATTGCCGCGCAGCGACCGCACCTGAAGGTCGGGCCGCAGTCGCCGCACCTGCGCCTGCCGGCGCAACGATGAGGTGGCAACGATCGCGCCCGCGGGCAGATCGGTCAAGGTCGCAACCCCACGACCGATGAAGGCATCGCGCACGTCCTGGCGCGGCAGATAGCAGGCGACGCCCAGTCCGGGCGGCAGCAAGGTCGGCATGTCCTTCATGGAATGTACGGCGATGTCGATATCGCCCGCCAGCAGCGCCTCTTCGATCTCCTTTGTAAAAAAGCCTTTGTTGCCACCGGCTAGCGAAAGCGGCCGATCCTGAATACGGTCGCCGGACGTGCGGATGACTTTAATAGTGAAGGCATAGGCGCCGGGCGCCTGCGTGGCCGCGAGCCGCGCCTCCACCTCTCGCGCTTGCGCCAATGCCAGCGGCGAGCCCCGCGTGCCGATACGAACGGTCTTGGCTTGCACGGTCGATCGTTCCAGTGCTAGGCGGTGCCGGTCGGCAGGATCGCCACTAGCCTCATAGCAAGATCGCGGCGCCAGCGCCACAATGCCCGCAGTCACCACAGCTCCTTCGCAGCCGCAACAGCGTCCAGTCATGCGCGTGCTCGGCATTGAGACGAGCTGTGACGAAACCGCCGCCGCGGTCGTGGCGCGGGCACCCGACGGGACCGGGCAAATCCTCGCCAATGTGGTGCGGGCGCAATGGGAAGAGCACCGCAGCTACGGCGGGGTGGTGCCCGAGATTGCCGCGCGCGCACACGTGGAATGCCTGGACGAGATCATCGCCGAGGCCATGCGCGCCGCCGCGATCGGCTTTGCCGAGCTGGACGCGGTGGCGGTCACGGCCGGACCGGGGCTGATCGGGGGTCTCCTGGTGGGTGCGATGACGGCCAAGGTTATCGCCGCCGTGCACCGCTTGCAGCTGATTGCAGTCAACCATTTGGAAGCCCACGCGCTGACCGTCGGTTTGACCGAAGGCTTGTCGCCACCCTACCTGTTGTTGCTCGTCTCCGGCGGGCACACGCAGCTGCTGATTGTCCACGACGTCGACCGCTATCAGCGTCTCGGCAGCACCATCGATGACGCCTTGGGTGAGGCGTTCGACAAGACGGCCAAGCTCCTGGGCCTGGGCTTTCCCGGCGGGGCGGCCGTGGAACGGGCGGCGGCTCAAGGTCGCGCCGGCCGCTTCAGATTGCCGCGACCGATGCTGGGGCGCCCCGAGCCGAATTTCTCCTTCGCGGGCCTGAAGACCGCGGTGCGCCAGCAGGCCCGCGCGCTCTTACCATTGCAGGCGCAGGACGTTGCCGATCTGTGCGCCGAGTTTCAGGCGGCAGTCGCCGATAGCACAATCGATCGCCTCGAGCGCGCCATGGCGCTCACCGCCGCAACCCTCGCGCCCGGCCGCCAGCACCATCTGGTGGTGGCGGGCGGGGTTGCCGCCAATGCGGCGCTGCGCCAGGCCTTGGCCGGGGCAGCGCGCGGCGCGGGCTTTCGGCTCCACGTGCCGCCGCCGGCGCTGTGCACCGATAATGCGGCGATGGTCGCCTGGGCGGGGGCAGAACGACTGGCGCGCGGACTGAGCGACGGGCTCGACTTCGAAGTGCGCGCGCGCTGGCCGCTCGATCCCCACGCGCCACCCGCACTGGGCGCCGGCAAGCAAGGCCCCAAGGCCTGAGCCAAGGCTCTCAGCGCTCCGTTGGCACCAGCTCGAGGACTAGGATGCGTGCAGCGTCGCGCAAAATGCGCACGCTCACGCGCTTGCCGATCTTGCTGCCGTCGAGCACGCGCGCAATGTCGTCGATGCCCGTGACGGTGTCCTGATCGAGGCTAAGGATCACGTCACCGGGCACCAGCCCCGCCGCCTGCGCCGGACTGCCGGCTTGCACCTCGACGACGCGCACGCCGGCCGGCTGGCCGAGCTCCAACTGCGCGCGCAGGCGCTGCGGCAGGCTGACCTGATCGCCGGCGACGCCAAGGCGCGCGCGACGCACCCGGCCATGCTGCAGAATCTGGGTAATGACGTGCTGGGCGGTGTTCGAGGCAACCGAGAAGCAAATGCCCTGCGCCCCCATGATCACGGCGGTGTTGACGCCGATCACCTCGGCACGAGAGTTGACGAGCGGGCCGCCCGAATTGCCGGGATTGAGCGCCGCATCGGTTTGGATTACGTCGCCAATCAGCCGTCCGTTCTGTGCGCGCAGCGACCGGCCCACGGCGCTGACGATACCGGCGGTCACCGTCGACTCGAAACCCAGCGGATTGCCTATGGCAATGGCGATTTGCCCGGCCTTGACGAGCTTGGAATTGCCGAGCCGCGCCGCCGGCAGCCGGTCGCTGGTCTCCGCGCGCAACACCGCGATGTCCGTGTCGGGATCGCGACCCAGGACGCGGGCGGGAAAATGACGGGCATCGATGGTGGCGAGTTCGATGGCACTGGCCCCCTCGACCACGTGGTTATTGGTGAGGATCAAGCCGTCGGGCGACAGAATGCTGCCCGACCCGGCGCCCTGCGCCACCTGCCCCTGCCGTAGGCCGGTTACGCGGACTTGCACCACGGAGGGGGAAACCGCCTCGACCACACGCACCACGGCGCTCGAATAGGCATCGAGCAGCTCCTCCTCGGCGCTGGCGCGATTGGCAATTTCGGCCACCTCTTGAGTTTTGCGCCACAACTGCATGTGGCCACCTCCGGCAATTTTGGGAACGATTGGGCCAGTAATATAGGAATGAAATTGCGTCCGAGGAGGGGCACCCGGTGGCCACCAGCGGCGCGCACCGGGCCCGGCGGGCCCAGTTGGGTTGGAGTGAACCCGCCCCGGGGACTGGCGCACGCGTCCCATGTCCCCAGGCGGGCCTTGCAGGCGAGCGAGACGCGTCCGTGTCAGGCCAAGCTGCACAGCATGGTGGCGCTCGACTTGTCATGGTTGGGAGGGGCGTCCTCGACGTTGAGCGATGTGACGACCCCGTCCTCCACGATCATCGAATAGCGTTTGGAGCGCACGCCTAAGCCACGCGCCGACAGATCGATCTCAAGGCCAATTTTTTTGGCGAACTCCGCGCTGCCGTCTGCCAACATCAAGATCTTGCCGTCGGCCTTGGAATCCTTGGCCCAATGGGTCAGAACGAAAATGTCGTTGGTCGACGTGCAGGCGACCGTCTCGAAGCCCTTGCGCTTCAGTTCCTCGTAATTGGCGACAAAGCCGGCCATGTGCTGTTTGTGGCAGGTGGGCGTATAGGCGCCGGGCACGGCGAACAATGCCACCTTTTTACCGGCGAACACCTCGGCGGTTTTGCTGGGCTTGGGACCTTCAGCCGACATGGTCATGAAGGTCGTGTCGGGCAGCCGGTCGCCGACCTTGATCGTCATTGGGGTGATCCTTTCCTAACTGTCGATGCTCTCGGGCCTAACTGTCGATGCTTTCGGGCAAGGTTGCGGAGCGCGGCCAACTTAGGCGCTAGCGCACGACAAGCCAAGCCGGCCCTAGTCGATCCGCACGTTTGCCTCGCTCGCCCCGCGCTCGCTCACAAGGGTTATGATCAGCTCCTTACCCTTGAGCTCCTCGGCACTGCCGCCGCGCGAAAGGTCGACCACAAAGCGAACCCGGCCATCGCTATCGCCGGCCAGCTTTTTCGCCATCGGCACAAAAATGCCGTCGGGGGCTTCGACAAAAACGTCGGCGCCGGCGCCACCACCTGCGAATTTGGCTTCGATTTCAAGGCTTGGGGAGGGTCCGGTAAGCCTCGGCGTCACCCCGAGCAGTTCCGGGTCGCCGTCGCGTCGCTGCGCCTCAGCCCGCGGCACGCGTGCCAAGGCGGCGGCAAGCGCCGGTGCCGGTGCACCTGCCAGCGGCGCTGGTGGCACGCTCAAGGCGAGGGAGGCCTGGGCGGGAATGCAGATTTCGCGGCAAACGGCGAACTCAAGGGCGAGCCGCAGCTCCACCGCCTCGCCGGGGACCTTGGGAGTGACCTCGACGGGGAAAAGCACGGTCGTCTTGTAGCCGATCATTTCGGCCGCTGGATCGACGAGCCGGATTGGCGCGGGGTAGACCACCTTGATCGATGCCGTATTGCTGGAACCCGACCAATCAAAGCTCGGTGGAACCCCGGCCTCGCCGGGATTGCGCCAATAGGTCTTCCAGCCCTCCGCCATGGTGATCTCGACGCCGGCGAGCAAGGCTTTTCCCGGCTGGCTGGCGTCCGCTCCCGCCAGCAACCGCACCCGCGCAGCTTGTGCCTCGACCCACGGCGAGACGGCAGCACTGGGCCCGGCGGCCGCCGCCGGGGCGAACCCGCCCAGCACCAGGATTGCCAGCATAGCAGTCCTCACGCCGTTGCTGTGCATCAGCACCTCACCTCGCAAAATCCTCAGCGCCTCAGGGCGAAAAATGCCCGGCAAATCCTATGCCACGGGGGCACGCAGCACAAACTCAAGAGTCCTCGACTTTAGCGTGATCTCGGCCCCCTCTTCACAGCCGCACCGTTCAGGCGTTAGTGTTCGACCATGCGCACGGCAAGACATCGCAAGGACATACAGGCGAGCTATTTGGACGGGCAGCTGCTGGTGGCCATGCCGCTGATGACCGACAAACGCTTTTCGCGCTCGGTGATCTATTTGTGTGCGCACTCCGACAAAGGTGCCATGGGCCTCATCGTCAATCAGAAGGCGCCTCATATAAGCTTTCGAGAACTGTTGGGTCAGCTCAACATCTCTACGCGCGATCCCGACAGGATCGACAATGATTTAATCGATATCAGTGTGCATGTCGGTGGCCCCGTCGAAACCGGGCGCGGTTTCGTCTTGCACAGTTCCGACTACTACGCAGCCGATTCAACGCTGGCGATCGACGACACCGTATCGCTTACGGCGACGGTGGATATCCTCAAGGCCATCGCTGCGGGGCGCGGTCCCGGCCGGGCGATTTTAGCCCTGGGTTATGCCGGTTGGCGTGCCGGGCAGCTCGAGAGCGAAATTAGCGCCAACGGCTGGCTGCACTGCCCCGCCGATCCCGAACTCTTGTTTGATTGCGCGCTTGATCAAAAATACGAGCGGGCGCTGTCCAAAATCGGCATCGACCCATCCCATCTCGTGAGCGTGGCGGGCCACGCCTGAGCAGGTGGGCGGCCGCTGGTCCGCAACCTTGTTTTGCGACCTCCCGTTAGGCCTGCGGCGGCTTGGTGGCAGGGCCGGCGGCATCGGTCTCAGCTGCATCGCGCGCCACGGGCACGGCCGTCTGGCGCCCAGCGAGGCGGGCCAAGCTCTCGGCAATCGCCGGCGGCAGCGCCGAGAAATCGGCCCCGGGGCGAGCATTGGGCCGCGGCGGCGCCGGGGCTGGGCCAGCGCTGCGCGGCAGCGGTGGAGGCACCGCGGCCGGCGGCATCGGCGGTCGTGCAGGAGGAGGCGATTGGCCACCATTGCCGGCGGGGGCTGGCGGCGGACCGTTGGCGCGTTGCGGCGAAGCAACCGGGCCAGGCGGCGGCGGACCATTGGCGCGCGGTGGTGGGCTCATGTGGCCTGGTGGCGGCGAGCGGCGAGCCGCCGCGGGCACGGCTGCGCCCTTGCCCGGCGCTGGCGGCGCTGCAACGGGCTGAACCTTGCCGCCACCACGATCCGGTGGAGGCGGTAGTGGCATCACGGCGACCGGCGCGCCCGCCGCCGGCCGTCCCGGCGGCAAGGGAGGTGGCAGGCGCGGGCGGCGCTCATTGGGGCGGCCGACAGGTGGTAGGGGGACGGCCGCTGGCGGCGGCTTGGCGGGGACCTTGGCGGCGACGTCAGGGGCCAGCGCCCTGCTGGCGCCCGCTGGCGCAGCGGCCAACGGCGGCGGCGCCGGCTTGGCAGCCACGGCGGCGGGGTCGGACAGTGGCACCTCCTCGGCGGGCCGATGCCGGCGGCGGAATAGCGCGCTCTTTTTCATGCGGCGCTCGACCTTGCGGGCGGCCTTGATCAGTGCCATCACGTCGCGCTCCGACATGGGCGCCCCATAGTAGGGTCCCTGCCCGTACTCGCAGCCGATCGAGCGCAGGAAGGCGACGTCCTCCTCGGTTTCGACACCCTCCGTCACCACCTTTCTGCCAAGCTCGTGGGAGAGGGCCACGACCGCGCGCAAGATCACCGAGCCGGCGCCGTTTTGATTGCCGGCCTGGATGAAGGCGCGATCGATCTTCACCGCGTCGAAGGTCAATTGATTGAGATAGGACAGGGAGGAAAAGCCGGTGCCGAAATCGTCGAGTGAGAGGCCGGCACCGCAATCGGCAAGCTGGGCCAATACGCCGGTCGCCTTTTCCGGATTGTCCATCACCAGGGCTTCCGGAATTTCAAGCCGCAGCGAACCCTTGGGCACGACGGCACGGGCCAGCAGACGGCGCAGTTCTTGGGCAAGCTCGGGCCGGAACAGCTGACGACTGGCGATGTTCACGCTGGCGAACAGGGGCAGATCCGGGCGCGGAAGCTCCTTTTGCCAACGGGCAACGTCGCGCAGCGCTTGCATCAACACAAACGAGCCGAGGCCGACAACGAGATCGCTGTCCTCGGCAATGGGCATGAACTGACTGGGGTCGAGCGTACCTTGCGTCGGGTGGTTCCAATAGAGCTGCACCTCGAAGCCGGCCAACACCTCTGTCGCCAGGTAGAAGATCGGCTGATAGACGACGCCAATTTGCTTTTTTTCCAAGGCCCGGCGCAGCTCGGCTTCGAGCGCCACTCGGCCATCCTTGTCGCGGCGCATCTCGGCGCTGAAAATTTCGATGCGATCCGTACCAATGCGCTTGGCGCGATACATGGCGATCTGGGCTTCGCGCAGCAGCTCGGCAGGATCTTCGTCGGGCCCGTCGTAGAGGGAAATCCCGATCGAGGCCGTCAGCACGATGTCTTGCCCGGCGATGTCGATCGGGGCGCGCAGCGACCGGCGCACCTGCTCGGCCAGGATCGCCAGCTCACGCGGGTCGGACTGATTGAGCAGCAACAGGGCAAATTGATTGCCGCCCACCCGCGCCAGCGTATCGTGTGGCCCGAGGTGCCGGCCGAGCCGTCGCGCGACGGTCAAAAGCAGACTGTCTCCCACCAACAGGCCGTGCGTCGCATTCACGGCCCGAAATTTGTCGACGTCGACAAAGAGCAGGGCCGGCCGCACCAAGGGCTCAAGCGTCGCGCGCTTGGCCGCGATGGCCAAGCGGTCGAGAAACAGTTCGCGATTGGGCAACCCGGTCAGGCTGTCGTTGACGGCGTCAAACAACAAGCGTTCCTGGGCCCGCTTGGCATCAGTGACCTCGCGCATCAGTCCGATGTAGCGCAGCTGGCGTCGGTCCGAGACCGGGACGCTGGCCGCCTCCAAATCGAACCAGCGATAGGAATTGTCGGCGTGCCGCAGACGCAAATCGAGCCGCATCTCGCCGCCCGCGTGCTCCCGCACCGACCACATCAAAACCTTCAAGCGCTCGGCGTCGGCGGGATGCATATAGCGCAGGAACTCGGTGGTTTTGGCGGACAACAAGCCGGGCTTGAGGCCCAAGATCGCCTCCACCAGCGGACTGACTTTGATCTCATCGCGACGCGCATTCCACTCCCAAACGGCGGCGCCGGCGCCATCGACCGCCAACGAGCGCAGCTTCTCATCATCGGGCTGGGCGCCGTAAAGGGGCTCGAAGGAGCGAAAGGCATACTGCGTGACGGTGAAACCGATCAGCACGACGATGAGAACAAGGCCGGCTGCCAAGCCAAACACGACAATCTCGCCGGCAAGCCTGCCTGAGAACGTGGCGCCGGCGCCGAACAGCCACACCAGCAGGAGCATCCAGCTCGGCACCAAGGACAAGGCACGATCCTGGCCTCGCAACGCCAAAAACAGGATGAGGGCGGCCCCGCCGCCGGCAATGGCAATGCTGGACAGTCGGGCAAAGGTGGCGGCCAGGCGCGGATCGAGAAACGCCACGGCGATGAGGACGAGCTGCGCGGCCATCCAAAGCGCAAGCAGTGAGCGCAAAAAGCCGTGCCAGGAGGACAGGCGCAGGAAAGTGTAAAGGAAGACGAGTAGTGTTGCCGCCATTGCCGCCTCGCAGGCGGCCCGATACTGCGCCGTATCCTCCGGGCGCATGTTGAAGAGTTTGTGCCAAAAGCCAAAATCCACGCACAAATAGGCAAGAACGCACCAGGTAAAGATTGCCGCCGTTGGGAAGATGGCCTTGTGGTTGGCGGCAAACACCACGGTTAAGAAGATGGCAAGCAGCCCCGTAATGCCGAGCAGGATGCCGTTGAAGAGCTGCCGGTCGCGGGCGCGCTGCTCGTACTCCACCGCCTTCCAGAGGTAGAGGCGGGTGAACCGGTCGGAGAAGAGCTCGGCGACGAAGGTGACGGTCTGGCCGGGCTCGATCGACAAGCGGAAGACGTCGGCGCGATCATTTTTGATGCGCTCGGGAACGTAGCCCAGCGATGGCGTCACCGCGTCGATGCGCCTGGCATCGAGCCCCGGCCAGACGATCCCCGAACCCACAGCGCTGTAGCGGTCCGCCACCAGCCAACGCTCGATTGGCTTGTCGGTTGGATTGGAGAGGGCGAAAACGAACCAGCTGGGGCTGGTACCCAAGGTTATCGCCCGCACCGACATCGGGCCGGCCGTGCCATCGGCCCCGGGTGCGGTTTCGATGCGCAGGTTGTCGCCGCGCCCCTCATAGGCTTCGCCGAGCCCTGTGATGTCGATCCGCTCGAGTTCAGGATCGATTTCAATGGCCTTAAGGGCGTTGGCGGCTCCAAGTTGGAACAAGAGGGCCGCCAGGGCGGCGAGGCAAAGACAAAGGCCGCGCAGCGCCCGCGCGCCGCCACCCCGCCTGCCGTCTCCTGATAACCCCCTCGACATCCAGCTCCTTTTAGCTGCGGCTAGCGGTGCAAGTCGTCCTGCAGCAGAGCAAACAGATCGTGGTCCTGCCAAACGCCGTTGATCTTGAGATAGCGGCGCGCGCGCCCCTCGCGCGCAAATCCGGCCTTTTCCAGCACGCGCGCCGAGGCAACGTTGTGCGGCAGGCATGCGGCCTCGAGCCGATGCAATCCCAAGAGATCGAAGGCGAACGGCAATACGGTGCGCACGGCGTTGGTCATGTAGCCCCGCCGCGTATGTGGAAGGCCAATCCAGTAGCCGATGGAGGCGGCCTGGGAGACGCCACGTCTGACGTTACTGACCGTCAGGCCCCCCAGCAGGGTCTCGTCGTTGCGGAAGATGAAAAAGGCATAGCCCTGATCCTCGCGCAACTCGCGCTGGTACTGGCGCAGCCGGCGGCGGAAGGCGGATCGCGCCAGCTCATCGCGGGCCCACTGCGGCTCCCAGCCGACAAGGTGTTCACGGCTCAGCGCGCGCAATTGCGCCCACGCCGCATAGTCCGTCATGGTCGGATGGCGCAGGTAGACGTCGGTGCCGCGGATCTCGGTCTCCGCGTCAATACCCGTTGAGGCTCGCAAGAACGCCATGTCTTCCCCTCCGAACCGATCTTTCGGTTCTGCACCAATATGGTTCGGGCTTAGGCGATCGCCATAGCTTCGGCCAGCCGCGCATAATTATCGCTTTTACGGCCGGCACCGACAATGGCCACCGACGGCCGCGTACCCGTAACCAGTTTGCTCGCCAGCGTCCTGACGGCCTCCGGCGAAACGCCCTCGATGCGCTCCACCAGCTCGGGGGTGTCGATCAGGCGGTCAAACAGGAGCAGCTGGCGCGCCATTTGCTCGGCGCGGGCCGATGAACTCTCAAGCCCCATCAGCAGGCCGGCCTTGAGTTGCGCTTTGGCGCGGGCCATTTCCGCCGCCTTTGGCTTCTCGCCGGCCGCGCGTTTGAACTCGGCCCCCACGACCGCAATCAGCTCGCGCATCAGGTCCGCTCCGGTTGCCGCATGCAGGCCGAACAGTCCCGAATCGGCCAGCGCCCAGCAGCTCGAATAGATGGCATAGCACAGGCCTCGCCGTTCCCTTACTTCCTGAAACAATCGCGATGACATGCCGCCGCCGAACAGGCCCGAAAACACCTGGGCGGTGTAGAACTCCTCCTGCCGATAGGACGGGCCGGGGAAGGCCAGGACCAGATGACTTTGCTCGAACGGCTTAGGCGATGTGCGCGTCCCACCCGTGTAGCGTGCAGGCTCGAATCGCCCGCACGCGCCGCCATTCATGCCCCCGAATAGGGCCTCAGCGTGGCGCATCAGCACGGCGTGATCGACCTTGCCGGCGGCCGCCAGCACCATGCGCGAGGCGCAGTAATTGGCCTCAAGGAACGCCCTGAGGTCGCCCGCGGCGAAACGCGCCACGCTTTGCTGCGTACCCAGGATCGGCCGACCTATGGCCTGATCGGGAAAGGCAGCCTCCTGCAGCATCTCGTAGGCGATCTCATCGGGACTGTCGCGCGTTGCGGCGATCTCTTGCAGGATGACTTCCCGCTCGCGCTCGAGCTCGTCTTGCGCATAGCGCGGCTGCTGCAGGATATCGGCCAAGATATCGAGCGCGATGGCGATGTCGGCCTGGAGAACGCGCGCGAAGTAGGTCGTGGTCTCGAGGCTCGTCGCCGCGTTGAGTTCGCCGCCGACCGCCTCGATCTCCTCGGCAATATCGCTGGCGCTGCGCCGCTCGGTGCCCTTGAAAGCCATGTGTTCCAACAGGTGCGAAATGCCGTGCTCGGCGATGCCCTCGTGCCGGGCGCCCGCGGCAATCCAAACTCCGAGCGATACCGTCTCCACATGGGGCATGTGGTGCGAGACCACGCGCAAGCCGTTGGTCAGCAGCCCCAGCTCCGTTGTCATGCTCCTGGCCCCCAAACTGTTGTGGCACATCTTTCGACGAAGCGTTGCACCTGACCGAGGTCATTGGGCAATGTCGTGACGCGTTCCGGCTGCGACAGCAGGCAATCCAGCCGCCCGGGCAATGCCGGCCGCTTGCCCACAATCGCCTCCAGGCTCTCGGGGAACTTAGCCGGATGGGCGGTGGCGAGGGCGATGCGGGCAACCGAGGGCGAGAGCGCCGTTGCCTGCCTCTGCGCTGCCACCACGGCGCAGGCGCTATGCGGGTCGAGCAGATAGCCGCTTTGCGCCTTGACGCGCCGAATGCAGTCGCCGACCGCCGCCTGATCAACGCGCTCGGCGATAAAGGACGCCCGGTAGGGTTGCCTCGCCTCGCCAAGCTCGATCGCTCGGCTTTGTTGCAAGGCCTGCATTTTGCCGCGCACGAAGCCAGCATCGCGCCCGCTCGCCTCGAACAGAAAGCGCTCGAAGTTAGAGGAAACTTGGATGTCCATGGAGGGCGATGAGGTGGCAATCACCTCGGAGAGGGCATACGTCCCCGTGCTCCAGGCCCGCGCCAGGATATCGTTTTCGTTGGTGGCGATCAGCAAGCGTTCCGCCGGCAAGCCCATGGCTTTGGCGGCATAGCCGGCAAATACGTCGCCGAAATTGCCGGTCGGAACCGAAAAGGCAAGGCGCCGCGCCGGGCCGCCGAGGGCGACGGCGGCGACGAAATAGTAGGTGAGCTGCGCGACAATGCGCGCCCAGTTAATGGAATTTACCGCCGCCAGTTGCAATCGATCGCGGAAACGCAAATCGTTGAACATGGCCTTCACCAGGGCCTGGCAATCATCGAACGTGCCCTCGATCGCCAGTGCGTTGACATTGGCCTCGGCGGGCGTGGTCATCATGCGCCGCTGCACCGCAGAGATGCGGCCGGTTGGGAACAGCACCACCACGTTGAGGCGGGCCAAACCGCGGAATGCCTCAATGGCGGCGCCGCCGGTGTCGCCGGAAGTGGCCGCCACGATACTCACGCGCCCGCCGCGGCGGGCAAGAACATGGTCCATGAGGCGCGCCAACACCTGCATTGCCAGATCCTTGAAGGCCAGCGTCGGGCCGTGGAACAGCTCCAGCACCCAAAGACTACGATCAATCTGGCGCAGTGGCGTGACGGCCGGGTGGGAAAAGCGCGCGTAGGCATCCCTAGTGATGCCGATCAGGTCTGCGCGCGTCAGGCTTGAGCCGACGAATGGTGCCAACAGGCGGCTGGCCACCTCGGCATAGGGCTGGCCGGCAAAGTCGGCGATACTCTGCGGCGACAGGCTGGGCCAGCTGGCGGGCATGTAAAGGCCGCCGTCGCGGGCAAGGCCCGCGAGCAGCACATCCTCAAATCCCCCTCTGGGTGCTTCGCCTCTGGTGGAAATGTACTGCAAAGTCTCGCTCTTTCGGGGTTGTCGCGACCTTCAACCTTGAACCCTATGCCGTTGCCGCCGCGCTTAACAAGGCGAAGCTTGCTTGCTCAGGGGCCGTGCGGGTGGGGGCCTGTCATGGTGGCCCCGCCGGGGCGAAGGCGATGGCGGGCAAAGACAAAATAAACGACGATCAGTGCCAGCGCGAGGGCAAACCAGGTCAAGGCGTACTCAAGATGCCGGTTGGGCAGGTCGAGGCGGGTGACCCCGCCACGGGGAAGACCCCCGGGCGGCAAGGGTTGCCCATCGGCCTCCAGGCGGAACGGCAGGCTCGCCGGCGCCGGTGTGCCGAAGGCGGAGATCGTCATTTGGCCGAGATCGGGCCAGTACCATAGGTTGCCCGCCGCATCGTTGGCGGGGGTGAACAGCCCTGGGACTGGCGGCCCGCGGATCAGCCCGCGCACCTCCGTCTCGCCGGCGAGCTGGCCTTGAGCGCGTTGCTGCGGTTGTTTGTGGGCCTCGTCGACCCACCCACGGTTCACCCACAGCACGCGGCCGGGGGAAACCTCCAAGGGTGTATAGACATGCCAGCCCAGCCCAGCCGGTTGCGGGGCGTAGAGGTAGCGCTCCTGGTCGTGGTGGAAGCGCCCTCTGACGAGGGCATGCAAATATTCGACGTCGCCGTCGGCCTGCCACCGGCGTTCGACCGCTGCAAGGCTGATCGGCTCGGCGGCAACCCGCGCCGCGAGACGCGCGAGCAGCGCCTCCTTCCAGGCCAGACGCTCGAGCTGCCAAAAACCAAGGCCGACCAGCAAGGCCAGGGCGGCCAGAACCGCAAGCGAGCTCCACACCAATCCAGCTTGTCGCAGCCGCTGCCACATGACGCCTGTTCAGCGGGGCGTGAGCCGCCCCTCTTGGGCCTGGTGCTTAAACTGGAGGGCGATCAGGGTCGCCTTCAGCAGGCGCAGCATGGCAAAGGCAAGGAGCGGAGTTAGCACACCCCACAGGCCGACGTGCACCCACACCGGCGCGCCCAGCTTGAATTCGACCAACAGCGCCCCGCCCAACACGAGGAAACCCAGAATGAAAATCGCAAACACGGCCGGGCCGTCCCCTGCATCGGCAAAGGCATAGCTCAGGCCGCAATGACCGCAGGTTTCGCGCAGGGCAAGACCGCCGGCAAACAGGGCGCCCTTGCCGCAGCGCGGGCAGCGGCCCTTGAGGCCGCACAGCAAAGGGGATGCGGTTTCGGGCATGCCAGATCTCGTTCAACGGCACAGGCGCAGCGCCAAAGTCGCGGCCCTGCCGCACGGGAAACGGGTACCGCGGCCGATTCACCACGGTACCCGGACTGGGTCAGTGCGCCAGTGGTGTACCTGCCCCCCACACATAAATGCACAGGAACAGGAACAGCCAGACCACGTCGACGAAGTGCCAATACCAGGCAGCGGCCTCGAAGCCGAAGTGCTGTTTTGGCGAAAAATGCCCCGCCATGGCCCGACAGAGGCAGACGATAAGGAACATTGTCCCGATCAAGACATGGGCACCGTGGAAGCCCGTCGCCATAAAGAAGGTCGAGCCGTAGATGTGGCCCGCATACTTGAAGCCGGCATGGGCGTATTCGTAGGCCTGGCAAATCGTGAACAGAGCGCCCAGGATGATGGTGAGCAGCAGACCCCACTTGAGTCCGCGCCGGTCATTTTGCAGCAGCGCGTGATGGGCCCAGGTCACCGTCGTGCCCGAGGTGAGCAGGATCAGCGTGTTGACCAGCGGCAGCCCCCAGGGATCGAAGGTGCCGTGGAACAAGGTGCCATCGGGTTTTGGTGGCCAGTGCCCGCCGGTCAGCGCATTGCGCTCGACCATGCCGATCACTTCCTTGCTGGTCTCGACCGCACCATCGGGGGTGGTGATATCGAGGGGATAGACCGCCGCCGGGAACAGGGCGACGTCGAAATAGGCCCAAAACCAGGCGACGAAGAACATGACCTCGGAAGCGATAAACATGATCATGCCGTAGCGCAGGTGCAGTTGCACCACCGGCGTGTGGTCGCCGCCGTGGGCCTCGCGGATGACATCGCGCCACCACACCCACATGGTGAACAGCAGGCCCAGCACGCCGGCAGCGAACACGAACGGGCCCTTGATCCCGAACAGGCCCTCCCCGCCACCCATCGAGCGCATCCAAATAATCAGGCCAACAGCCGTCACGAAGCCGGCGGTAGCCCCGACGGCCGGCCACGGGCTCGGATTCACGAGGTGATAGTCATGGTGCTTTGCGTGCGTGTCGGCCATTTCCGGTTCCAACTCCCTAAACCCTTGCGGTCGCGCGAGGGGGTGTTTCGACGACATTTATCCGGCCGTACCCCGTGCGGCGGCGGGCGTTCCGCGCGCGGGGCCGACGGCGGCGCCATCACGCGCCCGTCCGGCAAGGCCGGCTTTGCCCTCCACGGGATAGAAGGTATAGGACAGCACGATCAGCGAAATCGACCGTCCGTCCCGATCCGACACGATCTGAGGATCGATGAAGAAGCTGACCGGCATCTCGACCGACTGTCCCGGCTCTAGCACCTGTTCGGTGAAGCAGAAGCACTGGATCTTGTTGAAAAAGCCCCCCGCCGGCTCCGGCGTGACGTTGAAGGTCGCCATGCCCGTCACGGCATGATCGGAAAGGTTGGTCGCACGGTAAAAGGCCAAGGCGTTTTCGCCGATTTTGACCTCGAGGGTGGGCTGCACCGGCTCAAAGCGCCAGGGCAAGCCGGGTGTAACGTTGGCATCGAAGCGGATGGTGATAGTTTTATCGATGCTGGCATCGGAGGCGTGCAGCACACGCTGCGGCGTGCCGGCAAATCCCGTCGCCTCGCAAAACAGCCGGTAGAGCGGGACCGAGGCGAAGGCCGCCCCGACCATCACGGCGACGAGCGCGGCGCAGCAAAGGGCAACGGTGCGATCTCGGCGCCCCGTGCGGCTCTGCTTATGCCCATGCGCCATGCGGGTCAACCCAATACCGGTTCCACTACAGCGGGCGGTTCATGACGTTGCCGCCCAGGCGGGCGATGGTGGCGATGTAGAACAAGATGACGAGCGCCGCCAGCGCCAACGCGATCGCGACCGATCTCGTCTTGCGCCGTCGTTCCCATTCGCGTTGTTCCTCATCGCTCACGCGAGCGAAACTCCCGTCAGGCTCAAATACCGCCCGAATGCCGCCTCCAAGAGGAGCACGGCAAACAGCACGAACAAGTAGACGATGGAATAGGCAAACAGGCGCTGCGCGGCCCGATCGGCCTCGCGTCCCTCGCGCACCCGATGCACGGTGAGCGCCAACGAGAGAAGGATGCTGCCCGCGGCAATGGCGCTCAGCGCATAAATCGAACCGCCCAGCTGTAGCAGTGCTGGTAGGAAGGCGACCATCACCAGCAGCGCCGAGTAGATCACGATCTGCTTGCGCGTCTCGTCGGCGCCCGCCACCACCGGCAGCATCGGCACCCCCGCGCGCTCGTAGTCGCGGGCGCGATAGAGCGCCAGCGCCCAGAAATGCGGTGGTGTCCACATAAAGATGATCAAGAACAGCACGATGCTTTCGAGGCTGATGCCGCCGGTCGCCGCGGCCCAACCGATCATGGGCGGGAAGGCGCCGGCGGCACCGCCAATGACGATATTCTGCGGCGTCCGGCGCTTTAGCCACATGGTGTAGACGATGAGGTAGAAGGCGATGGTGATGGCCAACAGCCCCCCGGCAACCCAGTTCACAACCAGGCCGAGCGTCGTCACCGAACCGATGGCCAGGATCACGCCGAAGGTTAGCGCTTCCTCGCGGCTCACGGCGCCGCGCGGAATGGGTCGGGCTGCCGTGCGCTGCATGCGCGCATCGATGTCGGCGTCGTACCACATGTTGAGCGCACCGGAGGCCCCGGCGCCGACCGCGATGCAAAGCATGGCAATGCCGGCAAGAACCGGGTTGAGATGCCCCGGCGCCAGCATCATGCCCGTGAAGGCCGTGAACACGACCAACGACATGACGCGCGGTTTCATCAGGGCAATGAAATCGCTGACGCTGGCGCCGACCAGGTTCGCCGGTCGGGTGCTGCTCAGGGGAATGCCTAGGTCGGCCATGTCGCTTCAATCGGATCGGGCGCGCAGGAGCGCCTCAATGATGCGTGGTTTGCTGCAAGGTTGGCAGGCGCTCGTAGGAATGGAATGCCGGCGGCGACGGCAAGGTCCACTCCAGCGTCGTGGCGCCGACGCCCCATGGATTGTTCGCCGCTTTGACCTTGGCGACGAAGTAGGCATAGAGCATGGCCACCACGAACAAGAGCGTGCCCGTGGCGGTGATATAGGAACCGACCGAGGACCACCAATTCCAATAGGCAAAGGCGTCCGGATAGTCGGAGTAGCGCCGCGGCATGCCGGCCAGGCCGAGAAAATGCTGCGGGAAAAACAGTACGTTGGCACCGATGAAGGTGAGCCAGAAATGCAGTTTACCGAGCGCCTCGTTGTACATGTACCCGGTCATCTTCGGGAACCAGTAGTACCAGCCGGCAAAGATGGTGAACACGGCCCCTAGTGAAAGCACATAGTGGAAGTGCGCCACCACGTAGTAGGTGTCGTGCAGGGCGCGGTCGATGCCGGCGTTGGCGAGCATGATGCCGGTGACACCGCCGAGCGTGAACAAAAAAATGAAGCCGAGCGCCCACAGCATCGGTACGCGAAATTGGATCGAGCCGCCCCACATGGTGGCGATCCAGGAGAAGATTTTCACGCCCGTCGGCACCGCGATCACCATGGTCGCGAACACGAAATAGGCTTGCGCGTCGACACCCATGCCCGACACGAACATGTGGTGCGCCCAAACGATGAAGCCGATGAAGCCGATCGCCACCATGGCGTAGGCCATGCCGAGGTAACCGAACACCGGCTTGCGCGAGAAGGTGGAAACGATGTGACTGATCATGCCGAAGCCGGGCAAGATCAGGATATAGACTTCCGGGTGACCGAAGAACCAGAACAGATGCTGGTAGAGCAGGGGATCACCGCCCCCCGCCGCGTTGAAAAAGGTGGTGCCGAAATTCCGGTCGGTCAGCAGCATGGTTATGGCGCCGGCCAGCACCGGCAGCGACAACAGCAGCAGGAAAGCCGTCACCAGTACGCTCCACACAAACAAGGGCATCTTGTGCAGGGTCATACCCGGCGCGCGCATATTGAAGATTGTGGTGATGAAATTGATGGCGCCCAGGATGGAAGAGGCGCCCGCCAAATGCAGGGAAAGAATGGCAAAATCCATGGACGGGCCCGGATGCCCGCTGGTCGATAGCGGGGCATAGACCGTCCAGCCGGCACCGACGCCATTCATGCCCGGCGGTCCCTCGACGAACATCGATGTGACGAGCAGCGTGAAGGAGGCCGGCAACAGCCAGAACGAGATATTGTTCATGCGCGGGAAGGCCATGTCCGGCGCGCCGATCATCAAGGGCACGAACCAGTTGCCGAAGCCTCCGATCATCGCCGGCATCACCATAAAGAACACCATGATGAGGCCGTGCCCGGTCACGAACACGTTGAAGGTGTGACCGTTGGCGAAATACTGCAGGCCGGGCTCCTGCAGCTCCATGCGCATGCCCACCGACAGGAAGCCACCCACCAGTCCGCCCATGATGGCAAACAGCAGGTACATCGTGCCGATGTCCTTGTGGTTGGTGGAATTGAGCCAGCGCCCGATCCCATAGGGAGTGTGGGCATGGTCATGGCCGTGATCTGCGTGAGCCGCCGACTTCTCTGCCATTTGACTACCTTCGCCTTCCATTGCGTGCCGTCGGGCGGCACCTACCGACCGCGCCAGTGCGCTTATTGCGCCGCGGCCGTCCGTTTCGTCCCTGCCAGTTCGACGGCCGCCTTGCGAATGATCTCCTTGGCGCGTTTGCGGTCACGCGCCTTCAGCGCCGCCGCCCAGTCGGCAAACACCTGATCCTTCACCACGCGCACGGCGATCGGCATGAAGGCATGGTCTTTGCCGCACAGTTCCGAGCATTGGCCAAAGTATAGTCCTTCCGCCGTCGGCTTGAACCAGGTCGCCGTAATACGGCCGGGCACCGCGTCGACCTTCGATCCGAACGAGGGAATGGTCCAGGAATGGATGACGTCGGTCGAGGTCACCAGCACGTGGACCACCTTGTTGACGGGGACCAGGATTTCATTGTCAACGGCCAGATTGCGCGGCACCTGATCGGCCGGTACTCCCGCCTTGATGGCTTCCTCCCGTTCAGCGTCCTGCAGCATCACAGAATCAACGCTGATGCCCTGATCAGGGTACTCATGCGTCCAGTTCCAGGTATGGCCGACGGCCTTGATGGTAAGGTCCGGCGGCGGGTAGGTGTACTGGTCGAACAGCAGCTTGAAGGAGGGGATGGCGATCGCGACCAGAATAAAGACGGGTATTACCGTCCAGAGCACTTCGACCGTGGTGTTGTGGGTCGTGCGCGAGGGTGTTGGATTGCGCTTTTCACTGAACCGCCACATCACGTAGACCAGCAGCATGAGCACAAAGGTCGTGATGGCGATGATGATGACGTTGACGTAGTCGTGCACCCGGTGGATTTGCGCGGCGATCGGCGTCACGGCTTCCTGGAAGCCGATCTGCTTCGGGGAGGGTTGCCCGGCGCCGGCTACGGCGCAAGTCGCAAGCAACATGCCGCCGAGGACGGTGCTCACAACCGCGCCCAGAACGGCGCCAAGGCTGATCAGCACGCCGCCGCTCGGGCTCCTCATCGTCATTGTTTCTGCTCCCAGTCTTAAGACCTGGCGAGGCCACCCGGCTCGGCCAAAGCTCCCGCACGCAAAAGCCCTTGCCGCCGCCAGCACCGCCCAAAAACCAACCCCTGGATCTCCCCCACAGGCTGGCAGCATCCGCTTCGAGACGGCGCGAGGGTTTCGCTTGTCGCCACCAAGCATAAGGGCAGACTAGGACTCAAGGGCACCCGCTGCGGCATTTCTACGCGTGAGAATTGCGCCGCCTCTCCGGCCTGCAACCGCACCAGGTGAGTCGCATTTTGGCCGGATTCATTGGCCAAATCAAAAGAGTCGCGATTGGGCACGAAAAACGCGCCACCGACGCCGCCTTCGATCAGCTGCCGGCCGGCCTGGACGGGTCCCAGCAAATCCCTGCAACCCTGTGAGGAATTTCGAGTTTGCTGCGCCGATCCCTTCGAGCATCCCGGATGATCGCTCAGGGGCGCCGCCTGCTGGGGACCGGTGCCCTGGCCTGCGTGGCCCTGCTGGCGAGCACAACGGCCCGCGCACAGACGCCGCCGACGCCGGAGGGCGGCACCATCAAGGCCCAGCACGGCGACTGGCAAATCGTCTGTAAACCTCCCCCACCCGGTGCCAAGAATGAGACCTGCGCCATGGTGCAGAGCGTTACCGCGGAAGACCGCAGCAACGTCGGTTTGACGGTTTACGTGCAGCGGTTTTCGGATGGCAAGCGCGTGCTGCGCGTGTTTGCGCCCTTAGGTGTGTTGCTGCCACCCGGCCTCGGCCTCAAGATCGACGATAAGGACGTCGGCCACGCCCCGTTCGTGCGTTGCCATTCGTTTGCCTGCTACGCGCAGGTCGTCTTGGAAGATCAGCTGATCGAGCAGTTCAAGGGCGGCAAGACGGCCGTCTTTATCATCTTCCAAACCGAGGAGGCCGGTATCGGCATTCCAATCTCATTGGCGGGCTTCAACCAAGCCTTGCTCGGCCTGCAATAGCGCGCGCCGGCAAAACCCGCGACCGCAAGTTGGGCCCATTGCCCGCTGAGCGCGATGGGCGCGCGGCACTCTCCCGTTTTCGCCATTTTGTTTGGCTAAGCAAGCGGTGGGGGCGGCAAGAGCAGTAGATTGCACGAAGCAATACGAATGACAGCCCTCAACAGCGTACTTTTGGGCGGGCATGAGAGCGCGGAAGCCCGCCGACAGCGACGTCTCGATACCTTCCATCCCTTCTATCGCCGCCTCGTCCGAGATTTGAGCAACTGTGCTTCCCAGATCGAGGACCTGGCGGAGAGCTTTCCGGCGCTGCTGTTTGCGCTGAGCACGGGATATGGCTCAGCCGCCAGGCGCGATCGTAGCCTGGCCTTGGTTTGTGCTGGCGCCCCTCTGCGCCAGGCCGCCGACGCGCTCGGACTAGCGTGGTGGCTGCGCAGGCTGCCGCCGCAGGCATTCGTGGAGCCCCTGCCCTCCTTCCCGGTTGCAGAGGACTATGGCTTGCGGATTTCGAGCCTCATTCCGCGCGCGCCGGAGGCAACCGCCCATTGGCTCAAGCGCGTCGGTCAGGCGCAGCTGGCAGCCGGCAGCGAGTATGCGCTCTGGCTGGCGCGCCAGGCAGAGCTGGCGAGCTGGTCGGAAGACCTGTTCGAGCTGATGGCGGCGTGGGCTTGGTACAGTCAGCGGCCCGCGTTGCTGGGACACCGGCTGCTGCGGCGCCCGTGGGGCGCGGAGATGAGTTTCAAGCGCGCGCGCGAGGAGGTCGGTGCCTGGCGTCAGCGCCTGCGCCTCAGCGAATACTTGGGTACGGGCATCGAACGGCCGTGGTTGGCCGACGGCGTGGTTAGCGGCTTCCACTTCATCGCCCTGCGAACCATCGAGGATTTCATCGACGAAAGCGCCGCACTCGACAACTGCCTCGACCAATACGCCGACCAGCTCAGCGCGGGTCAGAGCGCGATTTTCTCCATTCGCAAGGGCGAACGACGGGTGGCGTGCGTCGAAATCGGCCGGCATGGCGAAGAGGTGACGATGCCAACCATCGTGCAGCTGCGCGGTGCGCGCAACCGCCGCGCCGCGCCCGAGGTTTGGCAAGCGACCTTCGCCTGGCTCGGCGGTCAGCGCCTCGAGCCCTTGTCGCCCGAGCGATGCGCGCCCAAACCGACGAAGCGCGCGGCGGCACGGCGGCTGCTCTGGGACCCCTATCTTGCGCACCTCGAAGAGGTTGGAGGGGCACAGCGCTTTCGGCGGACGATCTTGGAGCGCCTATGGGCTCTTTCCCGGGCCCGCCCGCGGCGCCTGCCGGCAGCGGCGCGTCGCCCAGCGGACAACCGGGGCACGCGTCTTGAGGGCAAGGAAGCATGACCGGCAAGGAACCGCCGATCAGCCGGGTCCCACCAGTTCGCCGCGCAGCGCCTTGGCGATCAGCGCGCGCGTGTTGTCGACGCCGAACAGCTCGATAAAGCCGCCAAAGCGCGGGCCTTGGGGTTGTCCGAGCAGCACCTCGTAGAGCGCCGAGAACCAGGTCCGTAACGGCTCAAATGCGTGCGCCTTGCCGACCTCGTAGACCAGGTTTTGCAGAGCCTCGCTGTTGCTGCCCTCGGGCACCGTCGCCAGTCGCTGGGCCAAGTCTTGCAAGGCCTGCCGTTCCTTGTCGTTGGCAAGCCGATAGATCTTCTGTGGCCTGATGAAGTCTCGATAGTAGGCGAGCGCATAACCGACGAGCTGGTCGAGCACGGGAAACTTTTCGGGCGTCGCGGCTGGCGAATATCGGCGGATAAAGCCCCACAGCGTCGCCTTGGCCTCCGCGTTCGATACCGCCACGAGGTTAAGCAGCAGCCCGAAGCTGATCGGCAGTTCGGCGCGAGGCGGGTTGCCGACGTGAATGTGCCAGGCGGGGTTGTCGAGCTTCGCCCGCTCCTCCTCCTGCGGATATTTGGCAAGGTGCGTCAGGTACTCATCCACCGCCTTCGGGATGACGTCGAAGAATAGGCGCTTGGCCGCTTTCGGTTTCTGGAACATGAAAAGTGCCAGGCTCTCCGGTGAGGCATAGGTCAACCATTCCTCGATGGTGAGACCATTGCCCTTCGACTTGGAGATCTTGCCGCCAACTTGGTCGAGAAAGAGTTCGTAAATGAAGTTCTCCGGTGGCGTGCCGCCGAGCGCACGGCAGATTTTCGACGACAGGGTGACCGAGTCGATCAAGTCCTTGCCGCACATCTCATAGTCGACGCTTAGCGCCGTCCAGCGCAATGCCCAGTCGGCCTTCCATTGGCACTTGACGCGGCCGCCCGTCACGGCCGTCTCCACTCTCTTTCCCGTGTCGGGGTCGACGTAGACCACGGTCCCCTTGCGCGGATGGCGCTCCAGCATGGGCACCTGCAGCACCTTGCCGCTCTCGGCCGAGATGGGAAGGAAAGGCGAGTAGGTTTGCCGGCGCTCCGGTCCCAGCGTCGGCAGGATGATATCCATGACCTTGTCGTAGGCCCTGAGCATTTTGAGCAAGGTCTCATCGAACAAACCTGCCCGGTAACTCTCCGTCGCCGAATAAAATTCGTAGTCAAAGCCAAATTGGTCGAGGAAGCGGCGCAGGCGGGCATTGTTGTGATGCGCAAAGCTCGGGTGCTCGCCGCCAAAGGGATCAGGCACCGAGGTGAGCGGCTTGTCGAGGTACTGCGCGAGCATGTCTCGGTTGGGGACGTTGTCGGGCACCTTTCTCAGGCCGTCCATGTCATCGGAAAAGCAGATCAAGCGGGTTTTGCGCCTGCCCTCGGTCAAGACCTCGAAGGCGTGGCGCACCATGGCGGTACGTGCCACCTCGCCGAACGTGCCGATGTGAGGCAAGCCAGAGGGCCCGTAACCGGTCTCGAAAATCACCGGCTTGTCGCCGTCGTCTTTCAGCGTCTGAAGTCGTCTGAGGATGCGCCGGGCCTCCTCGAACGGCCAGGCGCGCGCCTCATCGACCGCAGCGCGCAGGGTTTCATCGACGGTGCTTGTGGGCGGCATCATTGCCCCCATTTTTGAGATGGTTGGAACGCGAGCCGGCGCGCCGCGACCCTATGGGCAGCCCGCGCGTGCGTCAATTGCCAGCCGGCGCCGGCCCCCAGCGCCGGCCCGTGGCAATCCTCACAGCTATGCCAAACACGCGTGTGCGCGATCCATAAACGGTGTTTGCGCGGTGAGGCAAAGGGGCTAACGTGCCGGCATCGCAAGCTTACCGGGAAACCTAGCTTATGCGCGAGCGCACGCATTTTCTGCTGCTCAATGTTGGCCACTTCATGGATCATCTGTTCACGCTGATCTTCGCCACCGTCGCGGCGCTGGCGCTCAATCGCGAGTGGGGTTTGGGCTACGCCGATCTGCTGAAATACGCAACCCCGGGCTTTTTCGCCTTTGGCGTGTTTGCGCTACCCGCAGGTTGGCTTGCCGACAAGTGGAGCCGCGATGGCATGATGAGCGTATTTTTCATCGGCATCGGCATCGCCTCGATCATGACCGGCTTCGCTCGCACGCCGTTCGAGATCGCGCTCGGTCTTTTTATCGTCGGCATGTTTGCCGCCATCTACCATCCCGTCGGCCTGGCGATCGTGGTTGAGAAATGGAAGAACACTGGCATGCGTATCGCCGTCAATGGTGTCTGGGGTAATCTCGGCGTCGCCAGCGCCGCCCTGATCACCGGTTACTTCATCGATCACGGCGGCTGGCGAACCGCCTTCTTCGTTCCGGGTGTCGCGTCGATCTTGCTTGGCATCGCCTATAGCGTGCTGCGATGGTCACAAATCACGCAACCGCGCGCGCGCGCCACCGCTCCGGCCGCGGCACCGGAGCTGGCAAGCGATGTCAAGGCGTTGTTGTTGCGCGTTTCCATGATCGTGTTTTTGACCACCGCGGTTTCCAGCATCGTATTCCAGTCGACGACGTTTGCGCTTCCCAAGGTGTTCGACGAGCGGCTCGGCGGCCTTGCCATTTCCGCCACTGCGCTCGGGCAATTGGCGTTCCTGGTTTTTGCCCTCGCCTCGATCGGACAATTGATCGTGGGACATTTCCTCGACCGGCTCGGTCCGCGCACGGTATTCATGGCGGCGGCGGCCCTGCAGGTCGTCTTTTTCATGGCGATGCCCGGCCTCGTCGACTTGCCCGCATTCCTGTGCGCGCTCGGTTTCATGCTGGCGGCGTTCGGGCAAATCCCGATCAACGACTACATGATCGGCCGGCTGGCCGACGGCCAATGGCGCGCGCGCATCTATGGCGTGCGCTATGTGGTCAGCTTCACCGTGCTGGCCGCCGCCCTACCCCTGATCGCCTTCATCTATGAAAACTGGGGCTTTGACGCGCTGTTTCGCGTACTGGCGCTGTCCGCCGCGCTAATTCTGGCTGCCGTTTCGTTGCTGCCGCAGCGCCTCCCGGCCGCGCGCGATGCCCTGGCACGGGCGTGAACACTGGGCGAGTGGCGCTGGCCCCCGCGACAGGCCTCCCCTGCCGGCGTCGACCCGCCTCGAGCGGCCTCCTATAGTGGCCACCTTTACCGGGGTAGCGAGGGAGCAGCAAGGATGCAACAGCACGACGTGGTCGGCATCGGCAATGCCATCGTCGATATCATCGGTCGCTGCGATGACGCCTTTCTGGTGCGACACGGCCGCAGCAAAGGCAGTATGCAGCTCGTCGATGCCGCCGCGATCCGCGCCCTCTATGATGCCATGGGGCCGGCGGTAGAGATTTCCGGTGGCTCGGTCGCCAACACCATGGTCGGGATTGCCTCGCTCGGCGGCCGCGCCGCCTTCATCGGTAAAACGGCGCAGGATCAGTTCGGGGAGGTGTTCGGACACGACATTCGCGCGGCCGGCGTCACATTCCAGACGCCACCGGCCGCGTCTGGCAGCGAGCCCACGGGTCGGTCGCTGATTCTCGTGACGCCGGATGGGCAGCGCACCATGAACACGTTTCTTGGCGTCAGCCCGGAATTGAGTGAGGACGAGATCGATGCCAAGCTCATTGGCGCGGCCGCGATTGTTTATCTTGAGGGCTATCTATTCGATCGGCCGCAAGCCAAAGCGGCCTTCCGCACTGCCGCTTCCATCGCCGTCGGCGCCGGCCGACAGGTCGCGCTCAGCCTTTCCGACGCCTTCTGCGTCAACCGACATCGCGCCGAATTCCTCGACTTCATCCGCTCCACCGTTGACATTTTGATCGCCAACGAGGCCGAGATCACCGCCCTTTACCAGGTGGCCTCGTTTGCGCAAGCGGCGGCACAGGTGCAGGCCGACAGCAAGCTCGCGGCGCTGACGCGTTCCGAAAAGGGCAGCGTCATCTTGAGCGCCGGCAGCGCGCCGATCACCGTGCCGGCGGTCCCGGTGTCGGCGGTGATCGACACCACCGGGGCGGGCGATCTTTACGCCGCCGGCCTACTTTATGGCATCAGCAAGGGTCTGGGGCTCGTGCCGGCGGGTCGGCTCGGCAGTCTGGCGGCAGGCGAAATCATCGGCCAGCTCGGCGCCCGGCCCGAGGGCATCTTGGCAAATCGCGCCCGCGCCGAGGGGCTGCTCCCCTAAGCGGCCCGCCGCCCGTGGCACGCGACCCGCCCGAGCACTCCCCATCCCGCGCGGATTGCGACCCATGGTCCGACGGGCGAGGCCCGGCTGGTGCAGGGAGCGTCGGCCTCGACGCCCCCCATGGCGCGACTGTGTGCGGCCAAACAGCGTCCATCGCCGGTGCGCCGCAAGTCCTTGGCGCAAGCCGCCGCATCGCGCGCTAAGCGTGGGCATTAGAGCGCCAGCTCGCCTCACACCGCCGCCGGCGTTGCTCGGGGTCGCCATAGGCGTAGGAGGTGATTTCGCTGGGGTTGATGCCGATGTCCCTCAAGGTGCGGTCATCCAGTGCGGACAAAATTCGCACAGTAGTCCGCCGGCGCTGCCACTCCCAGTAGCCCTCCCAAGCCCGTTGCAGCCTACCTTTGAGGCCGACGCCGACCGCAAAGCCGAGCCGACGGCCACGGTACGTGATATGAGCGCAAGTCATCAATTTCTCCTTTAAAATCTCTTCTTTTTTCAGTTTTCGAAGGCTATCTCCCGCCGAACGCATGCTCTGGAGGAAGGGACGGGGCCTCGAGTCGCACTATCGCCCATCGCTCCTGCCAGCCTGCTGTCAGGAGCCCTGACAGGCTCCTGACAGGGTGGTGTCAGGAGCGCTACGCTAAGAAAGCAATGATCGATAGTTCGGAGGGGACAGCCGCGTGCGCCGCGCCGACCGTTTGTTCGAGATTATTCAGTTCATGCGCCGCAAGGAGCTGGTGCGGGCGCGGGATCTTGCCCAGTCGCTCGAGGTTTCCGAGCGGACGATCTACCGCGATATCCAGGACCTGATCGTCAGCGGCGTGCCGATCGAGGGGGAGGCTGGGGTCGGCTATGTGCTCAAAGCAGGCTTCGACCTTCCCCCATTGATGTTCAACGAGCAGGAAATCGAGGCGTTGGTGCTGGGCGCCCGGATCGTGCAGTCGTGGGCCGACGAGAAGCTCGCGGCGGCGGCCACCGACGTGATCGCCAAGGTCGAGGCGGTCATCCCCGAGCGCTTGCGCGATTACATGGCCAACACGGCCTTATTGGCCCCCCCGCATCACTATATGGAGCAGGTCACATTCGACGTGGCAGAGCTGCGGCGCGCCCTGCGCAGCCAGCTGAAGTTGCATTTTCGCTACCGCGACGGCTTCGGGGATGCCTCGGAACGAACGGTGCGGCCCCTGTGCCTTGCCTACTTCGGTCCGGTTTGGTTGCTGTCAGCCTGGTGTGAGCTGCGCGATGATTTTCGCACCTTCCGCCTCGATCGCATCGATGGATTTCAGGTGCAGCCCGATCGCTTCCGGGCCGAGCCGGGCAAAACGCTGCACGATTTCTTAAAGCGCGATCAGGCGTGGACTCGCACTCGCTCGCCGATGACGGCGGCAGATACGTAACGGCGGCGCCGCAGGCGGCGCCAGCCAGACAAGGCGCTAGACGATTTCTGCCGGCGATCGGGAATAACTTGTCGGGGCAACCGTTGTTGCAGTGACCGGCTCACTCCCGCACCGAGCCGTTCAACAAAAATAGGGCGCCGCCCCCCGCACCCGGCGCCCTGTTTTATTTGGTCAAGCCTTACCGCCGTCCGGCAATGGGCAGCCGAGCCCCAGGTGGGCCCCTGCGCCACCTCCCAGGCCAAGACATTGCCCAGAGACAAGCTGCTGCCAAAGCCATCGCCGAGCTGGCGGCAGGCCCGGCTCCGGATGCGGCGCCCGGGCTAAGCTCGCGGCAGGCTGGGGCCCCCAAGCGCCGTGCTGCGCCCATGCTGCGCCCATGCTTGCTGACGTGCCCGCTCGGTCAGCTTGGGAATTGGGCCGAGGGGGTTGAGCGCGAGATTTCCATCTCCTCGGGGGTCATGTCGGCCGGCACGTTGGCAAACAAGGGCGTCGACAAATACCGCTCGCCCGTGTCCGGCAGCATGGCCAGTATGGTCGACCCTTTGGGCGCCTCGGCGGCAATCCTCAAGGCACCGGCAAAGGTGGCACCGGAGGTGATACCGACAAAGATGCCTTCCTTGGTCGCAAGTTCGCTGCTCATGCGGATTGCCTCGGCAGCGGGCACCGCCATCAACTTGTTGATCACGTTCAACGCCACCGCATCGCCGGTGATCTTGGGAATGAAATCGGGCGTCCAGCCCTGCATGGGGTGCGGCTTGAAGGCTGGATGCGCGGCGGCGGGAGAGCCATCGGGGTGGCGGGCCTGCGCCGTGCCGCTGCCCAACAGCTGTGCATCTTCCGGCTCGCAGACGATGATCTTCGTCTCCGGGCGTTCCTTGGCCAGCACGCGGGCCACACCCTTGAGAGTGCCGCCCGTGCCGTAGCCCGTAACCCAATAATCGAGCCGCTCGCCGGCGAAGTCGTCGATGATTTCGCGCGCGGTGGTGCGCGAGTGGAAATCGGGATTGGCCTCGTTTTCGAATTGGCGCGTCAAAAACCAGCCATGCGTGTTGGCGAGTTCGACGGCCTTCACCACCATGCCCATGCCGCGCTGGGCTTGCGGGGTCAGCACGACTTTGGCCCCGAGGAAGCGCATCAGGCGCCGCCGTTCGACGCTGAACTGCTCGGCCATCGTCACCACCAGGGGATAGTTCTTCTGTGCGCAGACCATCGCCAGACCAATGCCGGTGTTGCCGCTGGTGGCCTCGATTACAGTTTGGCCGGGCTTGAGCTCTCCAGATTGCTCGGCGGCCTCGATTACACCCAACGCAAGTCGGTCTTTGACCGAGCCCAATGGATTGAAGGCTTCAATCTTGACGTAGAGATTGATGCCCGCCGGCGCCAATCGGTTGATCTTGACGACCGGTGTGTTGCCGACTGTCTCGAGGATGTTTTGGTACTTGCGACCCATGATCACCTCCGTTGACCTGCCCCGGGCAAGGGCGCGGCCTCCTGCCGTGCGCAGCAATCTGGCGCAGCTGGCGCGCCACCACAACCCAGTCTATGCCGACCCGGGGCGACTTTCCTCAGATGCGGCACAGGCCTCAGATGCGGCGCAGGGCGACATCCTCGATCCGATGGTTACCGCTCTTGCGCAAAATGAGGCGCGCACGCTGCCGAGTCGGCAGAATGTTCTCGGCCAGGTTCTTCTCGTTGATCGTACGCCAAATTTCGAGGGCTTGGGCACGTGCCTCGTCCGGCGTGAGATGGGCGTAACGATGAAAATAGGCGCCCGGGTCGCGGAAGGCCGTCTGGCGCAGACGCATGAAGCGGGTGACGTACCACTCCTCAATCATCTTGGCATCGGCGTCGATATAGATCGAGAAATTGAAGAAATCGGAGACGAATGGAATGGCCTCACCGTCTTTGGGCATTCGCGCTGGCTGCAGGACGTTCAATCCCTCGACAATGAGAATGTCGGGTCGATCGATGACCAGGACCTGGCCTGGAAGGATGTCGTAGTGAAAGTGCGAATAGACGGGCGCCTCGACTTTCTCCTTGCCCGACTTCACCTCATGTAGAAAGTTCAACAGCCGCGCGGTATCGAAGCTTTCGGGAAAGCCTTTGCGGTGCATGAGGCCGCGACGGTTGAGCTCTTCGTTGGGATGCAAAAAGCCGTCGGTCGTGATGAGGTCAACGCGTGGATGATCGGGCCAGCGGGCCAGCAGCGCCTTCAGGACGCGCGCGGTGGTGCTCTTGCCGACCGCCACCGAGCCGGCGATGCCGAGGATGTAGGGCACCCGGTGGTCCTTACGCCCGAGGAAGCGGTTGGTAACCGCATGCAGCTCTTGGGCGGCGGCGACGTGAAGATTGAGGAGGCGGGAGAGCGGCAGGTAGATTTGTTCGACCTCCACCATCGACAGGTCTTCGATCAAGCC
>DASTMQ010000192.1:0-4752 GCA_035714005.1 Hyphomicrobiaceae bacterium
CGGCGGCATTGGCATCAGGTGCGAGAAGCCCGGCGAGCTCGACGATGCCATCAAGGCAATGTTGAAGGCGCCGAACGACAAGCCGGTGCTGTTCGATTGCCGCGTTGCCGCGCTCGCCAACTGCTTCCCCATGATCCCCTCGGGCAAGGCGCACCACGAAATGCTGCTGGGCGACGAGGTGACGGAAGAGGAGATCGACAAGGCGATCGGCAAGGAAGGCAGGGTGCTGGTCTAGGCGGCCGCGCAAGCCGCCGCCACCGCACCGGCCTCCAACTTGAGGCCTTGCCGCGCCCGTTCCCATCAGCGCGTCGATGCTTATTTGAGCTGCCGCCGGCCGGCGCGATCATTGCTTGAAGGCAACCCACGATGGCCAATACCCAACCCGGCTCCGCCTACTTCCTGGAGGAGCGCAGCGACAAACCCGAGACGCACACGCTCTCGATCCTGGTCGACAACGAGCCGGGCGTGCTCGCGCGCATCGCCGGCCTGTTCTCCGGGCGCGGCTACAACATCGAGAGCCTGACGGTGTCGGAGACCGAGCACGCCAAGCACCTCTCCCGCTTCACCGTCGTGACCACCGGCACCGCCATGGTGCTGGAGCAGATCAAGAGCCAGCTGGAAAGACTGGTGAATGTGCACCGCGTCGTCGACCTCACGGCCTTGGGCGAGCCGTTGGAACGCGAGCTGGCGCTGGTGAAAGTCACCGGCAAGGGTGACAAGCGCATCGAGGCGTTGCGCCTGGCTGAAATCTTCCGCGCCAATGTCATCGACGCGTCCACCGAGCATTTCGTGTTCGAAATCACGGGACGCACCTCCAAGATCGAGCAATTCATCTCCATCATGACGGAGCTGGGTCTGATGGAGGTGTCGCGCACCGGCATTGCCGCCATTGCACGCGGATCCAAGGGCATGTAGCGGCCCTGCCGTTGCGGCGCGCGCAGGTTTTCAAAAGCTGCGCGTGACAGGCCCCGCCCGCGCCGCCTAGAGTGCGCAATCGTCTAAGGAGCCGCCGAAATCAGCGCGGCCGCCGTCGCGAGGGCACCATGCGCCAGTATCGAATTGCCGCCATTCCGGGCGACGGCATCGGTGGCGAGGTGATCGCCGCCGGCGTCGAGGCACTCTCGGCGTGCGCCAAGCGGGATGGTGGCTTCGCGCTTGCCTTCGAGCATTTCGACTGGGGGTCGCAGCGCTACAAAGACAGCGGCGCCTTCATGCCGGCGAACGGCCTCGACCTCATCCGCAACCACGATGCGCTGCTGTTTGGTTCGGCGGGTGCGCCCGATGTGCCCGACCATATCACGCTGTGGGGCTTACGGCTGGCCATCTGCCAGCCCTTCGATCAATACGCCAACGTACGGCCGACGCGGATCCTGCCCGGCATCACCTCGCCGCTGCGCCGGGTCGCGGGTCCGGAGCTCGATTGGGTGATCGTGCGCGAGAACTCCGAAGGCGAATATGCCGGCGTCGGCGGTCGCGTGCATCGTGGCTTGCCCGAGGAGGCGGCCACGGATGTGTCGATGTTCACGCGCGCCGGCATCGCCCGCATCATGCGCTTCGCCTTCGCCTTGGCACGCTCGCGACCGCGCAAGCTGCTCACCGTGGTCACCAAATCCAACGCCCAGCGCCACGGCATGGTGCTTTGGGACGAAATCGCGCTCGAGGTGGCACGCGAGTTCCCCGACGTGAACTGGGACAAGATGCTGGTCGATGCCATGACCGTGCGCATGACCTTGAAGCCGGAAAGCATCGACACGGTGGTGGCCACCAATTTGCACGCCGATATCCTATCGGACTTGGCGGCGGCGCTGGCGGGCTCGCTCGGTATCGCCCCCACCGCCAACCTCAATCCCGAACGCACCTTTCCTTCGATGTTCGAGCCGATCCATGGCTCGGCCTTCGACATCGTGGGCAAGGGGATCGCCAATCCGATCGGCACCTTCTGGACCGGGGTGTTGATGTTGGAGCATCTCGGCGAAAGGCCGGCGGCGGCCCGGCTGATGCGGGCGATCGAGCGGGTCACAGCCGAACCGAGGCTGCACACGCCCGACCTCGGCGGCACCGCCACCACGCGGGCTGTGACGACGGCGGTTTGCGAAGCCCTGACGGGCGACAACCTTTGAGCTGCCCCAAGTCGGGCGCGGGCCTAAGCGCGGCATCGGCGGCCGGGGGCTGAGCTTTCCATGGTCAGCGCTTGCCGGCTTGGCTATCCTTTGCCGCCATTTTTCAGGGAGAACGACATGCCAGGCCAGGGTTGGATGTCGGCCAAACTCGGATCCAGGCTCGGCGGTAGGCCGCGGGGCAGGGGCTTGGCCGCGGTGCTGGCGGTGCTGGCGGCGACGGCAACCGGCAGCCAGGCGCAGCAGGCCTTCCCGACGCGGCCGATCACCATAGTGGTGCCGGCGGCGGCCGGCGGCCCCACCGACACGGTGGCCCGGCTGATCGCCGACCCCATGGGCCGGAGGCTGGGCCAGCAGATCGTGGTGGAAAACGTCGGCGGCGCGGGGGGCACGATCGGCGTCGGCCGGGTGGCGAAGGCCGCCGGCGATGGCTACACGCTGCTGGTTTGGCACATCGGCCAATCGACCGCGCCGGCGCTCTACGACAACCTGCGCTACGACGTGTTCAGCGACTTCGATCCAATCGGACGCATCACCGACGTGCCGATGACGATCGTCGGCAAGAAGTCCCTGGCCGCCAAGGACATCGGCGAGCTGATGGCATGGCTCAGGGAAAAGCAGGACCAGGTGACCTACGCACACGCGGGCATCGGATCGGCGGCGCACCTGTGCGGATTGCTGTTGATGAGCGCGCTCAATATCAAAATGAATGCCGTCGTCTATCGCGGCACCGGCCCCGCCATGAACGACCTGGTGGGCGGCCAATTCGACGTGATGTGCGATCAGACCACCGGCACGGCCAACCAAATCAAGGCCGGCACCATCAAAGGCTTCGCCGCCACCACCAAAACGCGCATACCCCTGCTGGCCGAGCTGCCCACGCTTGAGGAGTCGGGGGTCAGGGGTTTTGAGGTTTCGGCCTGGCACGCGCTCTGGGGGCCCAAGGGTCTCAGCAAGGACGTGGTGGAGAAGCTGACGGCGGCGCTGCAGGCAGCCTTGCAAGAAGCGGTGGTGATCGAGCGCATGGCCGGACTGGCGACGGTGCCCGTGGCCCAGGACCTCGCCACGCCCGCGGCCTTGAAGGCGCAGCTGGAGTTGGAAGTCGCCAAATGGGGGGCCGTGATCCGGGCAGCCGGGGTCAAGGCCAACTGAGCTAGTGGCGCAGGCGGGCGAACGCAGCCGGCTTGGCTGAGGCGCTCACAGTCTGGGGCGAACTCTTGAGCGCTTCGCTCAGCGCGGAGGCCAGCGGAGCCGCGGCCCGGAAGGAAACGTCGAAACCGTCCGGCGCCCTCAGCGTCAGCACGATCGATTGATCATCGCCGTTGCGATCAAGGCCCCAGTCGACCAAGGGGTGCACGAGCTGCACGCCGGCCGCACCGGTGCGCCGCTCGCTCGCCTCCTCGACCGCCGCCGTCAAGGTCGCCAGCAGTGCGCTCAGGCTCTCGTGCGGCAGATAGATGACGCCCGGCTTGCCGGCGTGATCCGTGAAGCCGATTTCGACGTGCTGCCCCGAACAGCAAACGTCGCAATGGGTGAGCGCCTGCACGGCGATCGCTCGAGCGCTGTCGGACATGGTGGTATCGCCTGTTGTGGCCGCCTGCCACCAGCGACGGGCGGATCCGCCAGACTAGCTATTGTTGACCACCAGAGTCAACATTTAGGGTGACCCGGCGCCTGTCGTTTTTGACAAAGCCCGGCGCGGGTGCGTTAATCGTCGTGACCCATCGCCGTTGCTTGGGAGTTATTGCCATGGCTTGGACGCTGCGCGGCACGTTAACTTTAATGCTGCTATTGGCTACGCCGTCCCTGGCGCATTCACCCGAGCAGGCGCCGCACCAGCTCTACAGCACGGGCGACTTCAAGTTGGAAAGCGACGAGGTGATCAAGGACTTTTCCATTTCCTATGTGACGCACGGCAAGCTCAACGCCAACAAAACCAACGCCATTTTGATGGTCACCGCCATCAGCGGCAATCACCATCGTTTGGATTTCATGATCGGCCCGGGCAAGGCGCTCGATCCCGACAGGTATTTCATCATCTGTACCGATGCGATCGGCAACGGCCTGACCACGTCGCCGAGCAACAGCCGCGCCCAGCCGCGCATGCAGTTCCCCAAGTTCGCGATCCGCGACATGGTCGCCTCGCAGCACCGCTTGCTCATGGAGCATCTCGGCCTCACCCATGTCTTGGCCGTGGTCGGACCATCCATGGGCGGCATGCAAAGCCTGCAATGGGGTGTGTCGCATCCGGAGTTCATGGATGGCCTGGTGGCGCTGGTACCGCTGGCGAAAACGCCGGCCTGGACGGTGACGGTGCTCGAGGCCTCGCGCAAGGCGATCATGCTGGATCCGGCCTGGCAGGAGGGCAACTATACCGGCCCACCGGAGCGTGGCATTCGCTTGTGGCGCGACATTCTGCTGTTGGCGGCGCGCACGCCGGAGATCAATCGTGACCAGTTCCCCAACAACCAGCTCGAGGTCCTGCCCTGGCTGCAGCAAACCGAAACCAACCTAATCAAGGCCTTCGATGCCAACGACTGGATCTATCAGACCTGGGCCTATGAACGGCACGACGTCGGCACCACTCAGCCCTTCAACGGCGACACCGCCAAGGCGCTGCAGAGCATCAAGGCCA
>DASTMQ010000193.1:0-9476 GCA_035714005.1 Hyphomicrobiaceae bacterium
CGAAGGATCTGGTCTACCAGCTCGAGCGCGATACGGGGGCGCAGATCGAGTGGCTACCCTACACCCTCGATATTGCGGCCTATCTTGGCAGCGCCAGCGTCGACGCCGGCGGCAAGGTTGTGGAGGACGACCGCAACGCGCACCAGTGGCGGCGGGTCAAGTACAGCTATATGGACTGTCGGCGCGAGGCCAACCGGCGTGGCCTGACGATCCGAGGTCCCAAAAAGATCTTCGATTCCTCCCTCGCCAATATCGGCATGCTCTATGCGGCCCAGCACGGGGTCTTTCGCGCCTATCATGACCGCGTTTTCGAGCTGTTTTGGCGGCGCGAGTTGGATCTGGAGAATGCCGCGGGGTTAGCGGCGGTGCTGCAGCAGTGTGGCGCCGCAACCGGCGAGTTTGCCGGCTTCCTGGCTGGTCAGGGTCGTCGCGCGCTGGCTGCCATCCGCAGCGAAGCGGAGGCCGCAGGGGTGTTCGGCGTGCCAAGCTTTCTGTTTGCCGACGGCGACCTTTATTGGGGGCGCGAGCACTTGGGAAGCGTCCGCGCGCGCGCCTTGGCGAAAACCTAACTCCGATCGGCTGGCCGCGGTGGCACCCCCCTTCAATAGGGGGTGATGACGTTTATGAGCGCGTGCCGTCCCTCCTTGAGCACGGCCGTGCGCGCCGCCTGCAATGCGCCGGCCAGCGCCTCCGGCTGCTCGACGCGTGCGGCAAAGGCGCCATGGGCCTCGGCATAGCGTTCAAAGGCCGGGCTCGGCGACAGGTCGGCCAGCCCCGTGCCGTTGTCGCGGCCCGCCGCGCCGGAGGCAAACATTGCCATTGTGGCATTGCGCACCGCGCCATAGCGCGCGTTGTTGAAGATCACCACCGCGATCGGCAGCTGGTGCGCCTCGGCCACCCAATGGCAGGCGGTCGGGTTGGCGAAAATCATGCCGCCGTCGCCGATCACGGCCGCCACAAACCGCTCCGGCGCCGCGAGCTTGGCGCCCAAGGCGGCGCCGACGCTCCAGCCCAGCCCGCCGGCAGGGCTGAGCGCGAAATAGCTGGCGGGCTCAGTGCGCGCGCAGTGCTCGAGCCGCAACTGGTATTCGTTGAAGATCAGCCCGTCGGGGCCCACCATCTCGCCGACGCAGCGGCTCAAATAGGCGGGTGAGACGTGGGGGGCATCGGCGGCCAGGCTTGCCTGCGCCTTGCGCCGCAGCGCTGCTGCCCGCGCCACCGCCCATGCCCGGCGCTGCGGCAATCGCCCTGCGTCGGTGACGGCGCGCCGCTCGAGAGCGTCGCCTAAAGCCCTGAGCGTGGCGCCGGCGCCTGCGGCGATGGACAGATGGCTCGGATAGGAGCGCATGGGGTAGCGCACGTAGGCCGGATCCTCGCCGATATGAACCACGCGCGCCGCCGGCGCCGGGGCCTGCGTGCTCGGCAGCCACGGTACATCGGCCTCGACCACGACAACGAGATCGCTGTCGGGGAGCAGCGGATGCGGATCAAAGCCGTGGTGCAAGGGGTGATCGGTCGGCAAACACAGAAAGCGCGGCGTGTGCACGACCACGGGCAGGGCGAAGCGTTCGGCGAGGCGGCCCAGCGCATCGACCTCCTCGCCGCTTTGCCCAAGGCTCGACGCAATCAACAGCGGACGCTCGGCCGCGAGCAGCCAACTAGCAAGGCGGTCGATCAGGGCAGGGTCGGGATGCGCGCTCGGCGGTGGCGGCCGCGGCGCCTCGAGGCTATCGCCCGCCGCCGCCGCCGACAGCGGCTCACGCGGCAGCGTCAGGTAGACGGGGCCGCGCGGTGAAGCCATGGCCACTTCCAGGGCGCGGGCCACGACCGCGCTGGCCTGGGCGGGGTGGCGCAGCTCGTAATCCCACTTGACCAGTTCCCGCACCATGCCCGCCTGGTCGAACATCTCCTGCGCCCAATGGATCGGGCGGCTGCGCGCCCCGAAGGCACCTTTCTCCTGGATTGGTGAGCGCCCGGCCATCAGCAGCAAGGGCACGCGGTCGCGCGCGGCATTGGCGAGCAGGTTGATGGTGTTGGCGGTGCCGACATTGACGTGCACCATCACCGCTTGCGGCCTGCCCGTCATCAGGTAGGCGCCGTGAGCCATGGCCATGGCCAGGTTCTCGTGCGGCACCAGGATCGGGCGCGGCACCTTGGCACCCGTCAGCTTGGCGCGCGCAAAACCTTCGACGATGGGAGGAAAGTCGGTGCCGGGATTGGCGAAAAAGAACTCAACCCCATGCCGCGGCAACGCCGCCAGGATGACGTCGGCGGCAGTCGCCTGCGCCTTGCCAGCGATGTCCCCAAGGCTCATGCGGGGCTCCTTGCCAGATCAGTCGAGCTTTATGTTGGCGGCCTTGGCAACGCCGGTCCAGCGCGGAATCTCAGCGGCAATCTGTGCGGCGAGTGCCGCGCGCGGGCCGCCCCCCGGGTCGACGGCGAGCCCGATCAGGCGCTCGCGCACCTCGGCCAAGCCGATGACCTGGGTCACCTCATTGGCGAGTTTTTCGACGATCCCTTCCGGGGTGGCCGCGGGCGCGAACAGCCCCGACCACAAACGCACCTCGAGCCCCGGCACACCCGCTTCCGCCATGGTCGGCAGCTCGGGGTAGTCCCGCATGCGTTCGCTGGCGGTGGTGGCAAGGGCGCGGATGCGGCCGGCCTTGATGTGGCCCGCCACCGCCGGCGCGTCGGCCAGCGCCAACAAGACCTCGCCGCCGACCACGGCGGTCACCATCTCGCCGCTGCTCTTGTAGGCGATGTGCTCGATCTGTGCGCCCGTCTTCAATTTGAACAGCTCGGTGGCGAGCTGGAAGGCCGCCGAAGAGCTCGCATAGTTGGCCTGGGCGGGATTGGCCTTGCTGTAGGCCACCAGCTCCGGCACCGTCCTTGCAGGGGCGTCGGCCTTGACGCACAGCAGCAGCGGAAACGAGGCGATCAGCGCGATCGGCACGAAATCGCGCAAGGTGTCGTAGGGCAGCTTGCTGTAGACGGCGGGGTTGATGGTCATGGCGCCGGTCGCCCCGACCAACAGGGTGTAGCCGTCGGGAGCCGCCTTGGCCACGAATTCGGTGGCGATCATGGCACCGGCGCCGGGTTTGTTTTCCACCAGCGCCGGTTGACCCAGACGCTCGCCGAGCTTTTGGGCAATGAGGCGGGCCAAGATGTCATTGCCGCCGCCGGGGGCGAAACCGACGATGATCCTGATCGGCTTGGCGGGAAAGCCCGCGGCGCGATCGCCTTGTGCGCGAGCGGGCAGGCGCACGCCTGCGCCAACCCCGATCGCCGCCAGGCCGCCAACGAAGTGCCGTCGCGTGCCAGCCTGCCCGTGGCCCATGTTCACCCCCTCGGCTGCTGCCGGGCTAGATGCCTCGCAAGAGGCCGCGGTCACCTCTTGCCGGTCGGCAGCTGATTGAAGGGTAGCGTCTTGTCGAGCCGGATTTCCGGCGGCAGGCCCAGCACGCGCTCGGCGATGATATTGCGCATGATTTCGTCGGAGCCGCCGGCGATGCGCGACGCCGGCGAGGTCAACAAGGTTTGCTGAAAGGCGCCGGCCACCGGCGCCAGGTTCGGGTCGCACAGCACGCCGCCCTGCTCCATGAGATCCATGGCGAAGGCGGCAATGTTTTGCAGCATCGAGGCGTTGACGAGCTTGCCGAGCGAGGCCTCGGGGCCCGGCGTGTCGCCGCGCGACAGCGCGGTCATGGTGCGGAAGTTGACATATTTGAGCCCCTGGCTCGCAACGTACCAGTCCGCAAGCTTGTCGCGGACGGCGCCATTTTGCAGGGCCGGGCCGTCGCCGAGGTCCAGTTTGCGGGCGAGTTCAAAGACGTCCTCGACGCCGGCGCCGACGCGGCCGCCGATGGTGTGGCGTTCGTTCATCAGTGTCGTCAGCGCCACCTTCCAGCCCTCGCCGACCGCACCTAGGCGCTGGCTATCGGGCACGCGCACGTCCTTGAAAAGGACCGCATTGAAGTGCGATGCACCCGACATCTGCTTGATCGGCCGGATCTCGATGCCCGGCGACCGCATATCGATGAAAAAATAAGTCAAGCCGTCGTGCTTCTTGGCCGCAAAGTCACTGCGCGTGACCAGCACGCCCCAGTCGCAATAGTGTGCGCCCGACGTCCAAATCTTCTCGCCATTGATGATCCAGTCGCTGCCGTCCGGCTCGGCGCGCGTGCGCAGGCCTGCAAGATCGGAGCCGGCGGCGGGTTCGGAAAACAGTTGGCACCAGATCTCCTCGCCGCGCAGTGCCTTGCCGGCGAAGCGGTCGCGAATTTCCTGCGTGCCCCAGGTGCATAGCGTCGGGATGCACATGCCGAGCCCGATGTCGAACAGGCCGCGCGGCACGGCATACTTGGCTTCCTCCTGATCGTAGACCACCTGCTGGATGGGGCTGCCACCCCGTCCACCCCAGTGGGTGGGCCAGGTGATGCCCGCATAGCCGGCGTCCGCCTTCTTTGCCTGCCAGGCCTTGGCGCGCTCCCGAAACTTGGGATCCTCGTTGCCGGCCCGGTAAACGAGCCCCGAGCCGGGCGGACGCGGCTCGGCCGCCTTGGCCAAAAAGTCGCGCACGCCGGCGCGGAATTGGGCTTCCTCAGGCGTATCTTCGAAATCCATGCTTCCTCCGCTCACAACGGCGCATTCGCCGCCTCGAGTTCGAGCAGCAGACGCTCTTTCCACAGCCTGGTGCTGCCGAGCGCCAGCGCCAGCAGCTTGGCCCGGCGATAATGCAGATGGCAATCGAACTCCCAGGTAAAACCCATGCCGCCGTGCACCTGGATGTTCTCCTTGGCGGCCAGGAAATAGGCTTCGTTTGCCGAAATCCGCGCCGCCGCCGCCGCCAGCGGCAACTCGGGGGCATCGCGGCTGAGCGCCCAGGCGCCGTAGTAGGCATTGGCGCGGGCGAGCTCGGTTGCAACCCAAACGTCGGCAAGCTTGTGCTTGATGGCCTGAAACGAGCCGATCGGCCGACCGAAGGCATAGCGCTGCAGGGCGTAGTCGCGCGCCATTTCCAGCGCTCTTTGTGCGCCCCCCACCTGCTCGAAGGCCATCAGCACCGCGGCGCGCTCCTCCAGGCGCCGCAGCAAGGCCTCGCCCCGGCCCAATTCACCGATGGGTTCGGCGGCAGCGCCGGCGAAAACGAGGCGTGCATGCGAGCGGCTGGGATCGATCGTATCGACGGCATGCCGCGTGACGCCCGGCCCATTGAGATCGACCAGCAGCAGCTGCAGGCCGCGTTCGCCCCGCGCCGCCACCACCGCCAGGTCGGCCACATCGCCGTCGGGCACCGGCAGCTTCTCTCCCGTCAGCGCGCCGCCGCGCCAGGTGGTAAAGAGCTTGCCGGGATCGGCCTTGCCGGGCCCTTCGGCCAGGGCAAAGGTGCCGATGATGGTGCCGCCGGCGAGCTTTGGCAGCCAGGCCTGTTTCTGGCTGTCGCTGCCCGCGAGCATGATGGCTTCCGCCGCCAGATAGATCGATGAGGCGAAGGGCGTCGGCGCCAGCGCCGACCCCAGCTCCTCCGCCAGCACACACAACCCGAGATGGCCGAGCCCGGCTCCCCCCCAGGCCTCGGGGATCGCCGCACCGGTCCAGCCCATGGCGGCAATCTCCTGCCACAGCCTGAGGTCGTAGGGTTCAGGTCCCTCGAGCACGCGCCGCACCGTCGCGGTGGGGCAGCGCTGGCGCAGAAATTTGCGCGCCTGCTCGCGCAGCGCCTTCAAGTCATCGCTGAAATCGAAATTCATGGGCTCGCCTTCCGAGAGGATCCCTGGCACCCTACGCAGGCATGCGGGCCACAAGCTCGCGTAGAGACCCACCGCTCTCGGCCAGCTGCTGCAACAATTCCGAAGGCCGCCAGCGCGCACCGTAGCGCTGGTGCCAGACCGCCACCTGATTATAGACCTGACGGGCGCCAATCTGGTCGGCCCAATACATCAAGCCCCCCCGATAGCGCGGAAAGCCGAAGCCATTGAGCCACATCACATCGATGTCGCTGGCGCGCAGGGCCTTGCCTTCTTGCAGAATCTTGCAGGCTTCGTTGAGCGAAGAAAACAACAGGCGCTGCAGGATCTCCTCGTCCGTGAAGCTTCTTTGCGTGATGCCGAGCTCGCCAACCACGGTCTTGATGATCGCGTGCACGTCGGCATCGACGATCGGCGTGCGATCGTTGTCCTGGTAGCGATACCAGCCCGCGCCCGTCTTCTGACCGAGCCGCCCCATTTCCACCAGTCGGTCCGTGATCGGCAAGCCGCGATAGTTGGGATCGACCGCGGCGCGGCGCTTGCGGGTGGCGTAGCTGATGTCGAGCCCCGACATGTCGTTGACGGCGAAGGGACCCACGGGGTAGCCGAACGCGACCATGACCCGATCGACCTCTTCGGGCAGGGCCCCCTCCTCGACCATCAGGCCCTGTTCCAAATTGAAGGGGATGCGCGTGCGATTGGCGACGAAGCCGTCGCAATTGCCGGCATAGGCGCTGATCTTGCCGATGTCGCGTCCAAGCTTCATGGCGGCGGCCAAGGTCTCGGGCGACGTCCTGGCCCCGTGCACCACCTCGAAGGTCTTCATGACGTTGGCCGGCACAAAAAAGTGGGTCCCGGCCACGGCCTCGGGCCGTTTGGTGACGCTGGCGATCGCATCGATATCCAACGCCGAGGTGTTGGAGAACATCAGGGCACCCGGCTTCATCACCGCGTCGAGTTGAGCGAATACCTCCTGCTTGACGGGCATTTCCTCGAAGACGGCTTCGATCACCGCATCGCAATCGGCGATCGCCTCGAAGCTGTCGACCGGCTGCAGCAACGCCAAACGCCGCTCCATTTCCCCCTGCGCGAGGCTGCCGCGCCTGACGCTGGTTTCGTAGTTGGCGCGGATCCGTTGCATGCCCTTGGCCAGTACCTCGGGCGAAGCATCGACCAGCTTTACGGGCAAGCCGTGGTCGACGAGGCTCATGGCAATGCCGCCGCCCATGGTGCCGGCCCCGACGACGGCGGCCGTCTTGATCTCGGGAAGCTTGAGGTCTTTGGGCAGGAACGGGATCTTGGCGACCTCACGCTCGGCAAAGAATGCATAGCGCAGGGCCTTTGCCTCCTCGGAGTTCTCCAGTTCCGCGAACAATTTTCGTTCCGTGGCGATACCCTCGTCGAAGGGTTGGTTCACCGCCGCCTCGACGCAAAGGATGCAATAGTAAGGGGCTTTTTGCTTGCCCGCCTTGCGGGCGATGGCCTTGCGCGTGGCCTCGAACATACCGGGCTCGGCCTTGGCTTCCTGCAGCCGATCGGTCCTGTCGCGCAGGCGCGGCAACGGGCGGCTGTCGGCCACGCGCTCGGCCCAGGCGATGGCTTCGGCTCGCAGATCCTTGCCCGCGACGATCTCGTCGATGATGCCGAGCGCTTTCGCCTCCTCGGCGGGCACGTGCCGGCCCGAAAGGATCATCTCCAGCGCCCGCTTCGGCCCAACGAGCCGCGGCAGCCGCTGCGTGCCGCCGCCGCCCGGCAGGATGCCGATCAGCACCTCCGGCAGTCCGAGCTTGGCGCTCGGCACGCCGATGCGGTAGTGGCAGGCGAGCGCGTGCTCCAAGCCTCCCCCCAGCGCGTAGCCGTGGATGGCGGCGACGACCGGCTTGGAGCTGGCATCGAGCACGTCGGGCACCGGGCGCTTGGGCTGCGCGCGTGGCTTGCCGAACTGGCGGATGTCGGCACCGGCAATGAAGCTGCGGCCGGCGCCGATCATGACCATGGCCTTGACGGTGGGGTCGCTTTCACCCTTTTCCAGGGCTTCGATGATGCCGTCGCGGACGCCGGGACCCAGCGCGTTGACCGGCGGGTTGTCGATGGTGATGACGCCAATGCTGCCCTCGACGTCAAACCGCACCAAGGGCTTGTCCTCTGCCGCATTCGCCATGGCGCTTTGCCTCCCACGGTTCGACCTTCGCAAGGGTCAGTTTGTTGCGCACATTTGCGGCGCGCAAGATGGCGAAGCGCAAGATGGGATGGCGAGGCGCAAGATGGGTCACGGGCCCTGGGCGCCCTATGCGCGCCCTGGGCGCCCTGGCGCGAGCCCCGGTCGCCAAGCCCGGCGCGGCCAAGCCGGGTGCAGCCGGCAAACCGACCTCGAGCTTGCGCCGGCGCCAGCCCCGAGCTGGCGGGCTTCGAGCGCAACGGAGTAGCCTCCGAGGCCATCCCCAATTTTGGGGAGGGCGTAGTTACCTTTTAATCTGCACGCGCACAGTCACTGATCTGAGATCACTAAATATTTTTGGTCTCTGGTGGAGCGGGTCAACCGACCTTCCCAACGGGCGCATAGGTTGCCCTCGCGCAACAGTCAGCGTGTCAACCATCCGTCCGCGGTATGCCGTGCTTCGGCAATGCCCCAGCCTACGCTAGCCTAGGGCCGGGTGGTTCAGCGTTGCGGAGCGTACAATGCGGTGCGTGCGGGGGATTGGCTGGGATCGACTGCTGTTGCGAGCGATCCCGATTGCTCTTATCGGCAGCAGCGGTCTTTGGCTTGCGAGCGAGGCTGTGGCGCAGAGCCTCACCGGGGGACCGCTCAACGCGGCCACGGGTCGGTCGCAGGCCGATGCCGTAAGCCAGAACGAAAAAGAGCTGATCGATCGCGAGGTCCTCGGTGGGGGCGCTCCGGGTCGGGGTGGTAGCTCGGGCGCCGCCGCTTCAGCACTCGGCACGTTTACGAGTGGAAGATTGCGCAGCTCCGATCATGACGCGCTGCGGTCGCAGCCGCCCGCCGATCAAGCCTTCTCCTTTGACACCACCGAAACCTCTGCCTTCGCTAACGTCGTCGTCAGCGTGCCCGGCACGGTACTCGGTGGGCAAATGAAGGTGAGCGGCTTTGTCGGCCACAACGAGGTCTCGCTCGATCTCAAGTCCAACGCCCTGTCCATTCTCGAACCAAACCAGTCGGGCAGCGCCGAAAATCAGTCGATCATGGTCGGCGGCACCGCGCTTTGGTCCCTCCGCAACAGCTATGCGCTGGCAACGCTGGTCGGCACCTGGGGGCAGAGCACCTTGCACGACAGCGTCGATGATTGCGGCTACCAACCGCCTCACCCCACCGGCTGCAACCACAATCGCTACAGCTTCGGCACGGCTGGGTTCATCGGCACTTTGACGGCGGGGCAGATCTTCGATCTGGGCGGTGCAGCCGGACCGAAGCTCGATCTACGTGGATCCGTTGGCTATGTGCACAATAGCGGCGAGCGCTTCAAGAACGTGTTCGGCAATGAGCAAAAGTACACCTACGCGACCTGGACCGGCAGCGCCGCCGCGACGCTCTTTAGCAATATGGCGCTGGCAGACGGCGCCTTGCTGCGGCCCTACATCCAGGGCTACGTCCGGCAAGAGTGGGGCTACCGCAGCGGCTTCGATGCCGTGATTGATGGCACCTCTGAGACCAACCGCCTGGATCAAGATCACTTGTATGGCGGGGTCGACGTCGGCGTGACCTACACCCAG
>DASTMQ010000194.1:0-4329 GCA_035714005.1 Hyphomicrobiaceae bacterium
CTACTGAGGGTGATATCTTGCACCGAGGCTCTTGCCGCAAGCTCCTGCGCCCGTCGCATCGCCTCCCTCGCCGCGTCCTCAAGGCTCGGCAATTCAATGCCATCTTGGTCGAGCACGGTGACTTGACCGCGTTTGACGTGGAAAAAGTAGCGCGGCATGGCGCCGAACAGCTCTTCGCTGACATAGGGCTGCGAGCGCTTACGTCTCACGTGGTTCGGGGGCACGTGCTTGGCGATGTAGGTTTTGGCTGACATTCGAGACCTCGAAGCGTGGTTGCTCTCTCACGCGTATCGCGATGCGCAAGACTTGGGGTGCGCGACCGGTGCCAATGGAGGGGTAGGTCAATTCACCGAGACCGCCACGCCACGCCAACGCTCATTGCGCCCGGCAACTATCCCTCGAGCGGTGCACGAATGCGATTGCGCCTGCGTTCATCGCCCCTACCGAAGGGGACAAGGGGCCTTATACGTAAGTTTAGGTCGGCCCGGCCGCTGGGCTTTTCCAATCCCCGACCATGGCTCAGGGGACGCGCCCGCTGAGCTTGCCCCTGAACCCGGCCGCAGCCGCGGCAATGAATGGGCGTCGGGGCGTCCCCGGGCCGGCGCCTTGCCGGCGCCGCTGCCCCAAAACCCCGCAATCCATGGCAAGTCGCGACGGCCGGGCGGCGCCCGTGCGACACACCGGCAAGGTAAATCGTGTCCAATTCCGGCCCGATCGCCACGCGCACCGCTCGCAGCGAAGATCCTCGAACCGGCGCACGCCAACTCGGGCAATCCCCCGCGCACGCTTCCTTGAGGCGGTGCGGTAATGCCCCGCGGCAACCCGCCGCGCATGCGCACGGCAACTGCCGGGCGCGACGTCTCAAGGCATGCCGGAAAGCGTTGGGATGGCATCGGAGAAATTGCCCCAACCTCCCGATCATCGGCCGTGATCGCCTAATAAAACAATCCAACCAAACCAGACCAACAGGGGCCGTGAAGCTCGCCGTCTCAAGGCCCAGGGCGGCGACCTTGGTCGCGGCAATGCCTGGTCGCATGCGTCTGCCTCCAACAGGAGCCAATCTTTTTTAAGGCGGAAAGCGTGCGGTCGTTACCCCCCGGTCACGACGTCGGTCCCAGCACCGAAACTTGCACCGGCCAACACCTGGGCATGCCGATCTCCTTGCCGCAGGCAAGCGCGCCGTCGGCTCCCGGACGGGAGCCAAAGTAGACGTCGGGTCGAAGAGATGAGGTGCGATGCCAAAAGTCGGGTTAGGCGGGGCCGTCGCGCCCGGCATTCAAGGTCGGGAGCTCGCTGGCAAAACGCAGCTTCAGAAATCTGTCATTGGGCGCGGGCGACCGGCGCCACAGCTGCAGGCGCCCTTGGTACCAGGCATCAACTAGGCAGAACACCGCCTCGACCACGCCGCCGCCGTGATAGCGGCGATGCAACACATCGTGTGGTCCCTCGACTCGTTTGAACCTGGGTCGGTCCATGGCCGAACTCCCGTCTGGGCAGGTCTTAGTTGATGGCCAAGACTCTACGACGGCGGCCTTTATTCCAGCGGTTTACAGAAATTTCGTGACATGAGACGGAGCGCGACGATCCCGGCCGAATGAGCTTCGCGACCGTTCAGAGCTGACGCTTGCGCATGCAGGCTTCGATCAGCCCGCCGAACACCCGATTGCCCGGATGATCCGTGCCCGCGAAGTGCTCCTGGTGCCACTGCACGCCGAGTGCGAAGGAGTGGGATGGAACCTCTATCGCCTCGACGACCCCATCATCCGAGTGCGCGCTGGCGATGACCGTGTGCGACAGTTCTTCGATTGCCTCGCGGTGGAAGGTATTGACGAGCAGGTTCCCTTGCTCCAGCAGGGCAGCAAGCCTGGTGTGCGGCGTAATCGTGACGTTGTGCATGTAGTCGCGCTTGTCGTGCTCGAGGATGGCCGGCGAGGAGGCCCGCAGGTCGGGGCAAAGCCGGCAACCATTGACGCAAGCGAGCAGCTGCATGCCCGCACATATGCCGAGCACCGGTTTGTCGCGCTGCAAATAGCCTTCGAGAATAGCCCGCTCGACGGCAAGACGCTCTGAGGGCGGAGCTTTGGATGATTGCCCCGGCAGATACCAGTAATCAGGGTATGCGAAGCGGCCACCGACGCAGAGCAAGCCCTCGAACTCGTCGACGACGACATCGATCAGATCGCTGTGATAGGGAATGCCAAACGGCAAGCCACCGGCGTCGACAATCGCCCGGAAATAGCCCTTCGAAGCCTCGTACCGGCTAGCATCGCCGCTCGTATTTTCATCGAGGATGACCGCGATGCGTGGCTTCCGCAACATCTCATACCATCGGTTCGTCAGACATTCGTCTTGCCCTGGGTTTTGAACCAAATCAGGGGCACGTTGATGGTAGCGTGCTCCTCGGTATGTGCAAGCTCGGACGACAGGGTCTGGTACTCTTCCGATTCGGCCCAAATCGTTTTGCACAACTCCCTAGGATTGGCGCGTTTGTCGTCGATCGGGCCTTCAACGTAGACGGACGATATCGTTGGTTGCCAGTAACCCTTGGGGATGCCAAAGGCGAGCAGCGCCCCGCGCATCTTGCGCCTTTCGCGCCCGCCTCGGCGTTCCGGCATGTGCAACAGGGTCAGCCGCACCTGTCCTTCGAAATATGCTGGCATGCTTAGGATGCTGCGCTCCTGATTCAAATAAACATCGCCCCTGTAGTGTATTTCCTCGCGCACCCCACTTTCGGAGTCATAGTAATGCAGCTCATGAAAGGCCAAACATTCCTTGGCATCACTGGTCTCGATCTCGAGAATGCTGCGGGTAATGTGGCGGGCACTCAGGAATGTCCGCCGATACAGGAAAAAGCGGCCGCAGAGGAAGCGATAGTCACCGGTCTTATAGCCGCCATGCGCCGAGGTCTGGCTCGGAACACCAATCGACAGCCCGTACGCCTTCGGGTCCAGGCCGGAGCCCGTAAAGATACTGACGAAGGTATGGCGTTTGAGCGCGAGCGGGCTTCGGCCCGACGCGTCGAGACATTTCCGGAAAGTGTTCGGCGAAACCTTTAAAATCCGCTCCGCATACTCCTTGTCACTCAGCGAAAACGCCTCTCTATGGTCGCGCAGGTCCCTTACAAAACGCTCCCTGTTGTGTCCTGAAAGGCTGAGCATCATGGTGCAGATGTTTCCGCTGAGCCGAATGGTAGGGCCGCCGAGCAGTAGAAACCCCCGCCGGGGGAACGCGCTGGCGCGTGGCTAACGCGCATCCTGACACGATCTGCGCGGTGTTGAAAGAACTTGAAGCGCAATTGCGTTTAAATGACTTCGTCCCACGCCAAGCGATGGCGAGATAGAGTTTTGCGCGGGCGAACGGCGAGGCAAGCTCGCGCCATCTGCTTCCGCGCTTGCACAAGCGACCCCGCGTATGGACGACCCACGCTCTCGGCCGAGCGAGACCGGCGATTTCGCGCGACGTGCCATGCCGCATCGGACCGCCGCCTTCAACCTGGCTTACTGGATGCTGGGCAATCGAGAGGCAGCCGAAGACGTCGTGCAGGAGGCTTACTTGCGGGGCTTTCGCGCGTTTGCCGGCTTCAAGGGCGATGACATCAAGCCCTGGTTGTTGATGATCGTGCGCAACGCCGCACTGACGGCGCTGGAAAGCAGAAGGCGCACGAACAATGTCATCCTGCTTAGCGAGGACGTCTGGGCAGCGACCGGCCGCCGGGCCGAGGAAGTTGCCGCAACGACCCCCAGCCCGGAAGCCCTGGTGATCGCTGCGAGCGAGCGCCAACACTTAATCTCCGCGCTCGCCAAGCTTCCCCTCAAATACCGCGAAGTCATCGTGCTGCGCGAGATGGAAGGACTGTCCTACCTTGAAATCGCCGAAACCACGGGCACGGCCATCGGCACCGTGATGTCGCGCCTCTCGCGCGGTCGTGCGGAGCTGCGCCGGACGTTGGCGTCCGCCTTCAACCGGCGTGAGCAGAACGCCGGGTAGGGACCCGGTGCCGGCCCCGCGCGATGCCACCTGCCCGCAGGGAGCGGCCGGCCAGGCTGCAAACCTGAGCCAGACCGCCGGCCGCAGGTGAACCGACGCGCGGCAGGCGCGAAGCCAACCCGCGTTCACCACGCCTCGGCCTGTCGCTCGGAACTTGGTGCCCCGCACGCCCGAGAGCGCTTGCGGCACGACGAGCGCGGCAATGATCAGATCCGTATCATCACTAATCTCGGCCTGGCAGAAGCAAGACCGACCGTCTCGGATATCCTAAGGTCCATGGGCATCACCGCAACTGTTGCAAACCGCTTGAGGTGCTCTGCGCTTTGCGCCCGGCAGCGTCAT
>DASTMQ010000195.1:0-1625 GCA_035714005.1 Hyphomicrobiaceae bacterium
TGCATGCGCAAGGTTGAAACGGCGCTGGCGGCCGTCCCCGGCGTTGTCAGCGCCCGCGCCAACCTATCGGCCAAGCGCGTGAGTGCCAGGCATTTGCCGGGAGACCTGCAGGCGGTCGCGCTCATCGAGGCGCTGGAACGCGCCGGCTTTATTGCCGCCGAGCTGGCCGCCGCCGGCGCCAAGCGCGATGCCGCCGATCAGGATTATCTGCGCCGCATTGGCGTTGCCGGGTTTGCGGCCGCCAACATCATGCTGCTTTCGGTGTCGGTGTGGTCGAGCGGCGTAACCGAGATGTCGCCGGCGATCCGCTCCTTGTTCCACTGGCTCTCGGCCCTGATCGCCTTGCCGGCCATCGCCTATGCCGGCGTGCCGTTTTTTCGCTCGGCCGCGCAAGCGTTGAGTTGCCGTCGCGTCAACATGGATGTGCCGATCTCGCTCGGCGTCACGCTGGCGACCTTGATGAGCGTCTACCAAAGCGTGCGGGGGACCGAGCAGGTCTACTTCGACGCGGCGACGACGCTCCTGTTCTTTTTGTTGCTCGGGCGTTTTCTCGATCAGCGCATGCGGGCGAAAGCGGCCGGCGCCGCCGCCAATCTTCTTGGCTTGGCGACAACGAGCGCCACCGTCGTCAAGGCCGACGGCTCGCTCGAGCGCGTGAGCAGCAAGGCGCTGGCGCCGGGTATGCGGATCCACATCGCGGCCGGCGAGCGCGTTGCCGCTGACGGTCGGCTTATCAAGGGTTCAGGCGAGGTCGACCAGAGCCTCATTAGCGGCGAAAGCACGCCGTGCCCGGTTGCCCCCGGCGCCTTCATTTATGCCGGCAGCATCAATCTGTCCGGCCCCTTGGTCATGGCGGCCAGCACGGGCAGCGACAACACGCTGCTTGCGGAAATTGCCCAGCTGATGGCGACGGCGGAGCAAGCGCGTGGCCGCTATGTCCGGCTTGCCGATCGCGCCGCGCGGCTCTATGCGCCGCTGGTGCACGCACTGGGTCTCATAACCTTCCTGGGCTGGCTTTGGAGCGGACAGGGGTGGGAAGGCGCCTTGACCGCCGCCATTGCCGTTCTCATCATCACCTGCCCCTGCGCGTTGGCGCTTGCCGTTCCAGCCGTGCAGGTGGCGGCGACCAGTCGGCTGTTTGGCCGCGGCGTGTTAGTCAAGACGCCCGACGCGCTCGAGCGCCTGGCGGAGGTCGATACCGTGGTGTTCGACAAGACCGGGACGCTGACGCTGGGTCGACCCAAGCTGCGCGATGCGGGCGCCATTGATAGGGCAACCTTGGCAGCGGCGGCGGCGCTTGCCGCCAACAGCCGCCACCCCTACGCGCGCGCGATCGTTGCGGCCGCACGCGATCGAGGCTTGGCCATCCAAGCGGCGGCCGGCGCCGGCGAAGTGGCGGGCTTTGGCCTTGAGCGGGAAAGCGCCGCGGGCCGCGAGCGGTTGGGCTCGCCCGCCTGGTGCGGCCTTGAAAGCGCCGAACCGGGCGTAACGGTCTGCTATCGCGCGGGCGATGGCACCGTCACGGGTTTCAGCTTGGCAGATCAGCTCCGCCCCGACGCGGCCGCGACCATTCGGGGCCTTGCGCGTGCGGGTTTTGCCCTGGAAATCCTGTCCGGCGATCGGGA
>DASTMQ010000196.1:0-2166 GCA_035714005.1 Hyphomicrobiaceae bacterium
GCGCTGCGGCGGGCCGCATTGACCGCCACTGCGGAGGCGGCCAGGAAGGCCTCGCGCCGCTCTGGTCGCACGTAGAGCCGTCCCGCTACGATGATCATGGCAAGAACTCGCCTGGGATTAACAATGGAAAGCCGAGGGCAACCGATGCCTCGCCATAGCGCCAAAAGCTGTCGGAATTGTTGCGGCACCCACCGCAGCACGCAGGGGCAGGCCGGCCGCAAGCGTTTGCCTTGCAAACAAAAGACTGAAACAGTCGCGCGGGATGCCGTTGCTCCTGGCGCGACCTGCCGGCAGTTGGCGCCAGACCTGCCGGGCGGGCAAGCGTTGGCTCGGGCGCCGAGAAGCGCGGGGGGGCGCGGGCACCGCCGGTTTGCGCGGTGGCCCATTGCCGCACACGCACTGCGGGCGTTGGCCCGCCGTGATCGCAGGCTCAATTGGGAAAAGCGATCCGGCACAGCCATGGAGGGAGGCGATGACCACATTCGTATTGGTGCATGGGGCCTGGCTTGGTGGCTGGTGCTACCAGCGGGTGGCCCGGCTGCTGCGCCGCGCCGGCCACGACGTCTACACGCCGACACTGACCGGCCTTGGCGAACGCGCCCACCTCATGAGCCCCTCCATCTCGCTCAACACCCATATCGACGATGTGCTGGGCGTCATCCAATGCGAGGGGCTGTCCGATATCGTTCTGTGCGGTCATTCCTATGGTGGCAGCGTGATTTCCGGGGTCGCCGAGAAGGCCGTCGATCGGATTAGCTCGCTGGTCTTTGTCGATGCCTTCGTGCCGGAGGATGGTCAGTCGCACATGGCGGCCTTTCCAGCCGAGCAGGCAGAACAAATGCGCAGGGATGCGCGGCAAAACGGCGAGGGCTATCTGCTCACACCCCCCACCGCCGATCGCGTCAACCTCAATGCCGCCGATTGGGCTTGGGTGAAAGCCATGTGCGGCAAGCATCCCCTTCAGTGCTTCGAAGCAAAGATTGCCCTTTCCGGCGCCCGCGAACGGGTGGCCCGGCGCATCTACATCGTGGCCACGGGATGGGCCGCCCCCTTTGAGGCCTTCGCAAAGCGCTTTGAGCAAGATCCAGCCTGGCAGGTCAAGCGCGTCGAGTGCGGACACCTCATCATGTTGGATCGCCCGCAGGAGCTCGCCGAAATACTGCTCAACTCCGCGTGAGCGACGGCTTGCGCAGCGCCCGCAACTCCCATCCGGTGGGGATCGGATCGGCAAGATAGGGAACAGCGTGGTCCGACTCACGGCCCGAGCGTGGGCCGATGAGATGCTGGTGCAGGGCATCGAACACACCGCTGTGGCCGACGAATAACAACAGCTCGTTCGGATGCGCCGCCAGCCACCTGGCAACAACGGGCGGGATGCGCTCGAAGATCTCGTGAAAGGGGTCCGCGTCCGGGGGCAGGATGTCGCGGGAGGATTGATCGGGCCGCAAGCCGTGCCGCGCTTTGACCTCGCGAACGACGAGGCCGTTGAAGCTACCGAAATTTCTTTCCACCAGCCCGCGCTCAATCTGGATCGGCTTGCCCAGCCGCTCGGCGACGATGGCGGCCGTTGCAACCGCTCGGAGCAGTGGGCTCACCACAATTCGGCCAATCGCCACCTCGGCAAGGCACGCCGCCGCGGCATGCGCCTCAGCCACTCCGGTGCGGTTGAGCGCAGTGTCGCAATGCCCCTGATAGCGCCCTTCAAGGTTCCAGTCCGTCTGGCCGTGTCGCAGAAAATAGAAAGGGCGCCTCGGAATCATGGCCCAATGAGACCACGCAAAGCTCGCGCGTTCAATTGCGCGTCGCCGCTTGGCCAGGTGGCCCATGGCCGGCCAGGTGGCCCATGGCCCGCAAGAGAAATCTGCCCTGCAGCAAAGCCGCCCGGTCAAGATCTGCCGCAGCCGGAGGCCACCGCTGAGACCCGCGCTGTGGGCACCAATCCGCGCATCCGCCGGCGCTCTTTACGCCCCCGCGCCGAGGCCGCTGGCCAAGATCAATTGCTCGACCGCCTGGGCGAAACCCTCCTCGTCATTGGCCGCCGTCACCAGATCTGCCCTGGCCTTGACCTCGTCACCGGCGTTGCCCATGGCAATGCTGAGACCCGCCACCGCGAACATCGGCAGATCGTTGCTGCCGTCACCCAGCACGGCGATCTCGCGCACTGCC
>DASTMQ010000197.1:0-16495 GCA_035714005.1 Hyphomicrobiaceae bacterium
CCGTCTCATTTCGGGACAGGCTTAACGCCCGGGATTAACGTCGAGACCGAAGCCTGATCATTAACGCTCAAGAGCAACCCCTACCCGCCCCCGAGCCTGCCCCTCAACTCGCCCTCGCCCGCAACCTGGCAGGTCTGGCCCAGTTCAAGCAAAAGCGCGCAACCGAACCGCACACCGGCGCGCCGCGCCGCGGTCACGGGCCGCCAAGCGTGGGCAAGCGGCACCGGGCGGGGCAATACCGAAGCGGGCCCGTGCCGGCGCTGGAAAGCTGCGGGCGCGGCAACCCGCCGCCGGCGCCAGCGCCGCCAGGATCGGACATGACGGCGCACGGCAAGCGCGACCCGGCGCCTTGAGTGTTAGCTGGCCGGCAAATGCGCGCGCGGGAAACTCAACCAATGAGCGCAGCCAATTTCTGAGCGTCGGTGCGCGATGGTGCGGCGCTCACCGGCCGCTTGGAGGCGCCGCTGAAAGTGCCGTGCGCCAAAGGGCCCCGCGCCGCTCTTGCGCGCAGGGCACGCGGCGGCCATTCGCGCACCGGCGCTGGGTCACTTTTCAAACGCGCCCTGCTGGCCTAGGCTTCGGGCCGGTCAACGCCTCCGCCGAGCCCAACCCGCACAGGAGAGATCGAGCCGTGCCCGTCGCCATTCGCCAGATCCACCCCGTGTTCGTCGGCGAGGTTTCCGGCATCGACATCAAGGCGCCGCAGACGCGCGAAGATGTCGCCGCCGTCGAGGCCGGCATGGATCGGTATGCCGTGCTCGTGTTTCGCGATCAGGCGGTGAGCGATGCTGAGCAAATGGCCTTCACCCGCAACTTCGGCGCCATTGAGAACGCCCGCGGTGGCAACGTCACCAAGGAGGCGGACAAGCGGCTTGCCACCGGCATGAACGACGTCTCCAACCTCGGCAAGGACGGCAGGCCGCTCGCGCGCGACAGCCGCCAGCGCTTGTTCAATCTGGGCAATATGCTCTGGCACTCGGACAGTTCCTTCCGGGCCATTCCCGCCAAATACTCGCTGCTTTCGGCGCGCGTTGTGAACCCGACGGGTGGCGATACCGAACTCGCCGACATGCGCGCCGCCTACGATGCGCTCGACGAGGCCACCAAGGCCGAAATCGAGGATTTGGTGTGTGAACACTCTTTGATGTATTCGCGCGGTTCCCTCGGCTTCGTCGACTACAGCGAGGAGGAAAAGGAGCTCTTCAAGCCGGTACGCCAGCGCCTGGTGCGCACCCACCCGGTCAGCGGCCGCAAGTCCCTCTATCTTTCCTCACACGCCGGCACCATCATCGGCAAACCGACGCCGGAAGCGCGCATCCTATTGAACGATCTCAAGGAGCACGCCACCCAGCCGCGCTTCGTCTATGTGCACAAGTGGAAGCGCAACGATCTGCTGATGTGGGACAACCGCCAGACCATGCACCGTGGCCGGCGCTACGACGAAAGCCAGCCGCGCGACGTGCGCCGCACCACCGTCGCCGGCGATGCCCCGACCATCGCCGAGGCCGCCGAATAGCTCTCGCGGGCGCTCAGGCATCATCGCCGCCGCAAGCCTGAGGCTGTCCGGCGCTGCTGCCCGCCAACCCCAATTCTTCGGCGGCCGGCAGCGGCGCCAAGTAGCGGCGAATGAGGGCATCGGACACGTCGGCGAGGTGCGGCGGCGACCAGGCGGGCCTGCGGTCCTTGTCGACGATCAAGGCGCGCACGCCTTCCGGGAATTCGCCATCCTCGAACAGGCGCACCGCCAAGCGAAACTCCTGGTCGAGCGCGGCCTCGAGCGAGGCGAGCCCGCGGGCAGCTCGAATGGCCGCGCAGGTCAGTTTGAGCGCTTTCGGTGACTTTTGCTTGAGCGCCCGGCGCGTCGCGTCGCTCCAATCGAGGTTGCTGTGTTCCAGGTCAAGCAGGATCGCCTCGAGGCTGTCGGCGGCAAAGATGCGATCGATATCGGCGGCGCGGTCGGCAAGCCGAGACCGAGCCGTCTTTTGCGTCAAGGCCCCAAGCACCTCGCCAACCGTCCCGCCCTTGGGATCGAGCAGGCGGGCCTTGAGCTCGCCGAGATTGCTCGCGGGCACGAATGCATCGGCGAAGCGCGCATGGATTGCATCCGCCGCATCCATCTCGGCGCCCGTCAAGCCGAGATAGAGCCCGGCTTCGCCCGGGGCATGGGCCAACAGCCAGCTGCCGCCCACATCCGGGATCAGCCCGATACCCGTCTCCGGCATCGCCAGCCGGGAGCGCTCCGTAACAATACGGTGACGCGCGTGCGCCGACAGGCCGATGCCGCCGCCCATGACGATGCCGTCCTGGATCGCCACGTACGGCTTGGCGTAGCGACCGATCAGGGCGTTGAGCCGATATTCATCGCGCCAGAAGGCGCGCGCGGCGCCGGAACCGGCGCTGCGGCTGTCGTAGAGCGCGCGCACGTCGCCGCCGGCGCACAGGGCCCGTTCGCCGCTGCCATCGAGCAGCACCAATTCGACGCCGGCATCGTCCCGCCAGGCCAGTAAGGCATCCCAGATCGGCGCCACCATGGCGTGTGTCAGGGCGTTCAGCGCCTGCGGGCGGTTCATGGTGATGCGCCCCGCCCGACCCTCGCGGCGGATTAGCACCTCAGGCATTGGCGCTGCGCTCATGCTGGATCCTTGACAAGGCGTTCTCACCTGGGGGATTAGCGGTCCGGTTGGGCGGCGGCAACGGTTTTCGCTCACGCCAGTGACGCCTGAGGCTTGAGGATGACGGTCTGGCAGAAAATCTCCGGTTTCGCGACGGCGCTCGGCGATGCCAGCGGTAGTCTGTTGCACGAGGTGGCAAGCGTCTTCGGCTTCGACCGCGACAACGCTCCGGAAAAGAGCGTCGCCTTCACGATCGGCGTCATTGCCCTCAGCGCCAAGATGGCCAAGGCCGACGGCGTGGTTTCGCCGCGCGAGGTCGAGGCGTTTCGCCGCGTCTTTCAATTCTCGGCGGAGGAGGCCGCCAACGTCGCCCGCGTGTTCGACCTCGCCAAGCAGGATACGGCCGGCTATGAGGCCTATGCCGATCAGATCGCGGCCCTGCTCGGCGACGACCGCCGGCTGCTGCAGCACGTGCTGGAGGGCCTTCTCTACGTGGCGGCGGCCGACGGCGCCCTGCACCCCAAGGAGGACGTATTCCTCAAATCGGTGGCGCAACGCTTCGGCTTCGCCGATAACGAGTACCGCTACTTCCGTGCCCGCTTCGTGCGTGATGCGGACAACCCCTACGACGTTCTGAAGCTCCTCCCCTCGGCAAGCAACGCCGAGATCCGCGCCCAGTATCGCAAGCTCGTCAGTGACAATCATCCCGACAAGTTGATCGGTCGCGGCGTGCCCACCGAGTTCGTCGATCTCGCTACCCGCAAGCTCGCTGCCATCAACGCCGCCTACGACAGTATCGCCAAGGAGCGCGGGTTGTGATCGTCAGGGCGGACTCCGCAACCGTGCACGAGCTCTATCCGGCTGCAAACTTCGAGCCACGACGCGATGGCATGCGCCCCAGCATCCTCATTCTCCACTACACGGGCGTTGCCAGCGCGGCCAAGGCTATCGATTGGCTGTCGCGTCCCGATAGTGGCGTATCGTGCCACTATGTGATCGATGAAACAGGCTGCATCACCCAGATGGTGGCAGAGGCGGCGCGCGCCTGGCACGCTGGCGAGGCGAGCTGGGCCGGGGCAACCGATATCAATTCGGCCTCGATCGGGATCGAGATCCAAAATCCCGGCCACGACCTCGGCTATCCGGATTTTCCCGAACCGCAGCTTGCCGCGGTCGAAGCCTTGGCGCGGGATATCTTGCGCCGCCACGCCATCCGGCCCGAGCGCGTGCTGGCACACTCCGACGTGGCACCCAGGCGCAAAATCGATCCCGGCGAAAAGTTTCCCTGGGGCCGGCTCGCCGCCGCGGGCGTCGGCCACTGGGTCGAACCGGCGCCGCTCGTCGATGCCGAGCCCGGGATCGGCGTCGGGGCCGCCGGTCCGCAGTTTGCCGAGCTGCAGGGCCAGCTGCGCGACTATGGCTACGCCATCGAGCCGACCGGGCTTGTCGACGGCGCCACCGAGTTCGTCATCAAAGCGTTCCAGCGCCACTTTCGCCCCGCCCGGGTCGACGGCCGCATCGACGGCTCCACCATCGCCACGCTCGCACGCCTGACCGCGGCGCTGCCGGCGGCCGCCTGAGGACGCCGCGCGCGGGCGGGCCCAGCGCGGTGGCGCAATGGCTCGGTGGGCTCGGGCCGCCCTTGCCATGCCTATGCCTCAGGCGCCCGGGCCGGCCTCGCCCCCCGGCACGCCTTGCGCGCACTTTTTCCATGCCCGTTTCCACGCCGCCTCCCACGCTGAGCTCCATGCCCCCGCCGTAGTCTCGCGCCACCTCACACCGCCGCTGCGAGGCTGACGCACAGTCGAAGGAGCCCTCCTCATGCAAAAAAAATCCATTGCTACGGCGTTTCTGCTGCTGTTGGCGTTCGGGTGCAGCCAAGGCGCCGTGACGGCCTTGGCGGACGATGCGCACCACACGGTGGTCGCTGGCGATGCCGTCAAGTGGGGTCCGGCGCCGCCGTCGCTGCCGAGCGGCGCCGAAGCCGCAGTCCTGCTCGGCAACCCCGGCAAGGAGGGGCCGTTCGTGCTCCGCCTCAAGTTCCCCGATGGCTTCACGGTGCCACCCCACCGCCATTCCAAGGACGAGTTCGTCACGGTGATCTCTGGAAAATTCGCCGTCGGCGCCGGCGAGAAAGTGGACCGAACGACGGCAAGGCCGCTGCCGGCGGCGAGCTTCGTGCATATGCCGGCCGGCATGGCGCACTACGCTTGGGCCGACGGCGAAGCGGTCGTGCAAATCAACGGCTTTGGCCCCTTCGACGTGAAATACGTCGATCCCAAGGATGACCCCCGCAACAAATAGCGGTCCAACGGGGCCGGTGCTGCCCGCGCCACCGGCAACGCGCCTCGCGCTCAGGCAAATAGGCGCTTGGCCGCGAGGCGGGCGCCGTCGGTGAGGGCGCGCAGCTTGGCCCAGACGATGTCCTCGGCGACGCGGCCCATGCCCGCGGAGGTGTCAAAGCCGCAATCGGTGCCGGCGAGCAGGCGCGCAGGGTCGCCCACGGCGGCGGCGATACGTTCGAGCCTGTCGGCCACCACCTCCGGGTGCTCAATATAGTTGGTTACCGTATCGATGACACCGGCCACCAGCACCTGGTTTGCCCTGAGCGGCTGCTCGCGAAACACCTTGTATTCGTGGGCGTGGCGCGGATTGGCGAAGGGCAGGTACAGGCCACCGACCTTCGCCTGCCTTAGGATCGGCAGGATATCGGCGAGCGCCACATCATGATCGTGCGGTCCCTCGTAATTACCCCAGCAGACGTGCAAGCGAACCTGCTCGGGGGGAACATTGACGAGCGCCGCGTTGATGGCGGCAATGACGCACTCGATGAAGCGCTGGAAGTCCTTGAGCGGCCGGGCGGCGAAGGAGGCGTGACGCTCGAGCGCCAGGTCGGGCGCATCGATTTGCAGCTGGAAGCCGGCGCCGACGATGGTCTCGTATTCGATGCGCAGAGCCGCCGCGATGGCATCGATATAGGCGTCAAAGCTGGCATAGTGCTCGTTCTTGACGATCGAGGCGAGGATGCCGGGCGATGCGGCGGTGAGGAAGGGCCGGATTGCACCGTCCCCTGGCTCGCCGCAGGCGGCCTTGAAGGTGGCGCACTCGGCATCGAGCTCGGCCTTGCCGACATAGGTCACCGGACCCACACACTTGGGCAGGAAAGCAACGTTGCTGACCGCTTCGCGCTGGGCAAGCAGGCGGGCGCGCTCGGCCTTGAATTTCGGGTAGCTTTCGATATCGGCAAACGGCGCCCGCTCTCCCCGACCGTCGATACCGCTCAGGCGACGCCGCAGATAAAGCACGAACGATTCGCGCTGTTGCTCGCCGTTGGAGATGATGTCGAGGCCCGCCTGGCGCTGCTTGTCGACCACCCAGCCGACGGCCTCGCGCCCGGCCGTGGCGAGCTCGGTCGCATCGATGGCTTCGCCTTGCGACCGGCGCGTGAAAAGGTGGGTCAGCAGCGGCGGCCGTGGCAGGCTTCCTGCATGCGTCGTCAGGATACGTGCATCGCGCGTGGGCATGGTTGGGCGGTCCTCGTCAAATGCCGAACCAAGGTCAAGCGCGACTATCGCCGCCGGTCAAGGCCTGGTTCGTCGCCGCTCTTCGCCGCCGACGTCGGCGCCGGCGCCGATCGGTGCCGGCCGAGCGCAAGGAACCCCGGCGTGACAGCCAAGCCAACCCGGGATAGGCCATGCCGGCAATACTCATGAGGCTCGGCCCCACGCCGGCCGGAGCGCAGCGAATGATGACGATTGAGGACCCGCGCGGGCCGGTCGACTATGAGGAGAGCGGGCACGGGCCAACCGTGGTTTTGGCGCCGGGTTCCTGCAGTACCGGGGCCGCCTGGCGGCCCATCGTCGCGCATTGCGAGGGCCGGTATCGCTGCGTCACGACCTCACTTCCGGGCTATGGTGGCAGCGCGGAGCGGCGTACCGGTGCCGATGCCTCGATCGCGCACGTGGCCGCGGCCCTCGAGGCAGTTATCCGCCGCGCCGGCCGGCCCGCGCACCTGGTTGGCCATTCCTTCGGCGGTTTGGTGGCGCTCGCCGTTGCCCTCAGGCGCTTGGTCCCCCTCGCCAGCCTATCGATCCTGGAAGCTCCCGCCGCCCAGCTGCTCGACGAGGTCGGCGAGGCGGCGCACTACCATGCCTTTCGCCAAATGACCGACGCCTATCTTGCGGCCGTCGCCGCCGGCAAGGCCGACGCGATCGCGACCATGATCGATTTTTACGGCGGCGCTGGTACTTTCGCCGCCTGGCCGCCGCGGGTACGCGCCTATGCCGCCGAGACAACCGCGGTAAATGTGCGTGATTGGGCAAGCGCCTACGGCTTTCGGCTGACGCCAGCTTTGCTGGCCAGCCTCGAACTGCCGGTGCTCATCATACGCGGAGGCAGCAGCCATGTCGCGGTGCGGCGCGCCAACGAACTCATCGCTCGCTATTGTCCCGGCGCGGCGCTGGCGACCATCGAGGGGGCCGCGCATTTCATGATCACCACCCACGCGCGCGAGGTTGCCGCATTGCTTGGCCGGCACATCGGCCGCGCCAGCGCCGGCGCGTGAGGTCGGTGGATGGGCTATTTGATCGGCGCCGCTGGGCGCGCCGGCTCGAAGGTGGCGGCGCGTTCGCGCAGCCTGAATTTCTGGATCTTGCCGGAGGGTGTGCGCGGCATTTCCGACACGAGCTCTAGCCGTTCGGGCCAATACTGCTTGGCCATGCCGTGGCCTTCGAGAAACTGCCTGACGTCGGCCAGGCTCAGGTGCGTGTTCGACTTGGCAACGACGAAGGCGCACGCCCGCTCGCCCAGGCGGGGATCCGGCATGGCAACAATGGCGCATTCGGCCACTTGCGGGTGGCGATAGATCAGGTCTTCGACCTCGGCCACGGGAATGTTTTCGCCGCCGCGGATGATGACGTCCTTGCTGCGCCCCACAATGCGGATGTAGCCATCCTCGTCCATGCGTGCGAGATCACCGGTGTCGAACCAGCCTTGCTCGTCGACGCCGTTAAGATGCGGCCGTTTCAGGTAACCGACGAAATGGGTAATTCCGCGCGCCTGCAGATGCCCGACCGCATCGGCGGGCAGCGGCTGCCTGCTGCTGTCGACGATGCGCACCTCACAGCCCGGCAGCGCGCGGCCGTCGGTGTCGATCACCTTGGCCTGCGGATCGCCTTTGCGGGTGATGGTAAGGCCGGCGTTCTCGGTCATGCCCCAACAGGAAAGCACGTCGAGATCCATTTCGGCCTTGGCCCGCTGCACCAACAGGCGCGGAATCGGTGCGCCGGCGCACACCCAGGTACGCAGCCTGCCGCTCACCATGCCGCGCGGGCGCTGCGGCAGGTTGACGAGATCGGACAGAAAGGGCGTCGATCCCATGCTGAAGCTTGCGCCCTCGCGTTCGATCAGCGGCGCGGCTTCGGCGGCCGACCACTGATCGAGGGCCACGGTCTTGGTCGCAAGCATGATCGGCATCAGGATGCCGTAGAGGAAGCCGGTCTGGTGGGCGTAGGGCGATCCCATGAACACCACGTCCGCGCGACGGACCGGAATGTCCGCGACGAAGGCGGCGGCCGCGGCCAGCACGGTGTTGGCGGTGTGCATCACGGCCTTGGGTTCCCCGGACGTGCCCGAGGTGTAGATCAGCTCGACCGCATCGTTGGGCGTGGGATGGCGAGCGCCGAGGTTCGCCTTCTCGGCCGGCGTCAAGGCCGCACGTTCAAGGAAGGCGCGCTCGAAGCAGGCGTCGCCGCCGCCGCCAACCGCGAACAGGTGCTGCAGGTGGGGCAGTTCGGGGCGGATTTGCTCAAGCATGCCCAGGTGGTCAAAGCCGCGCCAGGTCTGCGGCACGATGGCGACCCTGGCCTCGCCGAAACCTAACATGAACTTGAGCTCGCGCTGGCGGAAAATCGGCATCAGCGGATTGGCAACGGCGCCGATGCGGTTGCAGGCATAAAGCAGCGCGATGAATTCCCACCAATTCGGCAGCTGGAACGCCACGACGTCGCCTTTGCCGATGCCGAGCTCGCACAGCCCGTAAGCGATCTTGTCGATGCGCTCGCCGAGTTCGCCGTAGCTGAGCCGGATCTCGGCGCCGAGCATGCTGTTGCGGCCCACAAAGGCGGTACGCTCGGGACCCAAGCGCAGCGCCGCGTCGAGGTCATCGATCGGCAGGCGGCCGGGCCAAAGCTGCGCCGACGCGGCAATGCGACTTTGCGGCAGCCAAACCTCAACACCCATCTCGTCCTCCTGCCTTCCCGACTTGTCCTGGCTGGGAATTGGCCTGCCTGCCTGCGGGGCCGCGCTATCCCGCCTCAGCCCGCCATGGTCAGGCCGCCGCTCACGCTCAAGATCTGGCCGGTGACGTAGTCGCTGCTGGGGCCGGCGAAGTAGAGGATCGCCCCGGCGATGTCGTCCGGACTGGCCAGGCGGCGGAAGGGAATGGCCCTAAGCAAGGCCTCGCGCATGCGCTCGGGGTTGGCGTGGAAGAGCGGCGTGTCGGTGGGGCCCGGGCACACGCAGTTGACGGTAATTTTGTGCCGGGCGCCCTCGCGCGCCAACGACTTGGTGAAGCCGATAATGCCGCCCTTGGCCGCCGCGTAAGGCGTTTCACCAAGACTGCCGACCCGCCCCGCGTCGCTGGAGACGAATACGATTTTGCCGCCGCCGGCCGCAATCATGGCGGGAAACAGGGCCCGCGTCAGCCGCAGCGGTCCGACGAGGTTGATGCCCAGCACCTTGTCGATGAAGGCCTGGTCGGCTTCGATGAAGGGCTGCGTGCGGTCCCAGCCCGCCGCATTGACGAACATGTCGATCCTGTCGGCGGCGCGCGCAAGCACGGTCTTGGCGCACTCAGCCACACTCGCCCCGTCGGCAAGGTCGAGTTTGACGTAGTCGACTTTGGCCCCACCCGTCAGCCTGATGGTCTCTTCGGCCCCGGCCTCGTTGACATCGCACAACAGCACGCGCGCGCCTTCCTTGGCGAGCATGAGTACCGTGGCCCTGCCGATGCCCGAGGCACCGCCGGTCATCACTACGGTTTTATATTTGAGCAGCATCTTCGCACCTCACCAGGTTTGTCTACTCATCCGCGGCCACCGCGACGGCGCCAAGCTCGCCCTGCCGCGGCGCTCCACCTTGCGCCGGCAGGCCGGCGCGGCGGCGCCTCGCCGCTAGCGCCGCGCGCCGGCAAGAAAGTCGCCGACGCGCCGCTGCGTTTCCTCCGTGGCCAGCAGCCGTCCGGTCCACTCGGTTTCGGCGGCAAAGCCGTTGCGTTCGGGATCGCGCGCCAGCCGAATGCAGACCTTGGCGGCGGCCAGCGCCAAGGCTGGCAGCCCGGCCAGGCGCGCGGCGATCATCTTGGCCTGCGCCTCCAGGTCCCGGTGCGGTACTGCCCACTGCAGCATGCCGAGCTCGCGCGCCGTCGCACCGTCGACGGCGTCGGCCGCCAGGATGATGCGCGCGGCGACGGCCGGTCCGGCGATCGAGGTCAAGCGCTGCGTGCCGCCGCCGCCGGGCAGCAGGCCAAGTGAGAGCTCCGGCAGCCCGAGTTTGGCTTGGTTGGAAGCGATGCGCAGGTCGCAGCCGAGCGCCAGCTCGTAGCCTCCCCCCATCGCCGCACCGCCGATCTCGGCAAGGCTGACCTGCGGCAGGTCGGCGATGCGCTGAAACAGGGCCTGGAAGGGCTGCGTGATCTGGGCGGCCGCTCGCATCTTGTCGGCGCTGGCAAAGTGGGTGCTGATCTCGGCCAGGTCGGCACCGGCGGAAAACACTTTCAGCGCGCTGCGGATATGCAAGACACTCCAGTCGGTGCGCGCTTCGAGGCCATCCAGCAGGGCGTTGAAGGCCGCGAACATCTCGGCATTGAAGGCGTTGACCGGTGGCCGCTTGAGCGTCACCGTGGCGATGCGATCGGCGACGCTGAGACCGATATTGTCAGCCATGCGTTGCGGGCTCTCCCGGCGGTTGCTGTGCGCCCGACCGCATCAGGCGCTGGCCAGGCTGCGACTGATGACGAGGCGTTGGATGTCGTTGGTACCCTCGTAGATCTTGGCGCCGCGGACACCGCGATAGATGCGCTCGACGGCGAAATCCTGCATGTAGCCGGCCCCGCCCAGGGTCTGGATGGCATCCGAGCAGATGCGTTCGGCCGTCTCGGAGGCGACGAGCTTTGCCATGGAAGCTTCCACGAGACACGGCGCACCCGCATCCTTGAGGGCGGCGGCGTGCAGCGTGAGCTGACGAGCCGCCTCCAGGCTGGCGGCCATGTCGGCGAGGCGGAACGACACGGCTTGGTGCTCGAAGATGGTTTTGCCGAAGGCGCGACGCTCGTGCGCATAGCCAACGGCAATCTCGAGGGCCGCGCGGGCCATGCCGACGCTCTGGGAGGCAATGCCGATGCGGCCACCTTCGAGGTTGGCCAGTGCAATGCGATAGCCCTCGCCCTCCTGTCCCAGCCGGTCGGCCGCGGGCACGCGCACGTCATCGAAGCGGATCTCACAGGTGTCGGAGGCATTCTGCCCCATCTTTTTCTCGACGCGGGTTACGCTGTAGCCAGGCGCCTTGGTGTCGACGATGAAGGCCGAGATGCCGCGTTTGCCCGCGCTCGGGTCGCTGACGGCGATGACCAGGGCGACGTCGGCGGTGGCGCCGCTGGTGATGAACTGTTTGGTGCCCGAGAGCACGTAGCCATCGCCCTGGCGCCGAGCTTCGGTGCGGATGGCGGCGGCATCGGATCCGCCTTGCGGTTCCGTCAGGCAAAATGCAGTGAGCTTGCGACCACTGACCAAATCCGGCAGGTAGCGTTGCTTCTGCGCCTCGCTGCCGTAGGTCAGGATCGGCATTACGCCGACCGAATTGTGGCCGCTGACGACGGTGGCGAGCGCGCCATCGCCGGCAGCGATTTCCTGCAGTGCGAGCGAATATGAGACGTTGTCGGCGCCAGCCCCACCCCACTCGGCGGGCACCGTCATGCCCATCAGGCCGAGCTCTCCCAACTCGCGAAACAGGCCGGGCCGGAAGGCGCCGGCGCGCTCCCATTCGGCCGAGTACGGCGTCACCCGCTGCTGGGCGAACTTGCGGGCCGTCGCTTGGATCAGCAGCTGCTCTTCACTGAGAATCATCGAGCGTCACGCGACAATCGGGCAAATGACGGGTGCTTGACTTTCAAATTACGGTTGATTGAATGGTCAGTCAATTACGTGAACCGGCGCGCAGAGCATGAGCGCACTGCAGATCACCAGCATTGTCGAGGACCCCGAGCTGGTGCAGCGGCGGCGCAAAGAGATCGTCGCGGCCGCCACCGAACTTTTTTCCAAGCAGGGCTTCTACCGCACCACCATCAAGGAGATTGCCGCCCTCGCCGGCATCTCTTCGGGCCTGGTCTATCAGTATGTGCGCGAGAAGGACGATGTTTTGCTGTTGGTGATCCTCGACGTCGTCGAGGCCTACGCCCGCGAAATCCCAAGCGCGCTCGAAGGTCTCGAGCATCCGATCGACCGTCTGGTGGCAACGATCGGCGCCTACTGCCGCGTCGTCGACAAACGCCGGGCCGCCACGGTCTTGGCCTACCGCTCGACAAAATCGCTGTCGCGCGACCGTCGGCGCCTCATCCAGGCGCGCGAAATCGAGACCAACCAGCTGATAGCCGGCGCCATCGCCGACTGCATCAAAAGCCGGTTGCTGCGCCGGATTAACATCGACGTGCTGACCTATCAGATCGTCTTGATCGCCCATGGCTGGGCGCTCAAGAGCTGGTATTTGAAATCTCGGCTGTCGATCGAACAGTACATCCGCGACAGCCTCGACATCCTGCTGGGCACCGTTCTCACGCCCAGCGGGCAAAAGCACTATCTGGCGCGCCGTAGCCGACGCAAATGATGGTTCGTCAGTTGGGCAGTAACAGCTAGCAGCAAAGAGGCAGACATGAGCAGCAACTTCACCGACCTCCTCTACCGTGAGGAGAAGGGCGTCGCCACCATCACCATCAACCGGCCCAAGGTGCTGAACGCCTTCACGGCCCACACCGTCGAGGAGTTGATCCAGGCCTTCCTCAAGGCCGGCTGGAACAAGCAGGTTGGCGTGATCGTACTTACCGGCATCGGCGACCGCGCCTTTTCCACCGGCGGCGATCAGTCCGCGCATGTGGGCAATTACGACGGTCGCGGCACCAACGGCATGCCGATCGAGGAGCTGCAGTCATTGATCCGCGACGTGCCGAAGCCCGTGATCGCCCGCGTTCCGGGCTATGCCATCGGCGGCGGAAACGTGCTGGCCACGATCTGCGATCTCACCATCGCCTCCGATAAGGCGATCTTCGGCCAGGTCGGCCCGCGCATGGGTTCGGTCGACCCGGGCTTTGGCACCGCCTACCTGGCGCGTGTGGTGGGCGAGAAGAAGGCACGCGAGATCTGGTATCTGTGCCGGCGCTACACGGCGCAGGAGGCGCTGGCTATGGGCTTGTGCAATGTCGTGGTGCCGCACGAACAGCTTGACGCGGAGGTCGCCAAGTGGTGCGAGGAGCTGATGGAGAAGAGCCCGACCGCGCTCGCCATCGCCAAACGTTCCTTCAACGCCGATAGCGAAAATATTCGAGGCATCGGCGCCTTGGGCATGCAGGCCCTTGCGCTTTACTATCAGACCGACGAGTCAAAGGAGGGCGCCGCGGCTTTCCGCGAAAAGCGCAAGGCCGACTTCCGTTCCAAAGTCAAATGAGATCGATAAAGACGATCGCGGCGCCCACCCGAACTTAAGCGATTGACGCCCGCGGGGGGCCAATCCACAGTAGGCGGCAATAACAGAACAATGCCAAAGGAGGAAAGCGATGCAGCGTGTCATCCTTGCCCTGATTGGATTGGCAGGCGTGCTGATCCCAGGACCAAGTATTGCGCAACAGCCAATCAAGGTCGGGTATCCGATGATCTTGTCGGGGCCGGGAGCGCTGTTCGGTGAACCGGCGCTGAAGGGCGCGCAGATGTTCGTCGAGGAAATCAACGCCAAGGGCGGAGTGCTCGGGCGCAAGATCGAGCTCGTTCCGCGCGATACCAAGGGCAACGCCGACGAGGCCGTGCGCGTCTCGCGCGAGCTGATCCTCAAGGACAACGTCGACTTCCTGGTCGGCACGCTGACATCGGCAGAAGGGCCGGCCGTCTCCACCATTGCCAAGGAGAACAAGATCGTCTTCATCGCGCCGATCCCGAAGACGGACCAGCTGACCGCGCCGGCCAACCTGCATCCTTACGTGTTCCGCACGGCCTCCAACACCACCATCGAGGGCCGCACGGCGGCGGAAATCGTGGCTAAATGGCCCGTCAAGAAGATCGCCACCATTGCGCCCGACTATGCCTATGGTCAAGACGTCGCCAAGGCCTTCGTCGAGCACATCAAAAAGATCAAGCCGGACGTGGAGATCGTCGACCAGCAATGGCCGAAGCTGGGCGAGGCCGACTACACGCCCTTTATCAACGCCCAAATGGGTAAGAAGCCCGAGGCCGTCTTCTCGGCGCTCTGGGGCGGTCACTTCCTGACCTTTGCCAAGCAGGCCAAGCCGCTCAAGTATTTTGATAGCGTCAACTACAACTTCATCGCCGGCGGTGAGGGTGCATCGATCGAATCGACCCGCACCATGGGTGCCGACTATCCGGTCGGCATCTGGGGCAATGCCTACGACGCTTTCAATTGGGAAGGCGCCCCGCCCCAGCACAAGGACTACATTGCCCGCGTCGCGGCCTACACCAAGCAGGATCCGCCATCGTCCTGGCCGGTCACGGGCTACGTCGGCATGCAGATGCTGACCGAGGCGATCAAGAAGGCCAACAGCGTCGAATCCGACAAGGTCGCCAAGGCCCTGTTGGACCTTACCATCGACACCCCGATCGGCAAGCAGACCATGAACGGCAAGGATCACCAGGCCAATCGCGGCCAGGTCTGGGGCAAGACCGTATCCGATCCGAAATACCCATTCGCCGTGATGAAGGACATCCTCTACATCGATCCAACGCCCTTCATGAACTGATGCGGTCGCCACCCGAGGTGCTCTGTTTTCGCGGCGGGCGCCAGCAGCGCCCGCCACGTCAGCCGGGCCAACCCTTGCCGCCGAAGGCGGCATCCTAGGCTGGCAAGATGTTCGAGTTCTCCTTTCTGTTCGGGCAGTTTCTCGGCGGCCTCACGGCGGCGATGTTCCTGTTCCTGATCGCGTCCGGTCTGTCGCTGATTTTCGGCGTGTTGCGCGTGCTGAATTTCGCGCATGGATCCTTTTATATGATCGGCGCCTACCTGGCCTGGCAGTTCGTGCGCACCATCGCGCCCTCCCCCGAGGGGTTCTGGCTCGCCGCCTTGGCCGCCGCGCTGTCGATCGCGCTGCTCGGCGGCATCCTGGAACGCGCCCTGCTGCGCCATCTCTACGGCCGCGAGGAGCTCTACCAGCTGCTGTTCACCTATGCGTTGGTGCTCATTCTCGGTGACCTGGCCAAAATCGTGTGGGGCACCCAGCAGCTGTCGGTGTCGCGGCCGCCGAGCCTTGCCGGCAGCTCCGAGGTGTTTGGCGTCACCATTCCGCACTACAACTTGTTCATCATGGTGCTGGGTCCATCGCTCGCCGTCGGCTTCTGGTACATCCTGCAGCGCACGGCGTTGGGCCGCATCGTGCGGGCGGCCGCGCTCGACCGCGAGACGCTGGGAGCGCTCGGTGCCAACGTCGGCTGGGTCTATACCGGTATGTTCATGTTGGGCTCCTTTCTCGCCGGCCTCGGCGGCGCCCTGGTGACGCCGATCAAGAGCATTGTGCCGGGTATGGATGTGGAGATCATCGTCGAGGCCTTCATCGTCGTGGTTATCGGCGGCCTCGGCTCCTTTTGGGGAACTTTCCTCGGCGCCATGATCTACGGACAGGTGCTGTCCTTCGGCATTCTGATTTTTCCGCGCTTTTCCATCTTCGCCGTGTCCGTGCTGATGGCCGCCATTCTGATTGTCCGGCCCTGGGGCCTGTTGGGACGGCCCCTGAAATGAGACGTATACCCTGGACCCTTGTCGTGTTTGCCGCCCTGCTGGTGGTGCCCCTCATCGGTTCGCGCTTCTATACTTTCGTGGCCACCGACATCGTCATCATCTCGCTGTTCGCCATGAGCCTCAATCTGCTCCTCGGCTACACGGGCCTCGTCTCATTCGGTCACGCCGCCTATTTCGGCATCGGCGCCTATGCCTGCGCCTTGCTGATGAAGAATGCCAATGCCCCCTTCCTGCCGAGCTTGCTGGCCGGCGGCCTGATGGCGGCCGCCTTCGCCCTGCTGTTCGGCTTTTTTTGCGTCCGCCTGACCAGAATTTACTTCGCCATGCTGACCCTGGCATTCGCGCAAATCGTGTGGGCGATCTGCTTCAAGTGGAACGACGTCACGGGTGGCGAGCAGGGCCTGCCCAACGTTCCCTATCCCAGCATGGAGTGGATGGGCTCGGCGCCGATCTTGGGCAATTTCAGGGTGGGGGACCACTATTACCTCACGAGCCTCGTCATCGTCGCCCTTTGCTTTGCGGCCTTGAGGCGCATCGTCGACTCCCCCTTCGGCCGCGTGCTGACGGTGATCCGCGACAACCCCGAACGCGCCCAGTTCATCGGCGTCAATGTGCGCGCCTATCAGCTTGCCGCCTTCGTGGTCGCGGGCTTTTTTGCCGGAATTTCGGGCTCCCTGTTCGGCATCTTCAATCGCGGCGTGTTTCCGGATTTCGCCTTCTGGACCAAGTCGGCCGAACCGCTGATCATGACGATTCTCGGCGGCATGGGCAGCTTCTGGGGGCCGGCGGTGGGGGCGGCGGCCTTTATCGTGCTCAATCAGCAGATCACCTCCTATACCGAGTATTGGCCGCTGACGATGGGCACGGTGCTGATCGTG
>DASTMQ010000198.1:0-5218 GCA_035714005.1 Hyphomicrobiaceae bacterium
CTTGACGAGTTGCTGGCCAATCGCGACCAGATCAACGCACGTCTGCTGCAGGTCGTCGATGCGGCTACCGAGCCGTGGGGTGTCAAGGTCACCCGCATCGAGATCAAGGACATTGCGCCGCCGCGCGATCTCGTGGACAGCATGGCCCGGCAGATGAAAGCCGAGCGCGACAAGCGCGCCCAGATCCTGGAAGCGGAGGGTTCGCGGCAATCGGCGGTGCTGAAGGCGGAAGGTGAGAAGCAGGCGGTCATGCTGGCAGCCGAGGGCCGCAAGGAAGCAGCGTTCCGTGACGCGGAGGCGCGCGAGCGCGCTGCCCAGGCGGAAGCCAAGGCGACCGAAATGGTCAGCTCGGCAATTGCCAAAGGCAATGTGCAGGCCATCAACTACTTTGTCGCCAACAACTACGTCAAGGCGCTCGAAGCCATCGCCCGCTCACCCAACCAGAAGGTGCTAATGATGCCGCTCGAGGCCTCCGCCGTGATCGGCTCTTTGGCGGGATTGGCCGAAATCACGAGCGAGGCCTTCGGCAAGAACGGCGCCGGCACACAGCCGGCATCGGGCGGCCGCAACTCCCCCCGCAACAATTCCGTGCCCTCCACGTGAGGGCGCCCGTTTGCAGCCGCATGGGCCGCGCAACGCGCTAATCGGCGCGCGCCGCCCTTTCCTAGCCGCCACCAGGAGGACTGACATGCCGTCCGCGTTCCACTTCCTCGCCGGCTTCGGGGGCTGGAACTGGTTTATCCTCGCCGCCCTGCTGTTCACGCTTGAAACCTTTGTCCCCGGTGTGCATTTCTTATGGTTCGGCATCGCCGCCGTCGTGGTCGGCGCGTTGGCGCTTCTCACCGGCGTCAGTTGGCCGTGGCAAATCATCGCCTTCGGCGTGCTCGCCGTCGCCACCGTGTTCTGGGTGCGGCGCTACGTGCGACCGGACGTGGCCGTAAGCGACCTGCCCAATCTCAATGAGCGTGGTCAGCAGTATGTGGGCCGCTCGCTGATGGTGGAACAGGCCATCCAGAACGGCCGCGGCAAGGTGCGCGTCGGCGACACCCTGTGGCAAGCCGAAGGGCCGGACCTCCCCGTCGGCGCCTGGGTCAAGGTCACCGGTGCCAGAGGCACCATTTTGGTCGTAGAGCGTGCCCCGGCTTAAACAGGAGCCCGGCGTCTTCGCCTGGATGCTGGCTACCGTCAGCCTGGCCCTACCGTGGCTCGGCATCGGGCTCGGCCTCGGCGGGCTCTTTCGCCTCACCCACGGCGAAACGATGGGCGGCTGGTTGCTGCTCGCGGGGCTTGCCACCATCATCGCCGACGTCGCCATCGATTTTGTCTGGGCGCATCCCGCCGTCAGCCAAAGCGATCAGCCCGATCTCAATCAACGCGCCAGCCAGCTAGTCGGTCGCATCCTCATCCTCGCGGAAGCCATCGAAGGCGGCCGTGGCCGCGTGCGCGTTGGCGATACGCTCTGGCAGGTCGAGGGTCCCGACCTTCCCTGCGGCGCCGAGGTGAAAGTCGCCGCCGCCAAGGCAACCCTCCTGCAGGTCGAACGCGTCGGTCCTTGAGCGAAGGGGATTGAGCTCGCGGCCGCACACGCCCATCCCAAAAACCGCCTCCACCTGCGGCTGGCAGCCCGCAACAACCGGCTCGGCATCGCCGTGCCGTCCGCAACGGCCGTTGGAAATTGCGCGATCTTGCCTTCCTTTGGCCCCAAGTCAGCGCTTTTGTGGGCAGGATTTTGTTGGCGGCAGGGGGCCGCGCCTTGCACAAAGTGTTGGTGATCGTTCCGATTTTAGGGTGGGTGGGCGTCGGCGCGCTAGTGCATCAAACCCGAGGCTGGCCCGCGGTCAAAACCGATGCGGGGGTCATCGTCGTGGTACCGCCACGCCCGACGGCCGCGAGCCCTACAGCCGCCCCCCACGCTGGTCTTCCCCGCGCCTCCGACAAGGCCGCCTTGGCGCGCGAGCTCCACAAGGAGCTGAAGCGCGTCGGTTGCTACGACGGCGACCTCACCAGCACTTGGACCAATACCTCGCGCCAGGCCATGCGGCGCTTCACGGACAGCGTCAACGCCAAGCTGCCCCTGGAGGAGCCCGACGTCGTGCTGCTGCGGCTGGTCCAGAGCCAGGCGCGGCGCGTCTGCGCCTGTCCGGTTGGGCCGACGGACGCTGTCAAGACCGCGTGTAGGGAACACACCGCTGCCGCCGAGCCCGCGAAAATATCCGCACCCGAGACGCGCCAGGACGACGGGGCGAGCCAGAGCTCGACGCCGCTGATCGTGGGCGCGGCCGCCACCACGGCCGCCGCAACCCTGCTGGCGCGGCCCGAGACCAACCCCGGCGGCGCCAGGCCGATCGTGACCCCGCGGTCGGCGGGGGAGGAGGATCGCGCACCGCGCTCAGCCCGCCAGAGCGGTCCGACGCCGCCGGCCGACGTCTACGGCGCGCCCCGGCGTCATACGGCCCGCCGCGCCGAGTCACGCCCGCCGGTCGTGGTGCAATCGCTGGTGCGCAATGTGCAGCGCGCGCTCAGCTCCTTCGGCCTCCGCTAGCGGCACCCGATCGGCCCGGTTGGGCCCGTTGTACCCGCGCCGGCGCCCTCCTACATCTTGCACGAGCCGATCCCCCTTGCGTTGCCTCGGGATCGGCCTCGCGCCGCTGCTCCGCAACGATGAGCCGATGACCGCGCCTGCCCTGAAAATTACCCTGCACGAGACCCCCACGCGCGGCCGCTACGTGGCGCGCCTCGCCGGCCATGAGGGCGAAGGCGAACTCGCCTATAGTCGCGCCAGTAAAACGCTCGTCATCGCCGAGCACACCGCGGTCGACGATCGTCTGCGCGGCAACGGCGTGGCGCTGGCGCTGGTCCACCGGCTCATCGAGGACGCGCGCGCACAAGGCTTCAAGATCTACGCGCTTTGTCCCTACGTGAACGCCGAGCGCCGCAAACACCCCGATTGGGCCGACGTCTTCCAGGATTGAGGGCGGCGGCTTGGCCGCAGAGCTTCCACATTTGGTCGCTAGCTAAGCGGGACGTGCGGGGTGGTTTTGCGTGGACGTTTGACGGGAAAGTCCGCGCCCGCCGGATTGGACCCGTATGCCGACGCTCAGATTGCTGTTAGCGCTCAGTCTCATAGCCTTGGGTACCACCGGGGCCGCCTTCGCGATCAGCGGCTATTTCGAGCCGCGGCCGGGGCCGCAGGCGGCGAAGGGTACCGCCGCCGAGGGCGGGAAAGCCAAGCTCGAAATGGGCGCTCTGAAGCCCCGGCAGCGCTTCGTGGCCGTCGAGGCCAAGGCGAAGCCGGCGGCAGCAACCAGCGCCGTGGCGGCAACCCCAGCGCGGCCGAAGCCCGCCGCGCCGGTCGCCAAGGCACCGGCGAAAAAACCGCCACCCGGCAAAGATCCCAACGTGCAGCAGGCCGCCACCTGGTGGCCGCTTGGCAATCTTTTCAAGAACTAGGCCACGCCGGCGCGCAACAGGTCGTGCACATGCAGGACGCCGACCGGCCTGCCCTTGTCGACCACGAACATCTGCGTGCGCTTTAAGGCATTGAACTGCTCGAGCGCGGTGGAGGCCAGCGTATGGGGGGCGAGCGTGTTTGGCTTGCGCGTCATGATGTCCTGCGTGCGCTGGCCGAGCAGCTCGGGCCCCATATGCCGCCGCAGGTCTCCGTCGGTGATCATGCCGAGCAAGCGTCCCTTGGCGTCGACGACGCCAAGGCAGCCGAAGCTCTTCTGCGTCATAATGACGATGGCCTCGGACATCACCTTGTCTTCCCGAACCAGCGGCAGCCGTTCGCCCGTGTGCATAATGTCGGCGACGAACTTGAGGCTGGCACCCAGCGAGCCGCCGGGATGGAAGACGCTGAAATCGTGAGCGGTAAAGCCCTTGTTCTCAAGCAGGGCAATGGCGAGGCAGTCGCCCAGCGCGAGCTGCATGGTGGTGGAGGTCGTTGGTGCCAGCCCGTGCGGACAGGCCTCCTTGGCGCGCGGCAACTCCAGGACCACGTCCGCCTGCTTGCCCAGGGCCGAATCGGTGCGCGACGTCAGCGCGATCAGCGGCACCTTGAAGCGGCGCGAGTAGGTGACGATGTTGCCCAATTCGACGCTCTCCCCGGACCAGGAGATCGCCACAATCACGTCCTGCGGCGTGATCATGCCCAGATCACCGTGACTGGCCTCGCTGGCGTGCACAAAAAAGGCCGGGGTGCCGGTGGAGGCAAAGGTGGCGGCAAGCTTTTGGCCCACGTGTCCGCTTTTGCCGATACCGCTGACGATGACACGGCCCTCGGCCGCGGCAAGAATGGCAACGGCGCGGTTGAAAGGCTCCTTGAGCTCGCCTTGGAGGACGCCCCTGAGCGCCGCCAGACCTTCGCATTCGAGGTCGAGCGTGCGTATCGCCGACTGCGCCGCTGGCGGCAACGAGACATCGAGTGACACGATCCGCAGCTTGCGTTTGGCGCCGCTCATGCGCATGTGGCGGTCCCCCTTGTTCGACCCGTCGTGCCCATTTTCCCGGACGCGGTGCTAGCCTTACCTCTAGCAGAGCTCGCTCTTGCCTGCCAATTGCCTGATCATCCCGGCGGGCTCCGTTCAACAACTCCTTAACGGCGGGCCGCTAGGCTGATCGGCGCGTGTGCGTATCCTCGGGGACCATGGTGTGGGGCCGGTGTGATCCGCGACCGCCTTGTTGCGAGCTTTTCGCTTGCGCCGATTGCCCCGGGTTCCCTGGGGCCGCGCCAAGGCCCTCCCAATCGCGCTTTTGATCGGCTTGGGAAGCCTGTGCCCAGCCCAGGCGTGCTGGCCCAGAGCGCCACGCAAGCCCGTATCGCCCCTGAACTCGCGCCAGGCCCGTGCTGTCGCGCCCAAGCCCGCCCCGACGCCCCTGGGCGAGGACAGCGCCGACCCGGACCCCGCCCGCCTGCCGGCAATGGGCGAAGGGGACGGCGAGAGTGGCGCGGAGGATGCGACCGGCGAGGCCCCCAGCGCGACCGCCGACAGCGCGACCGAGACCGATGCCGAGCGGGCAAAGCCCCTCGATGGCGTCCTTATCGCCGACGGCACCGTGCCGGTCCTGGACGGGATGGCCGTATTGGGAGCCGAGCCGCGCACGCCCGAGGATGTCGCCGCTTTCCAGCTGCCGCCCGCTGGCTATGATCCCTATATGTTCCGCATCGAGCCCGAGCCGTTACGCGATCGGCGCCCGGCGGAGCTCTTCCTCATCGAGC
>DASTMQ010000199.1:0-5535 GCA_035714005.1 Hyphomicrobiaceae bacterium
CAGCGGATGGCGGCGCGGGGCCGCAGCTGCAAATGGCCGCAACGGCCTTGGCGAACGGGCGATTGCTCACGCTTTCGCGGCCGCGGGCAAGCCCGCACAAATGTGCGCCCGGCCTCAGCTGAACATGCGCTCGCCCTGCAGGTCGATCAACTGTTTGGCCTTGGACACCGTAAAGGCGATGGCATCCTCGCGGCTCGCGTAGGTATCGGCACGGATAAAGTTATGCTGCTTTAGCCCCTCGGGCGTGTCCTTTTCGATGCTGCCCGCCGTCTGGTACTGGCTGCCCGAGAGGTAAGGGGCGGGGCGAATTCGGTAGCCCTTGTATTCGATGGGCGCGATGGCCGGCTGCGCGCCGCCGCCGGCATGCCCGCCCGCCAGGCGGGCCCATAGTGCTTTGAGGCTCGACAACATGGGGCCCACGTCCGATCTGTCGTCACCGATTGTCGCGCCTCACGCCAAGCCTGTCCAGCACTGAGGGGAGCAGGGTTAAGCCGCCAACGCCCCGGGCGCGCCCTCAACAAAAAGCATCGGCCCCAAGGGGTCTTGGGACCGATGCAAGGGTTCTTGAGCCGGGGGCGAGGCGGGATGCGACCCGTCCCCCGGCGAGCCTGAGGCCTAGGCCAGCTGATCGCCGATCGGCAACTGGCGCAGCCGCTTGCCGGTGGCGGCAAAGATGGCGTTGCACAAGGCAGGCGCGAAGGGTGGAACCCCCGGCTCGCCGACCCCGCTCGGGGGCACGTCGATCGGATTGTCGACGATGTGCACGCGCGTTTCCTTGGGCGACTCGTCGATGCGCACGAGCTGGTAGTCGTTAAAGTTGGTCTGCTCGATGGCACCGTTCTTGGCGGTGACCTCGCTATATTTGGCGAGCGTCAGGCCCATCACCGCGGCGCCCTCGATTTGCGACCGCACCCGCTCGGGATGCACGCAGTAACCGCAATCGATGGCGGTGTCGACGCGAGGGATCGTAATCTTCCCCTTGTCGCCGACTTCAACGTGCACGACGGTTGCAATGTAGCTGACAAAGCTGCGGTGCGCGGCGATACCGAGCCCCTGCCCCTTCGGCAGCTTTTTGCCCCATCCCGCCTCCTTGGCGGCGAGTTCGGCCACTCTTCGCAACCGACCCGTCTGAATCGGGTAGGTCTCGAAGGGTTCACCGTAGTTCCACCACTTGGTGGTGACCTGCTCGCGCGGGTCGATGGTGCGGTCCGGGCCGATCAGCTCCAGCAGGAAGTCTTTGGGATCCTTACCCAGCTGGTGGGCGATTTCGGCCACGAAGGATTGCGTCGACCAGGCGTGCACCACGTTGTTGACCGACCTGAACCAGCCGATGCGCACGTGGCTCTGCGCCTCCCCGCTCTCCATGCGAATGTTGGGCACGTCGAAGGGGGTGTCGACCCAACCCATGCCGAGCTCGATGTCGAAGGGATGCTTCGGATCGGGCGCAAAGGTGGACAGGATCGACGGCGCCGCGCTGCGATGTCGCCACGCGACGACCTTGTTGCTGGCGTCGAGGCCGGCCTCGAAGCGCTCTGCGGTCACGGTGTGATAGAAGCCGTGCTGCAGGTCATCCTCGCGCGTCCACACCACCTTGACCGGCGTGCCACCAATCTCTTTGGAGAGCAACGCCGCTTCGATGGCAAAGTCGCATTTGGATTTACGCCCGAAACCACCGCCGAGCAGGGTGGCGTGAACCACCATCTCCTCGGGCTTGATGCCAAGCGCCTTGGCGATATCGTCACGCGCTCCCCCGGGGCTTTGCACCGGGGCCCACACTTCCCACTTGCCATTCGTCATGCGCGCCGCGGCCGCCGGAGGCTCCATGGTCGCATGGTGAATATGGGGAGCATAGTATTCGGCCGTGACGACCTTGGCCGCGGACGCCAGCGCCTTGTCCACGTCGCCGACATTGCGCTCTACCTTGCCGGGCTTTTTGACGCTGTCCTCGAGCTGGGCGCGATAAGCCTTGGAGTCGTAGACCTTGTTGGGTCCCGCATCCCAGGTGATCTTAAGCGCCTCGCGGCCCTTCAGCACCGCCCAGGTGTTCTTGCCGATGACGGCAACGCCGCCCAGCGGGTTGAACTTGTAGGGCGCCGGCGTCGGCTGCAGGGTGACGATCTTTTCCACGCCCGGCACCTTCATGGCCGCACTGCTGTCGAGCGAGGCCACCTTGCCGCCGACGACGGGCGGGCGGGCAATCACGGCAAACTTCATGCCCGGCAGCATGATGTCCTGACCGTAGACGGCATGCCCGGTGGTGATGTCCACCTGGTCGGTCGGGCGCACGTTGCCCTTGCCGATATAGCGGAAGGCGCTGGGGTCCTTGAGCTTGATCTTGTCTTCGGCCGGCACCGGCAGGGCGGCGGCATCGGCAGCAAGTTCGCCGAAGCCCAGCTTGCGGCCCGACGGCTTATGCACGACCTCGTGCACCTGCGTTTCGACCTCGCCAACGTCGACGCCCCAGGACTTGGCAGCGGCCGCTTCCAACATTTGCCGCGCCGCGGCGCCACATTGGCGCATCGGCTGAATGAAGTGGCGCACGCTGCGCGAACCGTCCGTATCCTGATTGCCGTAGGTCTTCTCGTCGCCCGGCGATTGCACGACGCGAACGCGCGCCCAGTCGGCGCCCATCTCATCGGCCACCATCATCGGCAGGGCGGTGCGCGCCGCGCCCGTTCCCATTTCGGCGCGGGCAGCAACGATGCTGACGATGCCATCCTTGCCGATCGAGACAAAGATCTTCGGGTCGGAGACGACGCCATTGGGCATGGCGGAGGCGCCGGTCGGATAGCCGGCAAGCGCACCTTTCACGCCTGCGAGCTGGGCGGCAAGCACGAGCCCGCCGGTGGCTGCCACGCCCTTCAACAGGCCGCGGCGGCTGACATTGCTGATCGTGATTTTGCTATGCGTGCTGAGCTCGGTCATGTCACGCCCCCTTAGCAGCGGCGCGAACGGCCGCGTGGATGCGTTGATAGCAGCCGCAGCGACAGAGGTTTCCGACCATGCCGGCGGTAATTTCCTCGTCGGTCGGGGCCGGTTTTTTCGCCAACAGCGCCGCCGCCTGCATGATCTGGCCCGCCTGGCAGTAGCCGCACTGCGGCACGCTGACCTCGCGCCAGGCAACCTGGACCGGATGCTCGTGCTTGGGATGCAGGCCCTCAATGGTGGTGATGGCCTTGCCGGCGGCTTCCGACATCTGCACCATGCAGGCGCGCTGGGCGGCGCCGTCGATATGCACCGTGCACGCACCGCACAGGCCGACGCCGCAACCAAACTTGGTCCCGGTCATCGCCAGTTCATCGCGCAGGTACCACAGGAGCGGCATCGACGGATCTCCGTCGTAGGTGCGCTCCTGTCCATTCACCCGTAAGTTTGCCATTGATTTACCTCCTTGGCCGCAATTCCCGTAGGCGAGGCGCTCATGCGTTCGCGCCGCCAACCTGGCAGCGGCCAGTCTGGCGGAACGAAGACGTGGACCCACTTTCCGTGTTCGTGGCCGGAAAAATTCCGGCCATCGATGTTATCGGCGACAGACGATGGCGCCGATAGCCGAGCTGCAAGGCGATTGAAAAGGTCCTAAACCGGGGTCCTGTCGTTGGTCACTGTACTTCGGATTTCAAGGGGTCGTTGTGGCAAGCGCGATCACAAGCGCGTGACGTGTGGTGCGGCAAGGCTTGTGCAGCCCGCGGCGGCGGGCGGCATGGGACAGCTCCCATCATGGCCCGCGCTGGTGGAGCCTCGCCGCCGGACCGGCATTATTGTGCCTGCGGGGGGCAATCCTCCCGTTGTGGAAAAATATCCGGGCTCGGCGTTGCCCCGTGGTCGGCCACGGCCGGGGCGCTTCCTGATCCGGCGGTTGGGGTGGCGCCTTGGCCGGTCGACAAGGCGCCTGCCAAACTCCTCACAACAAAGGCGGCGCCAAGGTGGCCGCCCGGCGGCGCTGCCGAGGCGCCGGCGCCAAGAATCAGTGCACACTTGCCCCGAATGCTTGGCGCCAGGCGTGGCGGCCTTGGCTGGTGGGGGCGAGGGGCATGACCAATCTGGTGGTTTGCCTGGATGGTACTTGGAATAATGCCGACAGCACGGCGCCGCAGAGCAATGTGGCGATCCTGTCCGACTTGATCGACCTGCGCCGCACCGGCAACCGTTCCCAGCAGCTCTATTACGATCCGGGCGTGGGCACCGGCGGCAATTTTTTGCAACGCCTGGCCGGCGGCCTCACCGGTCAGGGTCTGAGCGCCAACATTCTGGGCGCCTACCGCTTCCTCTCGCTCGCCTATCGTCCAGGCGACAATATCTATTTGTTCGGCTATTCCCGGGGCGCCTTCACGGTGCGCAGCCTGTGCGGCTTTATTGCCGCGAGCGGCCTGCTGCGCGCGGAGGCGTGTGATAAAGACAACCTGGACTTTGCCTGGCGCTACTACCGCACCAAGCCGAAGGAGCGCTTTCCCTCCGATCACGCCAAGCTGCGCGCCTTGAGTTATGCCGACGTTCGCGTTCGGTTCGTGGGCGTGTTTGACACCGTTGGTGCGCTGGGCATTCCGCGCAAATGGCTAAACTGGCTCGGTCGCCGGTCATTCCAATTTCACGACACCGAACTGTGCAGCATTGTCGATCACTCCTGTCACGCGCTTGCCATCGACGAGCATCGCCTGGAATTCGAAGCCGCCGTCTGGGACGTACCCCGGCGCGGCGGCTATCAAACGGTCGAGCAGGTTTGGTTTCCCGGGGTGCACGCCAACGTCGGGGGCGGCTGCGAGGACAAGGGCCTATCGGACCTGACGCTCGACTGGATGCTCAAGCGCCTGCGGCGCTATTGCCCGGAACTCGCAGTGCGGCCCGTTCGGCTCGAGCCCGATCACCGCGGCGTCATCTATGAACCGCGCACTTGGCTCTACTGGCGCAGCCTCCGCCGGCCGCTCATTCGCATGATCAACCGTTGTCAGGTCAAAGCTGGGGCGCTGCGCATCCGCCTGGCGCGGGTGCGCCCGCATTCGCAAACCATTGGCGAGATGCTGCATTGGAGCGCGCTGCTGCGCTATCTGGAAACGCGCAAGCTGCCGGCCAAGAAGCGCTATGCTCCAATCAACCTGCTGGCGGCCCTGGATAGCGCCAAACGCGGGGCGACGCTGATCGTCGGCCCCGATGGAGAGCCCGGCCCCTATCTGAAGGCGCCGGCGATGATGCGGCCGGTCGATGCTCCCAGGGCGCGGATCGACTATCACTGATGGCTTGGCGCGCGCGGTGCTGGCCGCCCACGCTCATTGCGCCGGCGCCGTCCAGCTCTTGTAGTCGGCCTCCGACACGCTCGGCAGTTTCTTGACGAAGGCCACGATTTGCCAAACGTCATTGTCGGGGACGCCGGCCTTGCCGAAGCTCGGCATGCCGGTCATGCGGATGCCATTCTTCACCACCCAGAACAGCGCCGCCGCGTCGCGCTCGGCGGCGATCTCCTTGAGATCGGGCGGGCCGGGATTGAGGCCCTCGGAAAACTTCGACCAGCTAACGCCAGGGGCACCGTGACAGCTCGGGCAG
>DASTMQ010000200.1:0-22633 GCA_035714005.1 Hyphomicrobiaceae bacterium
CATGTTGTGCACGAGCACATCGGCCGTGGGCAAAAGCTTGAACAGGGCGGCTTTGCCCGCCTCGCTTTTGAGATCGAGCGCTATTGAGCGCTTGTTGCGATTGTTATTGGCGAAGATGGCGCTGATGCCGGGGCCAGCCACTGGGGCCACCGGCCGCATGCTGTCACCCTCCGGTGGCTCGACCTTGACGACATCAGCCCCAAGGTCCCCCAAAATCTGGGTCGCGTAGGGGCCCAGAATGACCGACGTCAAGTCAAGGATGCGTAGACCTTGGAGCAGGGGGATCATGAGGAAAACTCAACGGGGATGCCGAGGACACCTGTCAGGTAGCACGTCGCGCCCGAGCACGACTACCGCGGCCCCAAGGCGCGAGGCCGGCAATCGCGAGGCGAGGCGAGGTTTCAACGAGGTCCTGTGGCCGCCGACCCATCGGCCTGGAACGCCGCCCAAGGATGCACGTTGGTAGGCCAGGTCCGGCTTCGCTTTCCCTCCACAGCCGGACCGATCTTCAACTCGGGGCACCGACGCCTTAAGCCAAGGTGCCTTTTTCTTTTTGCCTCCCTCCTTTGCCGCCAGGCCGTCTCTTTGCTCCGCTCGGCCGCGCTTGCCGAGCTTGCTCCTCAGCGTTGGGACGGCTGACCGAACGATAAGGATCGTTCACACGCTCGTGATGTGCCCGCGCCGCGCCCCTGCCTTCAGTTCGCCGTGTTCCTCACAAATAAAACGACCATTCGTTTTATTTTGTGCGATGCACGCTCAAGAGCGCCCGTTCGGCGCCGGGGCCGATGGGAACGAAGCGCAAGAAAAGCCAAGGGAAAACCCGTGCCGAAGCTCAGACCCGAAACGCAGCAGGCGCGCCGCGAGCACATCCTGGATGCCGCCGAGCGTTGCATTGCAAACGCCGGCTTTCACCGCACGACCATGCAGGATATCTGCCGTGCGGCGGCGATCAGTCCCGGGGCGCTCTATGTCTACTTCGACAGCAAGGAGGCGCTGATCGCGGGGATTTCCGAGCGGGACCGGCAAGAGTTCGCCGAACGGCTCGAGGCCTTGGCTCGGGCGCCCGATTTCATGCAAGCCCTGCGCGCCCTCGGCGAACAGTATTTCCTCCAAGACGCGGCCAAAGACCACCGCATGTCGATCGACATCGGGCTGGAAGCAACGCGCAACCCCCGCGTGGGCGAGATCTTTGGCCGGTTCGATCGCTACATCGTCGACAGCTTCGAGACGCTCTTCCACGAGCTCAAGCGGGCAGGCCGCATTGCCCCCGCACTCGACATCCCCACCACCGTCAAGGCCTTCATGGTGGTCGCCGACGGCATGTTTTGGCGCCGCGCCGTCGATCGCGACTTTGACCCCGAGCGGATGCTGCCCGCCGTGCTCAAGCTGATCGGGGCGCTGCTCAATCCCGGGCCTCATGACCCAGAGCATAAAGCGCAGGCGATGCGGGTGGACCCATGAGAGGACCCGCGCCTCAGGTCGCTCGCGGTGAGGGACAAATGCTGAAAAAGCTGGGCATCGGCGTGTTGGTGCTGCTCGCGGCCGTGGGCGTCGCGCTTGCGCTCATCGTCCAACCGGCTGCCAAGCGGCCGGCGCAATCATCCTCCGAGGAGCCGTTGGCGGCGCCCGTTACCGTTGTGCGCGTGGCGCGCGCGCATTTCAGCGAGACTGTGCTGGTGACGGGCTCGCTGGTGGCCCGGGAAGAGGTTCTGGTCGGGCCTGAGGTTGAGGGTCTGCGCGTCACCGAGGTACTGGCAGATGAGGGCATGCGCGTGAAACAGGGCGACGTGCTCGCCCGCCTCGTCTCCGACACGCTCGAAGCCCAGCTCGCGCAAAATGACGCTGCGCTCGCCCGCGCCCAGGCGGCGAGCGCCCAGGCCAGGAGCGCGATCGTCCAGGCAGAGGCCCGCGTGCTTGAGGCCAACAATGCCTTCGAACGCGCCAAACCCTTGCGTGCCGCCGGACACTTGGCCGAAAGCACCTACGACCAGCGCGAGCAGGCCGCGCGCAGCGCCGAGGCGCAGCTCCTGGCCGCGGGCGATGGGCTCAAGGTGGCCGAAGCCGAAAGGGGCCAGATCGAGGCGCAGCGGCGCGAGCTCATCTGGCGGCGCGGCCGCACCGAGGTGATCGCGCCGGCCGACGGCGTCGTTAGCCGCCGCATGGCCCGCATCGGCGGCTTCGCGGCGGGAAGCGCCGAGCCGATGTTTCGCATCGTCGCCAACGGCGAGCTCGAACTCGATGCGGAAATCCCCGAAACCCGACTGGCGGCGGTTCGGGTCGGTCAGGCGGCTCGCCTCGAGGTTGTAGGGGTCGGCGAGGTGACCGGCAGCGTGCGCCTGGTCTCGCCGGAAATCGATAAGGCCACGCGACTGGGCCGGGTGCGCATCTATTTGGGCGACAACGCCGCCCTGCGGGTGGGCGCCTTCGCGCGCGGCGTGCTCGAAACCGCCAGCGGCGAGGGTCTCGCCCTGCCCCTCACGGCGGTGCTGTTTGCGGCGGAAGGGCCGCTGGCGCAGCTGATCCACAACAACCGGGTGGAAACCCGCAAGATCGGCGTCGGACTGGCGGCCGGCGGCATGGTCGAGATACGCGCCGGCCTGAGCGAAGGCGATCTGGTCGTGGCTCGCTCCGGCACCTTCTTGCGCGATGGCGATCTCGTCCGTCCGGTCTCGGACAAAACAAGCTAGCGAGGCGCAGGCCAGGCCATGCATTGGAACGTCTCGGCTTGGTCGATCCGCCAGCCCGTGCCCGCTCTGGTCTTGTTTATGGTGCTCATCGCGCTTGGGGTGGTGAGCTTTGCAGAATTGCCCGTTACACGCTTTCCCAACATCGACGTGCCGATCGTGCAGGTGCGCATAACCCAGGCGGGGGCCGCGCCATCGGAGCTCGAGGTCCAGGTCACCAAAAAAGTCGAGGATGCCATCGCCGGTGTGAACGGTATCAAACACCAGACCTCGGCGGTCACGGAAGGCTCCTCCATCACCACCATCGAGTTCCGATTGGAGGTGAATCAGGACCGCGCCCTCAACGACGTCAAGGATGCCGTCTCGCGCATCCGCGCCGAGCTGCCGCGTACCATCGATGAGCCGATCGTCACCCGCGTCGAGGTCGAGGGCTTGCCGATCGTGACCTATGGTGCACGCGCCCCGGGCAAGACCCCCGAGGAGCTCTCCTGGTTCGTCGACGATGTGGTGATGCGGGCGCTACAGGGCGTCAGGGGCGTTTCGCAAATCGAGCGCTTCGGCGGCGCCGAGCGCGAGATCAGGATCGCCCTCGATCCCGACCGGCTGTTGGCCTTTGGCATCACCGCCGGTGACGTCAATCGGCAGCTCAGGGCAACAAACGTCGATCTCGCCGGTGGTCGAGGCGAGATCGGCGGACGCGAGCAGGCCATTCGCACGCTTGCCGGCAAGCAGTCCCTGGCCGATCTCGCCGCCACCATGATCGCGTTGCCGCGGGGGCGCAAAGTCCGGCTCGATCAGCTGGGTAAGGTCAGCGATGGCATCGCCGAACCGCGCGCCTTCGCCACGCTCGACGCCAAGCCCATCGTTGCCTTCGCCATTTCGCGCGCGAAAGGGGCAAGCGACACCACAGTGGCGGCCGAGGTGGCTCGCAAGATCGCCGAGCTCAGGCGGGCGCATCCCGACGTCGAGTTCAAGCAACTCGACAGCATGGTGAACTATACGCTTGGCGCCTACCAATCGACCATGAAGACGCTGATCGAGGGCGCCATCCTCGCCATTGCGGTGGTGTTCGTCTTCTTGCGCGATTGGCGCGCGACGTTGATTGCGGCGATCGCTCTGCCGTTATCGATCGTTCCCGCGCTTTGGGCCATTGCGGCCGCCGGCTTCTCCCTCAACCTCGTCAGCCTTCTCGCCATCACCATTGTCACGGGCATTCTGGTCGACGATGCCATTGTTGAAATCGAAAACATCGTGCGCCACATGCGCATGGGCAAGTCCGCCTACCGCGCTGCACTCGAAGCCGCCGACGAGATCGGCCTGGCGGTCATTGCCATTACACTGACCATCATTGCCGTATTCGTGCCCGTGAGCTTCATGGGCGGCATCGCCGGCCAATATTTCAAGCAGTTCGGCGTGGTGGTGGCATTTGCCGTCTTTTTCTCCTTGCTGGTGGCGCGCCTCATCACGCCGCTGCTTGCCGCCTATTTTTTGCGCGCCTCGGCGCCCAGCGAGACGGAAGGCTGGTTCTTGCGCACCTATACGCGCCTTGTGCGCCGGTCGGCAGCGCACCGCTACACAGCCGTGGTTTTGGGTTTGCTCATCTTCGCCGCCTCGATCGGCAGCTTTTATGTGCTCCCCTCCGGGTTCCTTCCTGCCGAAGACAGTGCCCGCATGCTGCTCGCGGTCGAGCTGCCCCCGGGCTCGCGCCTCGAGGAGACCAGGGCGGTTACCGATAGGATTGTGCGCAGGCTGCGCACGCGGCCGGAGCTGGCAAGCGTGTTCGTCAACGGCGGGCGGGTGATGGGCTCTGGGGCCGAGGTGCGCAAGGCGACCTTGGTCATCAATCTCGTGGCCAAGGAGCAGCGCAAACTCCTCCAGAGTGAGGTGCAGCTCCAAATCGGCGCCAGCCTGAGCGACCTGCCGGATATCCGCTACTGGTTTCTGAAGGACAATGGTCAGCGGCAGTTTCAGCTCGTCGTTGCCGGTCGGGACGCCGGGGCGGTAACGCAGGCGGCCGCCGAGTTGACCAGCCAGGCCAAGCGCCTTGCGCTGCTTGCCAATGTCGTCTCGAGCGCCGAACTCGATCGACCCGAGCTGCGCGTCCTGCCCATCAGTGACGTCGCCGCCGAGCTGGGCGTTTCCACGGAAGCCATCTCCGAGGCGGTGCGCATCGCCACCATCGGCGACATTGGCGCCAATCTTGCCAAATTTGACGTCGGCGAGCGGCAAGTACCGATCCGCGTCCAGCTCGAAGAGCGCGCGCGCACCGATCGGCAGACCTTGGAATCGCTCAAGGTTGCCACCGCCGGCGGCGCGGCGGTGCCCCTCCTGACCGTGGCGCGCTTCGAACTCGGTCAAGGGCCGACGGCCATCGACCGCTACGACCGCAGCCGTCGTGTCGTCATCGGAGCCGATCTCGTCGGCGATACCCCGCTTGGAAAGGCCGTGGCACAGGTGATGGCTCAGCCCGCCGTAAAGCGGCTGCCGCCCCAGGTCGAGATCCGACAGTTCGGCGACGCCGAGATCATGGCGGAAGTGTTCGAGAGCTTTGCCAAAGCCATGGGTGCCGGGATCATGATGGTTTATGCCGTGCTCGTGTTGCTGTTTGGTAGCTTTCTGCAACCGATAACGATCCTTTTCTCGCTACCTTTATCGATCGGCGGCGCCATCGTTGCCCTCGCCTTTACGGCGCAGCCGATCAGCCTACCGGTCGTCATCGGCGTGCTCATGCTGATGGGTATCGTCACCAAGAACGCCATCATGCTCGTCGATTTCGCCGTCGAGGAGATGCGACGCGGCGTGCCGCGGCTCGAGGCCATCGTCGATGCCGGACGCAAGCGCGCCCGACCGATTGTGATGACCACCATCGCCATGATCGGGGGCATGCTGCCATCGGCGTTCGGCTTGGGCTCGGGCGGGGAGTTCCGCGCGCCGATGGCGATTGCCGTCATCGGCGGGCTCTTGTCGTCGACGCTGCTCTCGCTCATCTTCGTGCCGGCCGTTTTCAGCGTCATGGACGACGTCGCCGGCCTGATCTGGGGTTATTTCCACCGCTGCGTCGGTGCGGGAGATGAACCGGTGGCAGAGCGGCCGACGCCAACACGCACCGGCGCCGCCAAAGCGCAAAACTTGCCGATTGCGGCCGAGTAGAAGCCCCGGCGCGGCAAGGGAAATCTACCGAGTGCCCGCGCGCATTCCCCGTGTTGCGGGGCCACGCCGTTCGGCCTAGGCTTTGCCCTTGGGGGGATGCCCGCCCGCGCGGAGGATCCCATGTTCGACGTTCGCAGCCTTCTCGATCAGCTCTTGCGCGGCGACCCGCGATCGCAAGATCGGCCCCCGGCCTCGGGCGCCGAGGATCCGGGGGGTTCGCTGGCCCAGCTCGCCGCTGGCGAGCCGGGGGGCGCCCCAGCGGCGGCCGACGCCCGGCCGCCGGCCGCGGAATTCCGGGGCGGCGATGCCCTCGCCGGGCCCTCGCGCGGCGACGACCTCGAGGCGATCCTGCGCCACCTGTCCGCCAGCGCCTCGCCGCACGCCGGGGGAGCCACGAATAAGGCGGGCGAGGGAGGCCTCGGCGACCTCCTGGCGGCGCTGCAGGGGCAGGCCGCTCAGGGTCGTGGCGGCCTCCTCGATGCCCTGGGCGAGCTCCTGGGGCAGGCCGCCGCCGGCGTGCGTGAGGGCAGCGGCCGCCTCGACGCGGCGACGGGGGCCTCGACGTATGCCCGCGAAGCCATCGAGAAGATAACCGGCAAATCCCACGCCGAGCTCGTTGTCGAGCTCAAGGCACTGGCCGCCGACAATCGCTTGGGTGCCGGCGTGGCGCTGGGTGGCCTCGGCGCGCTCGTCCTTGGCACGCAGGCCGGCCGCGCGCTGGCGGCAACGGCGGCCAAGCTCGGCGGCCTCGCCCTGATCGGCGGCCTGGGCTACAAGGCCTACCAGAACTACCATGCGGGTCGGCCGGTGCTCGCGGGCGCTCAGCCGGCCGCACCGCACCATCTGACGGCGGCGCCGGAAGGCTCCGGCTTTGAGGCCGGCGCGCTCAGTCAGGACGGGGCAAGCCTGCTGATCCGCACCATGATCGCGGCGGCTGCCGCCGACGGCCGCATTGACGCTGGCGAACGGCAAAAAATTCTGGGCAGCTTGCGCCAGGCCGGATCTTCCGCAGAGGCGCAGCGCTTTCTAATGCAAGAGGTGCAACGCCCGGCGTCCCCGGCTGAGCTTGCCCGCGAGGTGTCCTCGCCCGAGCAGGCCGTCCAGGTCTATACGGCCGCACGCATCGCCGTCGACCTCGATGACGAGGAAGAGCACGCCTTTCTGACGGCATTGGCGGCCCAGCTTGGCATCGACGGCCACCTCGCCGCGCACATCGATGCGGCGGCGCGCGGCGGCTAACGCGGCACACGGACACCGGCAGGCGGCGAGCTAAGGCAAACCGCGATCGAACAAACACGGTTGCAGGTCGGAGGGCGGACGCCGCGGAATACGTCGATGCGGGCCGAAATCGACCCGATCCGCCAGGCCCGGAAAGCGCGCCTGGAACTCCGCCAGGGCCCGGTCGCGGCTGCCCGCAAAACGCTGCTGCTCCCAGATCTCATAGAGGCGGCGCGGGTCGCAGCCGTAGCGCCGCAAGATGTCTTTGCGGCGTATTCTGAGCCAGCGGGCGATCCAAATGTCGATGGCATCTTGTTCGGTGAGTGGGCGACCCGTACTGGCTGCCGGCTCCCCGTCGCGCAAATTGCACTCTTGACTGTCAAACAACATCCCGCACTGATCGCCGATGAAAAGAGCAAACTGATGGCCGCGCCCCGGCCCCGTGAGATGACGACGTGATCCTATTTCCCGCCATCGACCTCAAGGACGGCAAGTGCGTGCGCCTGCGGCTCGGCGACATGGCGGCTGCCACCGTCTTCAACGACGACCCGGCGGCGCAGGCCAAGCTATTCGAGACACAGGGCTTTCGTTACCTGCACCTGGTCGACCTCGATGGCGCCTTCGCCGGACGCCCGGTCAATGCGGCCGCCGTCGAGGCGATTCTCAAGGCCGTGCGGATCCCCGTACAACTCGGCGGGGGCATCCGCGATCTCCCCACCATCGAGGCCTGGCTGGCGAAGGGCGTAAGTCGCGTCATTCTCGGCACCATCGCCGTGCGCGAGCCCGAATTGGTCCGCCAAGCCGCAAGGCGCTTTCCCGGGCGCATTGCCGTTGGCATCGACGCCAAAGCGGGCAAGGTTGCCGTCGAGGGCTGGGCGATCACCAGCGAGCTGTCGGCCCTCGATCTGGCGCGGCGCTGTCAAGACGCCGGCATCGCCGCCATCATCTACACCGATGTGGCGCGCGATGGCGTGCTCAAGGGGCTGAATTTGCCGGCCACCGCCGCCCTCGCCCGGCAAACCAGCATTCCCGTGATAGCCTCGGGCGGCCTTGCCGGCCTTGAGGATGTCGAGGCGCTTTTGCAGCCGCAGTATGCGTTGCTCGAGGGCGCCATTGCCGGCCGCGCCCTCTACGATGGGCGGCTCGATGCCCGCGCGGCCCTGGCTTTGATCGCAGGCGACGTCGGCCAAAGCTCCCGCCAACAGCCCGGGCAGGAATCGGACAGGAGTTAAAGGGACTCGTACGGCCTTTTTTCGCGCGCGCCAAAGCCGCAAGCCCCGTCTTGGCGCGGGCCAACGCGCATCATGCACGACGGGTTGCAAGGCAAAGGCGAGCTCGCGGCCGCGCCCGACACGGGGCTCCGCATGGTCGGCGGTATGAGCTTGACGGGGGCTCGCCATTTCTTGTTGCGCCCCGCCGCGCCACGTCGCAAAAGTTGTCCATGCTCAAGATCCGTATCATTCCCTGCCTCGACGTTAAGGACGGGCGCGTGGTCAAGGGTATCAACTTTGTCGACCTCAAGGATGCGGGCGATCCCGTCGAGGCCGCCGCCGCCTACGATGCGGCCGGGGCTGACGAGTTGTGCTTTCTCGATATTGCCGCGAGCCACGAACACCGCGACACCATCTTGGAGATCGTCGAGCGAACCGCCTCGCGCTGCTTCATGCCCCTCACGGTCGGGGGCGGCGTGCGCAGCAGCGCAGATGTTCGCAGCTTGCTGCGGGCCGGCGCCGACAAGGTCTCGATCAATACGGCGGCCGTCCACCGCCGCCAGCTGGTGGCCGAAGCGGCCGACAAATTCGGCGCCCAATGCATCGTGGTGGCAATCGACGCCAAAAGGGTCACCCACCCCCCCCAGGTGCCGCGCTGGGAGATATTCACCCATGGCGGCCGGAACCCGACCGGGCTCGATGCCGTTGCCTATGCCCAAGAGGTCGTGGCGCTGGGTGCCGGTGAAATTCTGCTCACCTCAATGGATCGCGATGGGACCCAGGCCGGGTTCGACCTCGAACTCACGCGGGCCGTCGCTGATGCCGTCCCGGTGCCGGTCATCGCCTCGGGTGGTGTTGGCAGGCTCGATCACCTCGTGGCGGGGGTTAGGCTCGGCCATGCAAGCGCGGTATTGGCCGCCTCAATTTTCCATTACGGAACGTTCACAATCGCCGAGGCCAAGCGGCATATGGCGGCCGCCGGTCTACCCATGCGCCTTGACGTCACGGCGTAAACCTCCTTCACTTGCGGTGGCTCGCGACCCCTGCCGCAGTGATTCGGGCACAGGGCAAGCCAGGAGTGGCTCGGCCTTCACCATGCGCCGCGCCGGCTGTGGAAATATCGTTGCTAAAAGCGCAAAGTGGATTGTGGCGGGGCCCGGGGCCTCGGCTCGTCTCTCTTACGTATATGCCCGTGCGCGCAACTTGGATCTGCTTGAGAAAGACGATTGCCTGAACGGCGAACAATCCCCATCTTCTCATCGCCCACTGTGGCGAAGCGGGCAGCGCTGTGGCGCGATCCGGCAACGCCGGGTGAGCAAAGTGTTAGGTGCCTACCCCCGCCTCACTTTTTTGGTCTAAATTCGGTAGGACTGCGCCGACTGCAGAGGCGATGAAAGATGACGACGAAAGACAGCATCTTCGACCTCTATGCTCAGGCATACGAGAGCCAGAGGCAGCACCGTCTGTCTCTGCGTGAGTATTTGGAGGCCTGTCGGGCCGATCCGTCGATGTATGCCGGAACGGCCGAACGCATGATCAGCGCCATCGGTGAGCCCGAGCTGGTCGATACCGCCAAGGACGCCCGGCTTGGGCGTATCTTCATGAACCGGACCCTCAAGGTCTATCCGGCATTCAGTGACTTTTACGGTCTTGAGGAGACGATCGAGCGCATCGTCGGCTTTTTCCGGCACGCGGCCCAAGGCCTCGAGGAGAAAAAGCAGATTCTCTATCTGCTGGGGCCGGTCGGCGGCGGTAAATCCTCCTTGGCGGATCGGCTCAAGGACCTGATGGAAAAGCGTCCCGTCTACGTGCTTGCCACCAACGACGGCCTTAGCCCGATCTTCGAAAGTCCTCTGGGGCTCTTCGATCCGATCTCGATGGGCGCCATGCTGGAGGACCGTTACGGAATTCCGCAGCGCATCCTGACGGGCAACATGTCGCCTTGGGCAGTGAAGCGGCTCGACGAATTCGGCGGCGACATTTCCAAGTTCTCCGTCATCAAGCTGCAGCCCTCGAAACTGCGGCAGATCTGCGTTGCCAAAACTGAGCCCGGCGATGAGAACAACCAGGACATCTCCTCCCTGGTCGGCAAGGTCGACATTCGCAAGCTTGAACACTTCGGCCAGAACGACGCGGACGCCTACTCCTACTCGGGCGGCTTGAATCGCACGACCCAGGGCGTCCTCGAATTCGTCGAAATGTTCAAGGCGCCGCTAAAGATGCTGCACCCGTTGCTCACGGCGACCCAGGATCGCACCTATGTGGGTACGGAGAATGTCGGTGCCATGCCCTATCAGGGGCTGATCATCGCCCATTCCAACGAGAGCGAGTGGCAATCCTTCCGCGCCAACAAGAACAACGAGGCCTTCCTCGACCGCATTAGCGTCATCAAGGTGCCCTATTGCCTGCGGGTGGCAGAGGAGAAAAAGATCTACGAGAAGCTGTTGGCCTCGAGCGAGCTCAAGGATGCCGATATTGCGCCTGGTACGCTGGACATGCTGGGACGCTTCTCCGTGCTGACGCGCCTCAAAGCGCACGAAAATTCGTCGCTTTATTCAAAGATGCGGGTCTACGACGGCGAGAGCCTGAAGGATACCGATCCGCATGCGAAGACGATCCAGGAGTATCGCGACGCCGCCGGCGTGACCGAGGGTATGGACGGTGGCTCGACCCGGTTTGCCTATAAGATCCTGTCGGAAACCTTCAATTTCGATACGCACGAGGTGGCGGCCGATCCCGTACATCTGCTCTATGTGATCGAGCAGGCGGTGCGCCGCGAGCAGTTGCCCGAGGAAACGGAAGCGCGCTGGCTTGAGTTCTTGAAGGAAGAGCTCTCGCCCCGCTATGCCGAATTCATCGGCAACGAGATCCAAAAGGCCTACCTGGAATCCTACAACGACTTCGGTCAGAACCTGTTCGATCGCTACGTGGCTTACGCCGACGCCTGGATCGAGGACCACGATTTCAAGGATCCCGACACCGGACAGCTGATGAGCCGGCAGGTGCTGGAGCAGGAACTTTCCAAGATCGAGAAGCCTGCGGGTATTGCCAACCCGAAGGACTTTCGCTTCGAGGTGGTCAAATTCTCCCTGCGCGCGCGCTCCAAGAACGGCGGCAAGAACCCAAGCTGGACCAGCTACGAAAAGATCCGGGAAGTGATCGAGCGGCGCATGTTCAGCCAAGTCGAGGACCTGTTGCCTGTCATCAGCTTCGGCAAAAAACAGGACAGCGAGACCGAAAAGAAGCACGAGGAGTTCGTCCAACGCATGGTCGAGCGTGGTTACACGCCGCGCCAGGTGCGTCGCCTGGTCGAATGGTACATGCGGGTGAAAAAATCGAGCTAAGCAGCCCGACGGCTAGGCGGGTGCCGGAGCTTTAGCGCCCGCCCCCTTGGCGGCGCTTGCGATCCATGCTGTTTATCGCATACTTGCCTCAGTGCAGTGGCTAGGAAACTCATGCAGATCGTCGATCGCCGGCTAAACCCGAAGTCCAAGAGCCTTGGTAATCGTCAGCGCTTCTTGCGGCGCGCCAAGGCGGAGATTCGCGAGGCCATCAGGGATTCCTTGAAATCGCGCAAAGTCTCGGAAGCCGAGGGCGCCGAGAAGGTCACCATCCGCTCAAAGAGTTTGCGCGAGCCCAGTTTCTCCCTCGGCCGCTCGACCGGCGCCCGCGATTACGTGCTGCCGGGCAACGAGGAATACCGGGTAGGTGACGAGATCCCCAAGCCGCAGGGCGGCGGCGGCGGACGGGGCAGTCAGGGAAGTCCCGACGGTGAAGGCCAGGACGAGTTCACCTTTACTCTGACGAAGGAGGAATTCCTCGACCTGTTCTTCGACGACCTGAAGCTTCCCAACCTGATCAAGGTCAGATTGAAGGACCTGAAGGCGCCGAAGTTTGCGCGCGCCGGCTTTACCAGTGACGGGCCGCCCGCCCGGCTCAGCCGCACCCGTACCATGCGCAAAAGCCTTGGTCGGCGCCTGGCGCTGCACCGACCGAGTCTTACGGAAATCGAAGCCCTGGAGGCGGAACTGCGGGCGGCCGAAGCGGAGGTGCCACTCGACGAGGCGAAGCTTTCGGCCCTGCGCGTCAAAATCGAGCACAAGCAGCGACTACGCCGCACCATCGCCTACATCGACCCGCTCGACCTGCAGTACAGCCGCTTCGAGCGCGTGCCAAAGCCGACGACGCAGGCCGTAATGTTTTGTCTGATGGATGCCTCTGCGTCGATGACCGAGCCGCTCAAGGATTTGGCCAAGCGCTTTTTCATGCTCTTGCACGTGTTCCTCTCGCGCTACTATCGCGAGGTCCATCTGGTGTTCATACGTCACACCAGTACGGCGGCCGAGGTCGACGAGGAGACGTTCTTTCGCGGCACCGAGACCGGCGGTACCGTGATCTCCACGGCGCTCGAAGAGATGTTGAAAGTCGTGCGTGATCGCTATTCGCCGGCGGATTGGAACATCTATGCCGCCCAGGCCTCCGATGGTGACAACTTTCACGACGATATGCCGCGTACGCTCGACCTCTTGAGCAAAGAAATCTTGCCGATTTGCCAGTATTTTGCCTACATCGAGACGACGCACGGCGAACGCTTCAACGATTCGGTCGAGACGCCGGTTTGGCACGGCTACGCGGAAATTGTTCGGGCACGAAAAAACTTCGCCATGCGGCGCGTGGCCTCGCCGGAAGATATTTTTCCCGTGTTTCATGAGCTGTTTTCCGCCAACGCTGCCACCACCTGAGGAGCTGGATCTTGACCGACACCAAGCTGCCTCCGCGACGTAAAAGCCGCGTACGCCCTCTATTCGATGGGTCGGAGTGGAATTTCGATCTGCTGCGAAAGACCTACGACACCATGGGTGAGGTCGCGCTCGGCGAACTCGGGCTCGACATCTATCCCAATCAGATCGAGGTGATTACCGCCGAGCAGATGCTCGACGCCTATTCCTCAATCGGCATGCCGCTGATGTACCGGCACTGGTCGTTTGGCAAGCGGTTCGCCCACGATGAGGCCTTCTACAAGAGGGGTATGCGCAGCCTCGCCTACGAATTGGTCATCAATTCCGATCCCTGCATCAATTACATCATGGAGGAGAACTCCATGACCATGCAGGCGCTGGTGCTGGCGCACGCAGCCTACGGCCACAACCACTTTTTCAAGAACAACTATCAATTCCGCTTGTGGACCCAGCCCGACCACATCATCGACTATCTGGAGTTTGCCAAGCGCTACGTCGCCGAATGCGAGGAGCGGCACGGCCAAGATGCGGTCGAAAGCGTACTCGATGCCGCGCACGCGCTGATGAATCACGGCGTCAGCCGAGATTTCAGGACCCGGCCGCGCGATGTTGCCAAGCGCGAGCGGGAAAAGGCGGAACGGCGCCGGGCCTACGAGGAGGCGACTTACGACGATATCTATCGCACCCTACCCGAAATCGTGCGCGAGAACGTGTCGGAATCCTCCGCATCGATGAACGAGCAACGGCGGCTTGGCCTGCCGGAGGAGAACCTGCTTTACTTCCTGGAGAAGCACGCGCCCAAGCTCGAAGACTGGCAGGCGGAGTTGTTGCGTATCGTGCGCCTGCTCTCGCAATATTTCTATCCGCAGCGCCAAACCAAGATGATGAACGAGGGCTGCGCCACTTTCGTCCACTATGAGATCATCAATCGGCTCTATGAGCGTGGCCTGCTGACCGACGGCACCATGCTGGAATTTTTGCACTCGCATTCCTCCGTGATCTATCAGCCCCCCTTCAATGATCGCCGCTTTGGTGGTTTCAATCCCTATTCGCTCGGTTTTGCCATGATGTGCGACATCAAGCGTATCTGCCTCGAGCCTAGCGATGAAGACCGAGCCTGGTTTCCCGATTTCGCCGGCTGCGGCGATGCGCTTGGCACGTTGCGCCAGGCCTGGGCCGAGTTCCGCGACGAGAGTTTCATCCTGCAATATTTGAGCCCCAAATTGATGCGCGATTTCCGCCTGTTTGCCGTCAGCGACGATGCCAAGGATGCGGCCATGCGGGTGGCCGCCATCCATGATGAGCAGGGCTATAAGGACATCCGCCGCCGCTTGGCGCGGCAATACGATGTCGCGGTCCAGGATCCCGATCTGCAGGTTACCGATGCGGACCTGTCGGGGAGCCGACGGCTCGTGCTCACCCATCATGTGCGCAACGGTATCCTCTTGGATAAGGCCGAGGCGGAACGCACGCTGCAGTATCTGGCTCAGCTGTGGGGCTACCGCGTGAAGCTGGTCGAAAGCGACGACGGGCGCGTGCTGAAGGAGCACGAGGCCCTGCCGATGCCGTAGCGTAGCGGCTGCGGGCGAGTTAGTCCCGGCAGAGTAGGCGCGTGGCCACGGCGTAAATCCCTTCCTGTCCCAGCATCCAGACGGCCATGCCGCCGTTGCCGAACAACGGCAAAAAGGCATCATCGAGCACGTTGAGCCCACCCGTGAAGGCGCCGAACGCCGGCATGATGATGCGCCGGCCGTTGCCGACGAAGCAAGGTCGGCGAATGGAGGTGCCGTAAAGCGACAGCTTGGCGGCGGGATGCATGTGCCCGGCGATCTCATGCGTGGCAGAGCCGCAGGCGGGCTCATGCCGCAGCGTGATGCCCGCGAGCTTGATCTCCTCGCCTACCCGGCCGCCAAACTCGCGGGCAACGCGCCCATCGTGATTGCCGCTGAGCCAGATCCACTCACGATCCTCCTGCAGGATTTCGAGCCGCTCGCGATCATCGGCGCCAATGCGGCGCGCGGCGCCTTGGTCGTGGAAGCTATCGCCGAGCGCGATGACCCGCCGCGGTTGATAGCGGTCGATGACCGCCGCCAGCCTGATCAAGGTCTCGCGGGTGTCATAGGGTGGCAGGAAAGTCCCCGCCTGCGCCTGGGCCGATGCCTTCTCCAGATGCAGGTCGGCGACCAGCAATGCCGCCTCCGCCGGCCAATAGACGGCGCCCGTGCTGTCGGCGATGAGCGATTTGCCGCAAATCGAAATGGCTTGCTCGGCTCGCTCGGCCAGCAGCGGAAGGCGTTCGGACTTGAGCTCGAGCATGTGACTAGTCCCCTTGCATCGCCTCGCGCACGAGCGCATCGGCAGCCTCGCGCAGTATGCTCTCCGCCACGCCCTTGGCGTTGACCAGCTCCTGCCCAATTTGCAGGAGCACGGGCACGGCCAGCGGCGACACATGGTCTAGGGCCTTGTATCGGATACGCCCCTTGATTCGCCGTAAAAACTCGCCCAGTCGACGGATATCCAAAAGGCCCGTTGCCGCATCCTCCCAGGCAGCTTCCAGCAAAATATGTCGCGGGTCGTGCTTGCGCAGCACATCGTAGATGAGATCTGCGGATATCGTGAGTTGGCGGCCGCTCTTGACCCTGCCGCCGTGACGGCGTTCGATCAAGCCGGCGATTGTGGCGTTGATGCGAAAGGTACGCCGCATCAGGTTCGATTCGGCGAGCCAAGCCTCGAGATCGTCGCCCAGCATGTCCTCGGCGAACAGGACGGCCAGATCGAGCCGTCCTCGCCGTTGCAAGTCCGCCACGTCGCCCAAGGACCAGATCGCCAGCGCGTAGTCGCTGGCGACAAAGCCCAACGGTTTGGCCCCCAGGCGATCGAGGCGCCGCGTCAGCAGCATGCCGAGGGTCTGGTGGGCCAGCCGGCCCTCGAAGGGATAGGCGACGAGGTAATGCCGACGCGCCCGCGCAAAGCTCTCGACCAGGACCTCATTTGCTGCGGGCAGCGCGGACACCTCCTGTTGACGCAAAAGCCAATCGCGCACGGCTTGCGGCAGCTGCCGCCAACGCCCGGGCTCCGCCAGCAAGCTGCGGACCCGATTGGCCAAAGGCGTCGACAGCGGAAACTTGCCGCCCGCATAGGACGGGATCATCGGATCGGGGTCGCTTGTGCGCGTGACGAAGGCATCGGTGTCTTGCAAGCCTTCGAAGCGCACCACCTCACCCCCCAAGGCGAAGGTATCGCCGATCTGCAGCTGCTCGATGAAATACTCCTCAACCTCGCCGAGGAGCCGACCGCCCGTCAACGGCCCGATCCCGGGTCGGCGTTTGCCGCGCCGCCCGGCCAGCCGGACCTTGACCAGCGGCGCCTCGACGATGGTGCCAACGTTCATGCGGTAGTGTTGCGCCAGCCGTGGGTGGGCGAGGCGAAGCCGGCCGGCGCCGGCCTGCCGCAATCGGGCAAAGCGTTCGTAGGCGCGCAGCGCGTAGCCACCGGTCGCTACGAAATCGAGGACACGGTCGAAGCGCTGCCGCGTCAGACTTGCATAGGGCTGCGCGCTCAGCACCTCGCGATAAAGGCTGTCGGGGCTAATCGGTCCGCTGCAGGCCATGCCCCACAGGTGCTGCGCCAGCACGTCCAGCGCACCCGTCCGATGCGCCGTGGCATCGTGTGCTCCCGCTGCGGCGGCCTCGATGGCGGCACGACATTCAAGGACCTCGAAGCGATTTGACGGCACCAGCAGGGCCCGCGACGTCTCTTCGAGGCGATGATTGGCGCGGCCGACACGCTGCAGCAGCCGGCTCGCTCCCTTTGGCGCGCCGACATTGATGACGAGGTCGACCTCACCCCAGTCCACACCAAGATCGAGCGTTGAGGTCGACACCACGGCGCGCAACGAACCCGCCGCCATCGCCGCTTCGACCTTGCGCCGCCGCGCCACATCGAGAGAGCCGTGATGCAGTGCGATCGGTAGATTGTCGTCGTTGAGGCGCCAAAGCTCCTGGAACAACAGCTCCGCTTGGCTGCGCGTGTTGACAAACAGCAGCGATAGCCTGTGCGCCCCGATCGCCCGCAGGATGTCAGCTGCGGCGTAACGCGTGGTGTGGCCGGCCCAAGGCAGAGCTGCATCGGTTTCCAGCATGCTGATGTCGTGCGCCGCCCCGTCCGGCGCCGTGAGCAGGTCCGCCAGGCGTGTCACCTGGGTCTCTGTCTGCGGCACCAAATAGGCACGTAGCTCGCTCGCACGTGCGACCGTCGCCGACAAGCCGATGCGCACCTGCCCCGGTGCGATACTCGCAAGGCGGGCGAGATCGAGCGCAAGCAGGTCGCCCCGTTTGCTGGGCATCAGGGCATGGATCTCGTCGATGATGACGGTCTCGAGCTTGGCGAAGATGCGGCTGGTCTCGGCATGCGACAGCAGCAGCGCGATCTGCTCGGGCGTCGTCAACAGCAGGTCGGGCGGGCGCCGACGTTGCCGTTGTTTGCGTGCAATCGGCGTGTCACCCGTGCGGGTTTCGACCGTGATGGGTAAGTCCATTTCCGACAGGGGCGCCATCAGGTTGCGCGCGATGTCGCTCGTCAGGGCCTTGAGCGGGGAGACATAAAGTGTATGGATAAAGTTGCCACTTTCCGGGCGCGCGCGGTCCATCAACGCCACCAGGCTCGGCAGAAAGCCGGCGAGCGTCTTGCCGGCGCCCGTCGGTGCGATTAGCAACGTCGAGCGGCGCCGGGCCACATTTGCCAGCAGGCCGAGCTGGTGCGCGCGGGGCTGCCAGCCCCGGCGATTGAACCAGTCGAGGAACGGCGGCGGCAGGCGGCTGGCCGCCGCAGCATGCACGGGCTGTGCTGCCGTCGATGGCGCCTTTGCCTGGCAACGCATGAAGCCGGCCTCGATCGATTCGGCGCCGGACGTCAGCGGCCTGTTGCGCGGTGCAAGACTATGTTAATCGGAGGGCGGGCGCCGCAGGCGCGGCAAATGGAAATGCGAGAGGACGGCTGCATGGATCGGCAGCAATTTTTCGGTGATAGTGTTGCGCGCACTTTGGTCCGTCTGGTGCTGCTCTCAATTGTGGTCGGCATCGTCTTTTCGGTGCTCGGTATCACGCCTTTCAACCTGATCGAACGTCTCGAACAGCTGGTTCGCCGCATGCTCGATCTGGGCTTGGATGCGTTCCGCTCGGCGTTGGGCTACTTTCTGCTGGGCGCGGTCGTTGTGATCCCGATCTGGTTCATTATGCGTGTGTTGAAGCTGGGGCGACCAGGCAACCGGCGCTGAGCGTCGGCCGCGCCCGCCGGCGCCGCCTATTTTTTCACGAGCGCGTCGCGGATCTCGCGCAGGTAGATCTCCGAGGGCGAGGGTGGCGGTGGCGCGGCGGCTTTCTCCTCGCTCCGCTCGAAGCGCTTGCGCAACTCGTTGATCGCTTTCACCAGCATGAAGACGGCGATGGCGACAATCAAAAAACTGATCAGGTTATTGATGAACACGCCGATGTTCATGGCCACCGGCTCCTGGCCCGGCGCGCCGGCGCGCAGGGGAACCTTGATGTTGGAGAAGTCTACGCCCCCAAGCATGAGCCCGATCGGCGGCATGATCACATCCTTGACCAGGGACGACACGATGGTGCCGAAGGCCCCGCCGATGATGATGCCGACGGCCATGTCCACGACGTTGCCCTTGACGGCGAATTCCTTGAATTCCTGCAGGATGCTCATGGGAATGCTCCTCTGTCGCGACCTCGCGCAGCCGCCCCCTTTATGCGTGAGTTTGCCGCTCGGCGCCAAGCGGCTCGGGCGCGGCATTGGACAAGGCCAAGGCCTTGCCGCACAATATGGCCCTCAAAGCAACTCTAACCGCCTGAGCTGGCGCGGAAATTTACCAACGCACAGCTCGGAGGTCGGCCGCAATGATCGAAGGCTGGAGCGTCGTCGCCCTCGCGATCGGCTACGTGAGCATCCTGTTCGCGGTGGCCTGGTACGCCGACCGTGCCGTGCGCACGCGCAAGCCGGGACAGGACCGGCCGCTGATTTATGCCCTCTCGTTGGCGGTCTACTGCACGTCTTGGACCTTCTTTGGTAGCGTCGGCCTCGCCGCGTCGACCGGTTACGATTTCGTCCCCGTCTACCTCGGGCCGATCCTGCTGTTCCTGTTCGGCTGGCGCTTTCTGTCGCGCATCGTACGCGTCGCTAAAAGCCAAAACATTACCTCGGTTGCCGACTTTCTCGCTGCCCGCTACGGCAAGAGCCAGGCCGTGGCCGCGATCGTGACGGTCATTGCCGTCGCCGGAACCCTGCCGTACTTGGCGCTGCAACTCAAGGCCGTTGCGATCTCGGTCGATGCACTGCTGGGTGCGCGCCCATTGCAGCAGCTGCATCTGCCGACGGATACCGCCTTCATCATTGCCATTGCGATGACCATATTCGCCATCCTGTTCGGCACGCGCCATATCGACGCCACCGAGCATCAGGAAGGACTGATCGTCGCCGTCGCCGCCGAATCGATCGTCAAGCTTGCCACCTTTCTCACCGTCGGCCTGTTCGTTACCTTTTCGGTGTTTGGTGGGTTCAGCGGCTTCTTCGAACGCGCCCACTCGCACCCGGAAATCCAGCGCGTGTTCGCGCAAGGCTTTCACGGCGGGACCTGGATTACCGTAACGTTCTTGAGTTTGGTGTGCGTGCTGCTGTTGCCGCGGCAGTTCCACGTCGCCGTGGTCGAGAACAATTCGGAACACGAAATTCGCCGGGCCGCCTGGCTGTTCCCGCTCTATCTCATCCTGATCAATATCTTCGTGGTACCAATCGCCGCCGCCGGTCTCATCAGCCTGCCCAAAGGCTCCTTTCAGGCAGACAGCTTCGTGATCGGTCTGCCGCTCACGGCCGGCGCGGAGGTCATTACGCTGTTGGCCTTCGTCGGAGGCTTGTCGGCCGCGACCGCCATGGTGATCGTCGATTCGGTGGCCTTGGCGATCATGGTGTGCAATGGCCTGGTGCTGCCGCTCGTGTTGCGCCAGCGTCTGGACGAGGCCAAAGGTCGGCAAAAGGACATGGCCTGGCTGTTGCTGGCGGTACGCCGCGTCGCCATTTGCGCCATCATTTTGCTGGGCTACGGGTTCTATCACCTCTTGGGTCAGACGCACGCGCTCGCCTCCATCGGCCTCGTCTCCTTTGCCGCGATCGCTCAATTCGCGCCCGCATTCTTTGGCGGGCTGATCTGGCGCAAGGCCACGGCGCGCGGCGCCATTGCCGGCATCCTCGCCGGCTTCGTGGTATGGGCCTACACGCTGCTGTTGCCCTGGATCGTCGACGCCGGCTGGGTCGGCCGCTCGATCATGTCCGAAGGGCCCTTTGGTTTGAGCCTGTTCGCACCCCAGGCCTTGTTTTACCTGCGCTTCGAGCCGCTAACGCACGGCGTCTTGTGGAGTATCGCAGCCAACGTTTTCATGTTCGTCACGGTCTCGCTGCTGCGGGCACCCGAGCCGGTCGAGAGGCTGCAGGCGCACGTGTTCGTACAGGACGACTTGCCGCGCCCGGCGATCGCCCCCTCGTTTCGCCTCTGGCGCACGTCGGTGACGGCGGGCGACCTTCAGCATGCGGTGGCACGCTATCTGGGTGCGGAGCGCGCCGAACGTTCGTTTGCCGAGTATGCGGAAAGCCGCAACGCCCCGCTATCCCCGGAAGCGGAAGCCGACATCCATCTGTTGCGGTTCACGGAGCATCTGTTGGCGAGCGCCATCGGAGCCGCATCGGCGCGATTGGTGCTTTCGCTGCTGCTGCGGCGGGGCGACGTCGGCAGCCAATCCGCCTTGCGGCTGCTCGATGATGCCTCCGAAGCCCTGCAGTACAACCGCGACCTGCTGCAGTCGGCGCTGGACCAGGTGCGCCACGGGCTCAGCGTGTTCGACAAGGACATGCGTTTGATCTGTTGGAACCGGCAATTCCGCGAGCTGCTCAACTTGCCGCCGGAGTTGGGCCGAGTCGGCACGCCGCTGGATCGCATCTTGCTCACCTGCGCGCAACGTGGCGACTTCGGCGCCGGCGACGTGAACAAGCTCACCGCCGACCGGCTAGCCAAGCTGGTACTGTCAAAGGAGACCTTCCAGGAGCAATTCGACAACGGTCGTCGCATCCTGGAGATTCGCACCAATCCGTTGCCGCAAGGCGGCATCGTTACGACCTACTCGGACATCACCGAGCGGGTCGCGGCCTCCGAGGCGCTGGCGCGCGCCAACGAGACGTTGGAACGCCGGGTGCGGGAGCGCACCGCCGAACTGACGGAAGTCAACCAGGCCCTCGCCATCGCCAAGCGCAAGGCGGATGAGGCCAATCTCGACAAGACCCGCTTCCTGACGGCCGCAAGCCACGACGTTTTGCAGCCGCTCAACGCCGCCCGCCTCTACGTCACCAGTCTGGTCGAGCGTGAGCTTGCGAGCGGCGAGGCCCAGCTCGTTCGCAACATCGATGCCTCGCTCGAGGCGGTCGAAGAAATCTTGAACATTCTGATAGAGATTTCGCGCCTCGATACCGGTCGACTGGAACCGGATATCACGTCTTTCCCCCTCGATGAGGTATTCGAGCGCCTGAAGGTGGAATTTGCGCCGCTTGCGCGCGAAAAGGCGGAGCTGGAGCTGCGCGTGGTGGCGACGCGCCTCTGGGTGCGCACCGATCGTCGCCTGTTGCGCCGCGTTTTGCAAAACTTGTTGGCCAATGCCATCAAATACACGCCCAAAGGCAAGGTCCTCTTGGGCGTGCGCCGACACGGCGGCGAACTCACCGTGGAGGTCTGCGACACGGGCCCCGGCATCCCGAAAAGCAAGCGCGCCGTCATCTTCAAGGAATTCGAGCGCTTGGAGGAGACGGCGGCTTCGGTGCGGGGGCTCGGACTTGGTCTGTCGATCGTGGAGCGCATCGGCAAGGTGCTGGGTCACCAGGTGGACCTGCGCTCGGTCCCGGGCAAAGGCTCAGTCTTTTCGGTCAAATTGCCGCGCGCGGCGCCCGGCGTGGTCGAGCCAACGACCGTGCCCGTCTCGGCCGGGCGAATCGTCGGCCTGAACGTGCTCTGCATCGACAATGAACGCGCGGTTCTCGACGGCATGCGCGTCATGTTGAGCGGCTGGGGCTGCAAGGTCATAACGGCGCAAAATGCCGCAGAAGCCATCGACCGGCTGCAACCCGGTCATACCAGGCCCGACATCATCCTGGCCGACTATCACCTCGATAGCGGCACCGGCCTTGAGGCCGTTGCCGCCGTTCGCACGGCCGAGCGTTCGCACACGCCGGTTATAATCATTTCCGCCGACCACACGCCCGAGGTGCAACGCGAAATTCGCAGACGAGGCTATGCCTTTTTGCGCAAACCGTTGAAGGCGGCATCGCTGCGCGCCCTGATGCATCAGCTCACGGCCCAGCGTGCGATTGCCGCCGAATGAAGAGCGGACCGTCGCTTGCAAAGGCGCGCTTGGTGGCCGTCGCCTGGGCAGGCAAAGACCGCCCCCGCCGCGCAAGACCAGGGGCTATCCGCTCAATTGGGAGCGCGCCAGTCGTTGCTGCCGCTGATTCGGTTGATTGCAATCACCGCCTGCGTACGGCTATCGACCCCGAGCTTCTGCAGAATGGCCGACACGTGCGCCTTGACGGT
>DASTMQ010000201.1:0-6366 GCA_035714005.1 Hyphomicrobiaceae bacterium
CGGTAGACAAAGGCCCGTTCCAGCGCCAGGTCGACGAAGCCCGAGGCGCTGCCGTTTTCCCAGATCGGGATCTGCCGCAGCACCAGCGGCTTCGAACTCGCCGGCTGCAGGGTGGGGAGGATGTCGCGCACTTGCGCTCACCGCCTGCGATGCCGCCGTTGTGGTGTGCGAGCCGGACCCCAAGCGCGTGCCCGCTCTGCAGCTCATCATGAAGCAGCTCGAGGACCGCGGCATTCCGCGTTTCCTGTTCCTCAACAAGATCGATTCCTTCGACACGCAGGTCCGCGACATCCTCCCCACCCTGCAGCCGGCGAGTTCAAAGCCGCTGGTGCTGCGGCAGATTCCGATCTGGGAAAATGGCGTCGCTTCGGGCTTTGTCGACCTGGCGCTGGAGCGGGCTTTTGTCTACCGGCCGCAAGCCAACGCGGAAGTGATCGACATTCCAGCGGGCGTCAGGGAGCGCGAGACGGAAGCGCGCTTCAAAATGCTCGAGCAGCTCGCCGACTACGACGATGAACTGATGGAGCAGCTGCTCTCCGATGTGCAACCGACGCGCGAGAAAGTGTTCGGGGATCTTGTCAAGGAGGTGCAGGAGGGCTTGATCGTGCCGGTGCTGCTGGGCTCGGCCGAGAACGGCAACGGCATCCTGCGATTGCTCAAGGCTCTGCGTCACGAGGCGCCCTTCGTCGATCGCACCGCCAAACGGCTCAAGCTCGAAAACGCCAAGTCCGCCGGGCAGGTGCTAAAAACGATGTATACGGCCCATGGCGGCAAGATCTCCCTGGTGCGCGTGCTGGCCGGCGAGTTCGGCGAAGGCACGGTCGTGCAGGGCGCGCGCGCCGAAGAACGCGCGGCATCGGCCTTTGCCATGCTGGGCCAGGAGGCGAAAAAGCGGCCGCCCGGCAAGCCCGGGGACACGCTGGCGCTGGGTCGCCTGGAGAAAATCCTCACCGGCGAGACGATTTCGGCGGACAAGGGCGGCATCACCCAGATCAAGGCGCCCGAGCCGCCCGAGCCGGTGTTCGGCCTCGCCATCGGCGTCAAGGACCGCAAGGACGAGGTGAAGCTCACTGGTGCGCTTGGCCGGCTGATGGAGGAGGACCCCTCGCTCAAACTGGAGCACGCCAAGGACACCCACCAGATGGTGCTCTGGGGCCAAGGCGAAATGCACTTGCGGGTGGCGTTGGAGCGGCTGAAGCGCAAGTACGGGGTGGAGTCGGAATCAAAGCCGCGCCAGGTCCCCTATAAAGAAACAATCCGCAAACCGGTCGAGATTCGCGGCCGACACAAAAAGCAGTCGGGCGGCCACGGCCAGTTCGGCGACGTCGTCCTCGACATCAAACCGTTGCCACGCGGCACGGGCTTCCAATTTGCCGAAAAGATCACCGGCGGCGTGGTGCCGCGCCAGTTCATCCCCTCGGTGGAAATTGGTGTCCAGGACTACTTGCAGCGTGGGCCGCTTGGCGGCTTCCCGGTGGTGGATGTCTCGGTGACGCTGGTCGACGGCTCCTATCACTCCGTCGATTCCTCCGACATGGCGTTCCGGCAAGCGGGTCGCATCGGCATGAGCGAAGGCATGCCTAAGTGCAGTCCGGTCTTGCTGGAGCCGATCATGGAGGTGGAAATCGCCATCCCCAGCGAAGCCACCGCCCGCATCAACGGCATGATCCCACAGCGGCGCGGCCAGATTTTGGGTTTTGACGCGCGTGACGGTTGGCCCGGCTGGGACGTGGTGCGCGCGCAGATCCCGGAATCGGAAATGGGCGATCTGATCGTCGAACTGCGATCGGCGACGGCGGGCGTCGGCACCTATTCGGCAAAGTTCCACCACCTGGCGGAGCTCACCGGCCGGCTGGCCGACAACGTGCTGGCGGCCCACAAGGAGGCAGCCGAGTAAGCTCGGCCAACGGCGCCGACGTCAGCGGGGGGCGCCGGGCAGGTGCCCCCGCAGGCCGGGATTGGTCCCGTGAGCCCGCCGGCCCTGGCCCACGTTTGCCCCCGCTGCCAGGAAGCCAGCGCACAAGCGCCTACTTCGTCTTGGTGGTCGTTGCCTTGCTCGCCGCGGTCGCCGCCGTGCCGGGCGCAACCTTGCCGTTGCCGCTGGCGAGCACCGCTTTGCACGCGGCCGGCAGTTGATCGAGCATCAGCGCCGGCTTCGGTGGCGTTGGCGGCCCCGGCGGTGCGGGTGGTCGTTGCAGCAGGTGGATCCAGTCGGTGACCTCCTTGCCGCAGCCGTCATCGCTGCGCGGCTCGGGTTGCGCCTCGCAGTTGGTGCTGCCCTTGGGACAGGCAATGCGAATATGAAAATGGTAGTAGTGCCCCCAGATGGGTCGCACCTTGTGCAGCCAGGCGCGATCCTTGTCCGTGGCCGTCGCCTCGCAGAGGGCCTTTTTGATGGCGGGATGCACCAGGACGCGCTCGACCGCGGGATAGGAGGCGGCGCGCTTGAGCAGCCGCACGTGCGCCGGCGTGAACAGCTTGGCGTCGACCGAGATCTTGTCCTCGGCCAGCATCGAGGTGGCCGCAAGGTCCTCGCGCTCCTTTTCGCTCAAGCGATGGTCGGGCATCGGCGTCAACCAGATGTCGGCGTCGAGCCCGACCTGGTGGCTGGCGTGTCCCGACAGCATCGGGCCGCCGCGGGGTTGCGACATGTCCCCAACCAAGAGACCGGGCCACCCGTCTTGGGCGCGCGCGTCGTTGGCGAGCCTCTCGACCAGGGCCACCAGCTCGGGATGTCCCCAGTTGCGATTGCGCGACAGCCGCATGGCCTGCCAGGCCGGACCATCGATCGGCAGGGCGGCGGCTCCGGCGAGGCAACCCTTGGCATAAAAGCCAATCGAGCGGGCCGGCAGCGGCGCCGGCTCCTTCATGGCGCCGAACAGCTCTTTGGCCGGCGGCCCGGCGGGTTTGGCGTGCTTTTTCGCATTGGGCTTTTTGGGCACGGGCGTCTTGGCAGCCGGGGCAGCCGGGGCCGCCGTGGCGCCCGTGGCGGCCGGGGCCGCCGTTGCCCCCTTGCTTGGCTCCGGCGGCGAGGCCTGTTCCGCCGCCTCAAGCCGCGGGCTCGCCGTCACCAGTAAGAGGCCCAATGGCACCAGGCCCAACCAAAGGCATGATCGCATCCCGCGCTCTCCGTCGCTTTGGGTTCCCACTGCAGCAATCTCGGCCGAGATGGGCGGGCAAAAGCAAAATGGCAAGACTCACATTTTTTACCACGATCGCGGGGCGCCACTGAACCGGCAAGTTGGCACGGGCGCCAACCTCACAAAAAAAATCGAGGCTGCGCGCCTCCGTGCGCCCCACCAAAACACCGCCCGCCGCGATGCACCGCGAGCTTTGCCGTCGCGGGGAACGCCGGCTGGCTAGCGCCTCGCGGCGCGTGCGGCGGCGGTCGCGCCCGCGGCAAGCATCAGGCAGGCGATGACGTTCCAGCCGGCGAGCGAAAGGCCGAAAATGCGCAGTGCGGGCTCGTCACAGCGCACCACGTGCGTGGTTTCCAGATCCTTCAACAGGCCCCCACTGCCGGTCGCCAAGGCGCCACCGGCTGGCGCGCAGGTGTCGGGGCCGGGCCACAGCTTCCACTCGGCGCCGGCGTGGTAGGCGGCAAAGCCTGCGTTGGCCAAAAAGACGAGCGCGACGGCCGCCAACACGAGGGCTGCGAGGCCGTGGTGCTCTCGGCCAAGCAGCCAAAGCGCCAACAGCAGGGCCGGGATGGCGATGTAATAGGCGTAGCGCTGCTGCAAACAGAGCGGACAAGGCGCGTAGCCGCCGACGTATTCGAAGGCGAGCGCACCCCCAATGACGGCCACCGCCAAGGCGAGCACGGCCGTTGCGGTGCGATAGGCGGAGCCAAAGATGGGGACGGTCATGGACATACGGGGCCTAGGGTGCGCAAACAGCTCTGCCTCTAGAACAGGTACTTGATGGCGAAAAAGCCGCCGACGAGCGTGACCAGAAAGGCCGTGGTCACCAAGCTCAGGCGGCGCTCGATGAACTCCCTGATCGGCTCACCGAACCAAAACAAGAGCGCCGCCACCAGATAGAAACGCATGGCGCGCGCCACAAGGGAGGCGAGGACGAACGCCAGCAGCTCCATCTTGAAGGCACCGGCCGCGATGGTGAGGACCTTGTAGGGAAACGGCGTCCAGCCCTTCGCGATCAGGATCCACACCCCCCACTGCCGAAAAAGCTCGGCGGTTTCTTCGAATTTGCCGCCATAGCCATAGACGTCAAGAATCGGCCGGCCCAAATACTCAAACAGGAAGTAGCCGATCGCGTAGCCGGCCATTCCGCCCAGTACCGATCCGAGCGTGGCGATGGTGGCAAAAAGCCATGCCTTGGCGCGCTGCGCCAGGATCATGGGGATCAACATGACGTCGGGCGGGATGGGAAAGACGGAGCTCTCGATGAACGAGACCCAAAACAGGAGGTGCCGGGCGCGTTCGTGGCGCGCCATGTCCATCGCCCAGTCGTAGAGACGTCGCATCATCGCCGACAGCATCTCATGCTCTGGAATGCGCGTTCCGTGTGGCGCGCCTCGGCCCGTTTTGCCGGGCCTTATACCAGCCCGAGGGCCAACTGAACGGGACGGAATGAGCGGCGATGATGGGGTGTGACGCCATGGCGCGCGATGGCCGCGAAATGCTCAGCCGTGCTGTAGCCCTTGTGGCGGTCGAAACCGTGATGGGGGTAGTCGCGCGCCAACTCCGCCATAATGGCGTCGCGGGCGACCTTGGCCACAATCGAGGCGGCGGCGATCGACAGGCAGCGGGCATCGCCCTGCACGATGGTGCGCGTCGCACAGTCAAGGTGCGGGGCTCGATTGCCATCGATCAGGACCAGCCTGGGTCGGCTGCCGAGCCGGGCCACGGCCTCGCGCATGGCCCATAACGTGGCGTTGAGAATGTTGTCGGCGTCGATGCGCTCGACGTCGGCAATGCCGATGCCGACCTGGGCGCTGGCCAGGATCGCCTGATAGACGCCGCGTCTGGCCTCGGCATCGAGCAGCTTTGAATCGGCGATGCCCCCGGGGATCGAGGCCCGATCCAGGATCACCGCCGCCGCGACCACGGGCCCGGCCAGGGGACCGCGGCCGGCTTCGTCGACCCCGGCAATGGGTCCCCCCGTCAGTTCCAGCTCAATGGCCTCGAGCTCAAAGCTGGCCTTCATCGCGCGAATCGCCCCCACGCTTGTGGGCGAGCTTCGCGTTAATGGCGCCGGCTGTCAAAAGAGGGCGAGTTGATCTTGCCCGCCGACCGGGCGCTCGAACAGGTCGGTGCGAAGTTTGAGATTGCGCTCATTCAATCCCAAGCGGCTGACTGCCAAGCGGAATCTCAAGGCGATCTGATCGGCATAGGGCCCTTTGCCGCGCTGCCGCGTGCGCCATTCGGGCGTGTAGTCCTTGCCACCGTGCATGCTGCGCAACAGGTTGATCACCCGCTGGGCCCGCTCGGGAAACTCGGTTGCCAGCCACTCCCGGAACAGGGTTTTGAGTTCGAGCGGCAAGCGCAGGAGCACGTAGCCGGCCTCCGCGGCCCCGGCCCGTCGGGCGGTGGCCAGAATGCTTTCAATCTCGCTGTCGTTAAGGGCAGGAATGATCGGGGCGACCATCACCGCCACCGGCACGCCGGCGGCCGCGAGCCCGGCGATGGCCTCGAGGCGCTTGCCAGGGGTTGCGGCCCGCGGCTCCATTTTGCGGGCGATATGCCGGTCGAGCGTGGTGACCGAGATCGCCACCTTGACGAGATCGCGTTTTGCCAGGCGCGCGAGAATATCGATATCGCGCAACACCAACGCCGATTTGGTGACGATGCCGACCGGGTGGCTGGCGCGGTCGAGAACCTCAAGCAGGGAGCGCGTAATGAGGTGCTCGCGCTCGATCGGCTGATAGGGGTCGGTGACGGCTCCGAGCGCGATCACTTTCGGAACGTAGCGCGCCTGCGCCAATTCCTGCTGCAGCAAAGCGGCGCCGTTGACCTTGGCGTAGAGCTTGGTTTCGAAGTCGAGGCCGGCGGAATGGCCAAGGTAGCAGTGGGTCGGCCGGGCAAAGCAGTAAATGCAGCCGTGTTCGCAGCCCCGATAGGGGTTGATCGACTGGTCGAAGCTGATGTCGGGACTGTCGTTGCTGGCGATGATGCTCTTGGCCGTCTCGCGGTAAACCTCCGTCTTGAAGGGCGCAAGCTCGCCCAGGCCCTCCCAGCCATCGTCGAAGGTTTCCCGCGCCTCCGCCTCGAAGCGGCCGACGCGGTTGGAACGGGCACCGCGCCCGCGCCGGCGCTCGGCGCCCACGAGGGAGGCTGCCGTCACCTCGGCCGGAGGCGCCGTGTCGTCGCGCCCGGCGCGGTCGGCCCGATCGCGCGGGCGCGGCGC
>DASTMQ010000202.1:0-10923 GCA_035714005.1 Hyphomicrobiaceae bacterium
TCCCGGGTCTCCGGATAAAGGCGCATCAGGCCTGCCGCCGATGCCGGCGCAATACCGCGCTCCGTGATCAGCCCCGTGACGAGCCGCGCCGGCGTCACGTCAAAGGCATCATTGCGCGCGGGGCTGCCGGCAGCCGCGATCTCGACCGGCAACACCTGTCCGTCCCTGCTGCGACCGGTCATGGTGAGCACCTCGTCGGCGCTGCGCTCCTCGATTGGAATATCGGCACCGCTGCTGAGCGTCCAGTCGAGGGTGGAGCGCGGCACCGCCACGTAGAACGGCACGTCATTGTCCTTGGCCGCCAGGGCCTTGAGATAGGTGCCAATCTTGTTGGCGACATCGCCGTTACTGGTGACGCGATCGGCGCCGACAAAGCAGATGTCAACCAACCCCTGCTGCATGAGATGCCCACCCGCATTGTCAACGATGATCGTGTGCGGCACGCCGTGTGCGCCAAGCTCATAGGCCGACAATGCCGCCCCCTGATTGCGGGGGCGTGTCTCGTCCACCCACACATGCACGGGTACGCCCGCATCCCAGCTCTCGTAAATCGGCGCCAGGGCGGTGCCACGATCCACGCACGCGAGCCAGCCGGCATTGCAGTGGGTCAGAATGTTGACGCGCTCACCCACCGGTTTGCGCGCCGCGATGGCATGGACGAGCTTGGCACCGTTGAGCCCGATCTGCCGATTGGTCTCAACATCCTCCTCGCAGATTTCTGCCGCCCGCCGATAGGCCGCCGCCAGCCGACGCTCGGGCGGCAAGTTGCGCACCGCCGTGCGCATCTCCGTAAGCGCCCAACGCAGATTGACGGCGGTTGGACGCTGCTCGGCGAGCAGCGCGAGGGCGTGAGCAAGCGCATCCTCGGAGCTGTCGTGGCGCAAAGCTAGGCAAACGCCATAGGCCGCCGTGGCACCGATCAGCGGGGCGCCGCGGACCTGCATGGTCTTGATGGCACGCGCAGCATCTGCAAGCGTCTTCAGCGCCACGATCTTGAACGCGTGCGGCAGCTCCGTCTGGTCGATGATTTCGACCGACCAGCCGTCCGCCGCGACCCAAATCGTGCGATAGGCCTTGCCGCCGATGTTCATGCGCGAACGCCTCCCAAACTACCCAACTGGAACCCGACTGCCGCCGCGAAGGGGGAGCCTCCGCCCGCGATCTTGTGTTGTGCTGCCTCACGCCGGCGGCCGCGCCATGAAGGCCCGCAGCGAGCCCGGCGATCCAACACGCCCTCGCCGAGCAATTGCGCAGGCGCAACGCTATATGGCGCGTTTTCAACAATCCGCAACATCTCACGTGCGGGACCAAAGCGCGGCCAGGGCGCGAGGGCGGCCGGGCGCCGCCGGGGAGGAGCTTTTTGCGTCAGACCTCGATCGGCCGGCGGTGCAAAGGCCGGGTTCGGCACCGCGGCATCGCCCGGCCGTTGCTCGTGCCCTCCCCTCGCTGCTCCCTAATGTCCCTCGAAGGCCACCAGCGCATGGCACTTGATGCCGAGCCCTGAAAGCCGCTTGGCGCCGCCGAGCTCCGGCAAGTCGATGACGAACGTCGCCCCGACGATTTCGCCGCCCGAGCGTGTAACGAGCTTGGCCGCCGCCTCCGCCGTGCCGCCCGTGGCGATCAGGTCATCCACGATCAGGATGCGCTCCCCCCGATCGATGGCATCCTCGTGCATTTCGATGATGTCGACGCCATACTCAAGGGTATATTCCTGACCAATGGTCTTCCAGGGCAGCTTGCCTTTTTTGCGGAAGGGCACGAAACCGCAGCCGAGCCGATCGGCGATGGCCCCCCCCAAAATAAAGCCGCGCGCCTCGATGCCGGCCACGCCTTCGACACCGGCATCGACAAACGGCGCGGCCATTTGCTCGATCGCCGCCTTGAAACCCTTTGGGTCGCCCAACAGGGTGGTAACGTCGCGGAACATGACGCCCGGTTTGGGATAGTTCGGAATGGTGCGGATGAGGCTCTTTAGATCTGACACGCGCGGGGCTCCCAATCATTTTGGGCAGTCATAGCAAGCGGCCATCGCCAGGAAAACTGGGCCTGAACCCAGGCGCCCAATTGCGGCTTTCGAGGCACGCCGGCCGCGCTTACACTGGTGCCACCGACAAGACTGGAGCCAAACACCCGATGAAGATCAAGCTGCACCATGTCAACTTGTGTTCGACCAACGTGCCGGCGCTCGATGCCTTTTACCGTGACGTGCTCGATCTTCAACCGGAGCCGTCACTGGAGGCGGGGCGTATCCTCGAGAAGGACGGCTACCCCGGCCGGGTTGCCTTCCGCACCGACGGCACGACGCAGTTTCACCTGGCGGAGAAGGATTTGGGCATCAATTTTCGCACCGGCCAGGCGATTAACCCGGTGGAGCGCGGCCACATCGCCTTCCGCACCGACGATATCGAGGCATTCAAGAAGCGCTTGAAGGATAAGGGGATTCCCTATTCGGACTATGGCGCTTGGGCCATGCGCGGCTGGGAGCAGATTTTCTTCCACGACCCCGAAGGCAACGTCATCGAAGTGCATCAGGTCAAGGAGTAAGGACGACCGCGGTCCTCGTCCCGGCGCGAGCCGGGACGGCGTGGCACGGGACCTCATTTTTCGCGTCGACGTGCCGCCGCTCGGCCTTGCTCAGGCTGCGCCTCGGATCAAGTCTGCCGCCTTCTCTCCTACCATGATTGCCGGTGCGTTCGTATTTCCCGATGGCATGGTAGGAAAGATCGAGGCGTCGGCGATGCGCAGACCCTCGATGCCGTAAACCTTGAGCCGTTCATCCACCACCGCATTGGGCTCGCGCCCCATCCGGCAGGTGCCGACCGGGTGATAGGCCGTTTGCGAGTTATTGCGGATCCAGGCCAAGATCTCCGCCTCCGTCTCCACCTGCCGGCCCGGTGAATATTCCTCCCCACGCAGCGCGTCCAAGGGTTGGGCGCCGACGATGCGCCGGATGATGCGGAAACCGTCGACCATGGCGCGCTGATCGATGGGGTCGGCCAGAAAATTGAAGCGAATTGCCGGTTGCTCGTCGGGGTCGGCCGAACGGATGTGGATGGAGCCCAGGCTTTCCGGTCGTAGCTGATAGACCGATACCGTCATGGAGGGGAAGTCCTGCAGCTTGCGCTGTTTTGGATCTTTAATGGCATAGGGCACGAGGTGCATTTGCACGTCGGGCGTCGCCAATTCGGGACGCGTCTTGAGAAAGGCCAATAGGGGTGCCGACGGCAAACTGAAGAAACCGCCGCGCGTGACGAGATAGCGCAAAACCTCGTTGGCCGCGCGCAGCCCGCGCGCTTTGTGATTATAAGACACCCGGGGGTCCTTCACGCGCCAGACGATGCGGGCATTGAGGTGATCACGGAAGTTTTCCCCCACTGCCGGCAGCGCGTGCTTTACGTCGATGCCGTACTTTTTCAGGATTTCAGGTTTGCCGATGCCTGACAGTTCCAACAGCTGCGGGGTGGCCACCGCGCCAGCGCAGAGGATTACTTCGCGGCGAGCCCGCGCCTCTAGCGTTTTGCCGTGCCGCTGATAGGTGATGCCGGTGCATCGCTTTCCGTCGAGGCACACTCGTCGCGATGGGGCATCGGTCACGATGTGTAAATTCGGTCGCCTCATCGCCGGCTTGAGGTAGCAGTGAGCGACGCTCATGCGCTGCCCGCGCCAGATGCTGGCCTGTGTCTTGACCACTCCCTCCTGGTCCTCGCCGTTGTAGTCGGCATTGAGCTTGTAGCCGGCGGCGACCGCCGCCTTGAACAACGCATCATAGAGCGGGTTCTGGTCGGGTACCTCCGACACGCGCAACGGACCGCCGACGCCACGGCCATTGGCGGCACCTTTCTCGTAGTTCTCCATGCGTCGAAACAGCGGCGCCACCTCCTGCCAGCTCCAGCCGCGCGCGCCCATCTGCGCCCAGGTGTCGTAGTCGAGCGGCTGGCCGCGTACCCACACCAAGCCGTTAATTGCGCTCGACCCGCCGAGCAGCTTGCCGCGCGGAACGGGAATGGTGCGGTTGGCCGTGTTCGCCTCGGGTTCGGAGGCATAGAGCCAGTTGGCAGTTGGGTCGTTGATCAAGAGACCGAAACTGATGGGAAAGCGCGAGTAGGGGTGGCTGGCGCGCCCGGCTTCAACGAGCAGCACACGATTGCGCGCATCTTCGCTCAGGCGTGCCGCCAGGGCGGCGCCGGAAGAACCGGCGCCGACCACGATGTAGTCGTACTCATGCATCGATCTTGTTCCCCAATGTGCCCGGCGGCGAAATCTCCTCGCCCCTTCCCGACCGTCCTAATGCCCTCCCTCGCGGGCTTTGGTCAAATGCGCAAATTTCGGGACCTGCAGCGCACATGAGGCTCCGCCCAGCGCCGCCGGCCAGGCGGCGGACGCTGCGTCAAGCGAGGCGCGCGGGCAATGCCAAAAAGCCGCGAAAGCGTGCGCGGCCGCCGCGCACCGGCGCGCCGGCCAAGCGATAACCGGGGAAGCGCGCCAACAAGCGGCCGATGGCGATGCGGCCCTCGAGGCGCGCGATGTTGAGCCCGGCGCAGACATGGGGACCCGAGCCAAACGCCAGGTGGCGGTTCGGCTCCCGCGCGATGTCGAAAACATCCGGGTTGGCGAACTCGGCGGGGTCACGGTTGGCCGCCCCGATACCGATGGTGAGGAAGCTACCGGCAGGCAACACCACCCCGCCGAGCTCGGTCGGTGCGCTGGTCACGCGGTTGCCGAGCTGATTGGAGCTTTCGAAGCGCAAAATCTCCTCAACCGCCGAGCGGATCAACATCGGGTTGGCGATCAGCCGAGCTCTGACCTGCGGCCACTCGAGCAAAGCGTGAAGGCCGTTGCCGATCAGGTTTGTGGTCGTCTCGTGACCTGCATTCAGGATAAAGATAATGTTGTGCAACAGTTCAAGTTCCGACAGTTTCCCAGCGCTTCGCTCGCCCTCGATCAGCCGCGTCAGCACATCGTGTTCGGGGTCGCCGAGCTTGGCGCGGCGGTCGGCGACCAAGCCTTTAAGGTAGTCGAGGAAGTCGTGCACTGCGCACTCGCCGCGCAGTTGCTGTTCGGGGGTCAGCGTGGGTTCGAGGGCACCCAGAATTGCAAGCGACCAGTCCCGCAGCGGTCCCCGCTCCTGCCTGGGCACACCCAGGAGATTGCCGATCACCTCGACCGGCACCGCCGCGGCGAAGTCGGCGATGAGATCACCGCCGCCGTTTTGGCCCAGACGATCGAGCAGGGTGTCGACCAGGTCGATCACGGGCTGTTCGAGGTCGGCGATGGCGCGCGGCGTGAAGGCGCCGGCAATTATTCTACGCACGCGCGTGTGCAGTGGCGGATCATTGAAGACGAGGCTGGTGGTATGATGCTGATAGAGTAGGCTGTCGCCGTACTTGGGTCGAAACTCGCGCTTTTTGTCGGACGAAAACAAGACCACGTCCTTGTAAACCGTCGCGCAGTCGGCATAACGGGACAGAAAATAGCTGCCGTCGGGCAGGCGATGCACCGGCGCGTGGGCCCGCAACGCATGATAGTAAGGATAGGGATTGGCGAAGTAGTCCGCCGGCAATTGGCGCAAATCGAAGGCCGAAGCAGCCGAGCGGGCAGCCTCGACGTCGGCAAACTGAGCCGGCGCAGGTCGCGGCGGCGGCGGCTCGGCCGTCGGGCTCATTTCGTGTTCCTCGCTACCAGGCCTCAGCCGCGCGCCAACTTTTGCACCGCTCGCTTGCCGTGGCGGCCTGCCGCGCTGGGCTATCCAGCCTAGCGGCCGGCCCGGCGGCGAAGCAAGAGCCCGCCCAGGACGCGCTCGGTGCGGGCGCCGCTTTATTGGCGCGAGCGCGCGCACTTTGGGCCTCGCGAGGCGCATTTGCCCTGCCGCCGAGGTTCAATTGCCAGGCATGGCGCGAACCTTGCGAGCGCCCACTGCTTGCGCCCACTCCTGCCTGCCGCTGACGCTGCCGTTGCCAACGCCTGCCAAGGCCGGGCCGGTTCGACGCGCGGCGATGGCTGCAGAACCGCCGACGTCATGCGCTGAGCATCTTGCCGGGGTTCATAATGCCTTGCGGGTCGAGTGCCTGCTTGATGGTCCGCATGAGGCCAAGTTCGGTCGCCCCCTTGTAGTGCTCAAGTTCCGCCAGTCGCGCCTGGCCGATGCCATGCTCGGCGCTGATCGAGCCTCCCAGGTCGGCAATGATGTCGTGCACCATGCGGTTGATGTTGCCGCGCTCCGCTTGATAACGCGCACCGTCCCAGTCCTGCGGACGCACCACATTGTAGTGCATGTTGCCGTCACCCACGTGACCGAAGGCGCAGGGACGGATACCCGGATAGGCCTTGGCCAGCGTCGCATCGGCACGGCGAATGAACTCCGCGATGCGCGACAAGGGTACCGAAACATCGTGCGCGATTGTGCCCCCGGCGGCGGCCTGTGCCTCGACCAGGCCCTCGCGAATTTTCCACAGTCTAGCCGCCTGGGCGCCGGAGGCAGCGATCAGGGCATCGCGAACAAGGCGGCGGTCGGCGGCTTCCGCCAGGGTGTCGCTCAACGGCCCGAGCAAGGAACCCGGCGCGCCCTGGCTCGTCACATTCAGCAGCACGTACCAGGGGTGGACCTCGCGCATCGGATCGTCGTGGCCCGCTACGCCCTGCAGCAGAAAGTTGATGATGGGACGGCCGATCAGCTCGAACGCCGAGATTGTATCGCCCATGCGGGCAAGCACGTGGCCAAGCAAAGCCACGCCGGCGTCCGGACTGTCGATGGCGATGAAGGCCGTCTCCGTCGCGGTAGGTTTTGGAAACAGCCGCAACACCGCACCCGTAATGATCCCCAACGTGCCCTCGGCGCCGATGAAGACCTGCTTCATATCATAGCCGGTGTTATCCTTGCGCAATCCGCGCAAGCCATCCCAGATGCGACCATCCGGCAGCACCACTTCTAGCCCCATCACCAGCGCCCGCGTGTTGCCGTAGCGCAGGACTTGGATGCCGCCGGCGTTGGTCGAAATGTTGCCACCGATTTGGCAGGAGCCTTCGGCGCCGAGGCTCAAGGGAAAAAATCGGTCGGCTTGCTCCGCCGCCAACTGCAGCTGCTTCAGGACCACGCCGGCGTCGAGCGTGATGGTGTCGTTCAGGGGATCGATGGCGCGGATACGATTCATGCGCGAAAGTGAGACGATGACCTCGCTCATGTCGGCGTGCGGCTGGCCCGCGCCGGTGAGCCCGGTGTTACCACCTTGAGGTACGATCGCCACCCTCGCGTCCGCGCAGACACGCACGATCTCGGCGACTTGCTCGGTCGTCCGTGGTCGCAGCACCAGCGGCACCCTGCCGATCCAGTTGTCGCGCCAGCTTCTGCAGTAGGGTTCGATCTCGCTTGGGTCGTCGAGGTAGTCAGTCGGCCCCGCTGCCGTTTTCAAACGCGCAATGACTTCGCGAGGTACGGGCTTTGCCAGCCCGGTGCGTGCGATCATCGACTATTGGCTCCCTTTGCATTGCTTCGACCGGCGGCGCCAATGGACGCGGCGCTCCCGCAATTGGCCGTTCTCAGACTTTTGACAGTTCCGCGACTTCATGCGAGGTTATTGCCTAGGCGCGGCAACGTCCGTCAATCGCCTACCGGGCGATCAAGCAAAAAACGAGCCGCTCCAAGACGCATTTTCCGATGCACAACACGCCTTCGCGCCATCGCGCAGGCGGATACGTCCGTTGGGAATCAATGCTATGTCAAAAGGGAGGATCCTCATGCCAAAATTCGCCAGCAAAATTGGCCTCGCCAGCCTGTGCGTGTTTGCTTGTGTGGCCAGCGCCGGCGACGGCAGTGCGCAGGAGCGCGTACGCTGGAAAATGGCCAGCGCCTTTCCAAGCCAGCTACCCCATCTTGGGCCTTCGGCCGTCCGGTTTTCCAAGGACATCGAACGCCTCTCGGCCGGCAAGTTCGAGATGAAGTTTTACGAGCCGGGTGCGCTGGTACCGGCGCTCGAGTGCTTCGATGCGGTTTCGAAGGGGTCCATCGAGTCGTGCTGGACGACGCCGGGCTATCACACCGGCAAATATCCCGCGCTTGCCTTCTTCACAACGGTGCCCTTTGGTCCGGGTTTTGGCGAGTTTCTTGCCTGGAAATGGTTCGGCGGCGGCAACAAACTGCGCGATGAGATTTATGCCAAGCATGATCTGATCGCTTTCGACAACTTCTGCATCGGCCCGGAAACGTCCGGCTGGTTCCGCAGGGAGATCAAGTCGCTCGACGACTTGAAGGGCCTGAAGATGCGCTTCTTTGGACTGGGCGCCAAGGTGATGCAAAAGTTGGGCGTCTCGACGCAGCTGCTTGCGCCGGCCGACATCTTTCCCGCGCTCGAGCGCGGCGTCATCGATGCGACCGAGTTTTCCATGCCGATGATGGACATCAAACTCGGCTTCCATCAGATCGCCAAATACAACTACTTTCCGGGGTGGCATCAGCTCGTGTCCTGCAGCGAGCTATTGATGAACAAGACCGCCTTCAACGCGCTGCCAGACCAGTACAAGGCGATGATCGAAGTGGCCGCCGGCTATCAGGTTGCCTTTACCTATGCCGAGACTGAGGCCATGCAGTTCACGGCCATGGCCGAGATGCGCGATAAGTTCCAAGTCCAGGTCAAGCGTTGGCCTGACGAGGTGCTGGCGGCCTATGAAAAGGCATGGCTCGAGGTGATCGCCGAAGAATCGGCTAAGGATCCGCTCTTCAAGAAGATCTCAGACCACTACCTGAACTTCCGCAAGGACTATGCCATCTGGGGCAAAGCCCAGGAAGTCAAAGCTAGCTACCAGCCACACTGACAGCGGCGCTCCTCGGGCTGGCGCTCGCGCCCGGCCTCCGATCGAACCGGGCCGCGACCGCGGCCCGGCCCTTGCTAGCAACCGTAGCCGAGACGAACCCCCATGGCATATTCGCAGCAATCAGCCCGTGCAGGCCGTTCGCTCGGCGGCATGTTGGGTACAGCGCTGGTCCTTCTGCTTGTGATTGCCACGATTGCAATCCTGGCGACGCTGCCGCAGTCCGTTCGCAAGGAGCTTGTCTACATCGCGCAAGACTACCTGCCAATCTTGATGTTCCTCACATTGGCCTGCTTGCTCTTCTCCGGTTATCCGGTCGCATTCGTGCTGGGTGGCGTGGCGCTGACCTTTGGCCTGATCGGGTACTTTCTCGGTTCATTCAAACTGGTCGAGTTCTTCAACTACATTCCGCGCATTTGGGGCCAAGCCGCCGAAAACCTCGTCCTGGTCTCCATTCCGACCTTCATCTTCATGGGGGTCGTTATGGAGCGTAGCGGCATTGCCAACGATCTCCTCTATTGTGTTCAGGTGCTCCTGAAGCGCGTGCCGGGCGCACTGGCACTTGGCGTGACCATCATGGGCACAATTCTCGCCGCCATGACCGGCATCATCGGCGCCTCGGTGACCATGATGACGGCGTTGGCGTTGCCGACCATGATGCGGCAAGGCTACAGTCATGCGCTTGCCTGCGGCACCATTGCGGCGGCGGGGACGCTCGGTATCCTTATTCCACCGAGTATCATGCTGATTATCATGGCCGATCTGCTCGGTGTATCGGTCGGCCATCTGTTCTCGGCCGCCCTGGCGCCGGGCCTCACGCTCGCTGGGCTCTACCTGATATTCATCATGGTCGTCGCTACGCTTTGGCCGCGGCTTGCCCCACCTTTGCCGCCCGATCTACTGGCCGTGCCCAAGAGCCAAATGGCGCCGTTGCTGTGGAGGGCGTTCTTCCCGCCCGTGTTCCTGATCGGCATGATCAAATGCTCAATCCTGCTCGGTTGGGCGACGCCGAGCGAGGCCGGCGCCGTCGGCGCCTTCGGGGCCATGCTGCTGGCGTTGTTCGCCGGCCGCCTCAATTTTAAGATGCTCGAGGAGAGTTGTCACACCTCGGCGCGCACCGTCGCCATGGTGTTCTTCATCATTATCAGCGCCACTTGCTTTGCCTACACCTATCGTGCACTCGGCGGCGACGACATCGTCGAGAAGTTAATACACGCGGCCGGTCTCACAAATTGGGGTCTGCTGATCCTGATTATGGCGATCGTCTTCTTCCTTGGCTTCTTCCTCGACTGGATCGAGATCACGCTGATCGTTCTGCCGGTGTTCGCACCAATGATCGCCAACCTCGAGTTTGGCGATCATGTGCCGAAGGCCGAGGTCGTTCACTGGTTTGCCATCCTGATGGCCGTCAACTTGCAGACGTCGTTCCTGACGCCTCCCTTTGGATTCGCGTTGTTCTATCTCAAGGGCATCGCGCCCAAGGAGATCAAAATCGAAAGTATCTACCTTGGCATCATCCCATTCGTAATCCTGCAACTCATGGGTCTCGTGGTTGTCATGATCTGGCCGAACGTAGCGTTGTGGCTGATGCGCGGCGCCTACGGGAATTAGGAGAAGGCCATGCAGAAGGAAAATCTTTCCGAGAGGTATGCTCCGGGCGAGGAGCCGGTACCGTTGCAGGCGAGCAAAAAGCTGCGCGGGTTCGTCGACTTCGTAGGCCGTTGGAGTTCGTGGTTCTTCGTCCCCCTCATATTGGTCACCGTGCTCGATGTTGTGGCGCGCAAGCTGATGTGGCACACGACCGATGGGGGTGTGCAGGGTTTGCAGATCTGGTTGACGAAATATGTCAGCCGCTATTTCGAATCGACGTTGTTACAGGAACTCGAATGGCATCTGCACACAGCGTTGTTTGCCCTCGTGCTCGGCTTCGGCACGATCTACAACACACACGTGCGTGTTGATCTTATTCGCGATCACGTCAGCTTCCGCAAGAAAATTTGGATCGAGTTCCTGGGGCTTAGTTGCTTCATGATCCCCTATTTACTCCTGGTGATCTCTTTCGCATTGAGCTGGGTGTTCGAGTCTTACAAGTTGGGCGAAATCTCGGTTTCTACGGTCGGT
>DASTMQ010000203.1:0-13907 GCA_035714005.1 Hyphomicrobiaceae bacterium
GTCGGCGCCGCCTTCTTGCTCTGGGACGTCGGCATGAAAGGGGGCGATGTATCCCTGCTTGGCGCCTTGTCCTATGCCGCGCCCGTCCTTTCCACGCTGCTCCTGGTGCTGTTGCGTCTCGCCGAACCCAGCCTCGAGCTGGGGCTCGCCTGCGCCCTCATGGTCCTCGCCACGGCGATCGCTGCCCGCGCCTGACCTTAACGCGCCGACCGCTGCCGCCAGACCTCTCGAGTGAACAAGGGGCGCAAGGCGAGCCCTGGTGCCGCCCGGACCTGCTCAAGCCCGCGGGCTCGAAGGGGGTCGATGCCCCCTCGCGCAGCTATTCGGCGGCCCGCGGCGCCCGCCGCTCGGGGGCCGCGGCCTTTTGCGCCTGCAGGCGCTCGGCCAGCCGGAACGCCAGTTCAAGCGACTGGCCGGCGTTGAGACGCGGGTCGCAGCCGGTGTCGTACTGGCGCGCCAGGTCCGCTTCCGTGATCTTGGCCACGCCGCCCGTGCACTCGGTCACGTTTTGCCCGGTCATTTCAATGTGCACGCCGCCGGCGTGCGTTCCCTCGGCTCGATGGATATCGAAGAAGCTCGTCACCTCTTCGAGAATGCGTTCGAACTGCCGCGTCTTGTAGCCGGTGGTCGCCGTGATGGTGTTGCCGTGCATGGGATCACAGGACCACACCACCTTGCGCCCAGCCTCTTTGACCGCGCGCAGCAGGCGCGGCAGATGCTTCTCGATCTTGTCGGCGCCAAACCGGCAAATCAGGGTGAGCTTGCCCGCCTCGTCCTTCGGGTTGAGGATCTCGATCAGCCGCAGCAGCTGATCGGGCTCGAGCGACGGCCCGCACTTGAGGCCGATCGGATTGACGATGCCGCGACAATACTCGACGTGGGCACCATCGGGCTGGCGCGTACGGTCGCCGATCCACAGCAGGTGACCGGACGTGGCCACGTACTCGCCCGTACCCATGGCCTCGTCACGCCGGGTCAACGCCTGCTCGTAGCTCAACAGCAGGGCCTCGTGGCTGGTGTAGAAGCTGGTGGTGCGCAAGGCCAGGCTGTTGTCGGCTGTCATGCCCAGCAACGTGTTCACCTCAACCGTGCGTTTGATCTCGTCGGCCAGCTCATTGTATCGCCGCTCGACTGCGGTACCCTCCATGAACTTCAGTTCCCAGCGGTGAACATTGTCGAGGGAGGCATAGCCGCCGTCGAGCAGGGCCCGCAAAAAATTCAAGGTTGCCGCCGACTGCCGGTAGGCTTCCAGCTGCCGGCGTGGATCGGGAATGCGGTCCTCGGCGGTGAAGTCGGGACCGTTGATGATGTCGCCGCGATAGCTTGGCAGCTCCTGGCCGTCCTTTTTCTCCGTCGGCGAGGAGCGCGGCTTGGCGAACTGTCCCGCGACGCGGCCAATCTTGACGACCTGGCTGCTGCCGGCAAAGGTCAAAATCAGCGCCATTTGCAGGAACAGTTGGAAGTAGTCGCGGATGTAGTCGGTCTTGTGCTCCTTGAAGCTTTCCGCGCAATCGCCGCCCTGCAAGAGAAAGGCTTTGCCCTCGGCAACACCGGCGAGCTTCTCCTTGAGGTCGCGCACTTCCTTGACAAAAACCAGCGGCGGGAAGTTTCCCAAATTGCGCTCGACCTCGGCCAGGGCGACCGCGTCGGGATACTCGGGGACCTGGACGATCGGCTTTGATCGCCAGCTATCGGGCTTCCACGCCGCCAACATTTGCGCCTTCTCCGGACAAAATCGCAAACAGGCCCTCTTTGGCAATGTGCCTGGGCCATCAAGACAATAGTGGGTCTTGGCGGGCGTTATAGTGGAAAGCATCAGACGCCACCAGGGCCTGTGGCATTGCCTTGGCGGCTGCCGCCGGCCCATGCTGGCGCGGCCGAGAACCAGCCAGCAAGAACCGATAATGCTCGTGAACGACGACGGCGCCGTGACGGCGCGTCCCATTACCTTTGCAGCCGACGACGGCTACGCGCTGGCCGCAACGGAATTCTCAGGCCCGCGACCGGTCGCGACGGCCGCACTCACCATGCTTGCCCCGGCCGCCGCCGTTCCCGCCCGCTACTATGCGAGGTTTGCCCGCTACCTGGCGTTGCGTGGCGGGCCGGTCGTCACCTTCGACTACCGCGGCATCGGCGCCTCCGCACCCGCTAGCTTGCGCGGCTTTCCCGCCCGCATGCGCGATTGGTGCTGCCTCGATGTTTCAGGCGCCATCGGCTGGGCGCGGCAAGCCCATCCCCAGCGTCCGCTCAATTGGCTGGGTCACAGCATGGGAGGCTTCGCCACCGGCCTCGCTCACAACAACGGCGCCATCGCCCGCCAGCTCAACATCGCCACCCTCAGCGGCTACTGGCGCCGCATGCGCAGCCCGGAACGTTACCGCGTGCGCATTTTGATGGGCTCGATGGCACCGCCCCTGGTGCGCCTGCTTGGCTACTTTCCGGGCTTTCTGATGGGCGGGGAGAATATGCCGGGCCCCGCTTTTATCGAATGGACGCGCTGGTGCATGACGCGGGAGTTTATTTTTGGCGACCCGACGCTGAGCGAGGTCCGCCACTTTGCGACGCTCAAGGCCCCGGTTCGCTTTGCCCAGATCGAGGACGACGCATGGGGCACGCCCGCCGCCGTTGGCCATATGGCAAGCCATTTCACGGCCAACAGCGAGCGCAGCATTTGGCGGGTGACCCTGGCCGAAGCCAAGGCGAAGCGCATTGGCCATCTGGGTTTCTTCCGCCCGGCATTCCGCGCCACCCTGTGGCCGCCGGCCGCCGCCTGGCTCGAGGGCGGCGCTCGGAATTAGTCGGGGCGCGGCGTTTTGGCTTTCCTTGCGGCGACAAGACCGCGCCGGCAGCGGCGCGCCGCGGCCGCGCCGGGCTCGTCATCCCCAACATCACCGCTGCTTGCGCCGGGCTGTCATTTGAAGCGCGGCCAATTCGTGCCAACATTTCCCCATGGCGATCAAGGACCCTTCCTTCAGTATCGGCATCGAGGAGGAATACCTCCTGGTCGATGCCACGACGCGCGACCTTGTGCGCGAGATGCCGCAGGCGCTGTTCGATGCCGCCCAGGAGGCGCTCAAGGGTCAGGTGGCGCGCGAGTTTCTCAAGTCCCAAATCGAAGTCGGCACCAACGTGCACACATCACCGCGCCAGGCAGGCGCCGAGCTCGCACACTTGCGCCGCACGGTGGCCGATCTTGCTGGCGAGCACGGCCTGGCACCGATCGCGGCCTCGACCCACCCCTTCGCGCGCTGGAGCGCGCAGGAGCCCACCGAACGGGCGCGCTATCAAGCGATTGCCAAGGATCTCGCCGGCGTCGGTCGCCGGCTTGTGATCTGCGGCATGCACGTGCACGTCGGCATTGAAGACGACGAGTTGCGTATCGATCTCTTCAACCAGGCCCGCTATTTCCTGCCGCATCTGTTGGTGCTCTCGACGTCCTCGCCGTTTGCGGAGGGCGAAGACACCGGCCTCAAATCCTATCGGCTCGCCGCCTACCAGGAACTGCCGCGCACGGGCATGCCGGGCCGGTTCGAGGGCTGGTTTGAATATCTGCAGACGATCGATCTCCTCGTCCGCAACGGCATCATCGAGGACGCCAGCAAGATTTGGTGGGATATCCGGCCGTCCTCACGCTTTCCCACGCTCGAGATGCGCGTCACCGACGTCTGTCCCCTGGTCGAGGATGCGGTATGCGTTGCCGCGCTCTATGTCTCAATCCTGCGCATGCTGTATCGGCTGCGACGCGCCAACCAGACCTGGCGCACCTATCCCTTGTTCCTGCTCGCCGAAAACCGCTGGCGCGCCCAGCGCTATGGCGTGGAGGGAACCTTGTTCGACCTCGGCAAGGGCGAACTCGTGCCCTTCCGCGATCTCGTCGATGAACTACTGGTGATGCTGCGCGAGGACGCCGAGGCGCTGGGCTGCCTCGCCGAGCTCGAGCACGCCCGCATCATCCTGGCGCGCGGCACCAGCGCAGACCGGCAGGTCGCCCATTTCCAAGCGCAACTTGGCGCCGGCGCCTCGCGCCAGGAGGCGCTGGTGCGCGTGGTCGATCACCTGATCAAGGAAACGCTGGCCTAAGCTCGCCCGTTCGCGCTTCCGATCCTGGGAGGGCTCAGCCGTGCCGGTTGGCTCGTTGCTGGGGAGTTGCTGCGCAATCGTGCGCAGGGCTTCCGGCCAACCGCATCGGCTCATGCCTGGGCATCCCGGTGAGGGAGCCCAACGCCTTGCCTCAGTCGGACGCCCGATTTTTTGCCCGCTGCGCCAGGCGCTCGTAGGCCTCGGCGATGTCCTGCATGATGCGTCGAGCGCGCGGCTCGGCCATCTCGGCGGCGCAGGCGCGGGCCTCGGCGGCGAGCGCGCGCCACTTTGCTTCTTTCCCATCCTTTTGCGATGGCGCGTCCGCCGACATGCGCTGCCCTCCCACGCGAAGTCCTTAACGCCACGGGCGAGCAAGGGGTTCCTGTTGCAGGCGGCGTAAAGCCGCAAGCGTGCGCTGGTCCTTTCGCTCGCCGCAGGCCCGGCAAAGCGGTCCTAGCCGAGCGCCGTCTTGGTGGCGGCGGCCCAGGCGGCGAAGCGGCCTGCGGCGATGGCCTTGCGCATGGCGGCCATCAGCTCTTGATAAAAGGCGATATTGGCCCAGGACAGCAGCATGGCGGCCAGATATTCCTCGGCCTTGACCAGGTGATGCAAATAGGCGCGGGAATACTCGCGCGCCGCTGGACACTGGCTATGCCGGTCGAGCGGGGCCGGATCCTCGCTGTGCACGGCATTGCGCAGGTTGAGCTTGCCGGCCCAGGTGAAGGCCTGACCGTGGCGGCCCGAGCGCGTCGGCAGCACGCAATCGAACATGTCGATGCCGCGAGCGACACTTTCGATGAGATCGATCGGGGTGCCGACGCCCATCAGATAGCGCGGCTGCTCTGCCGGCAGGCGCGGCAGCGTGCCTTCCAGCGTTTCCAGCATCGCCCGCTGCGGTTCCCCGACCGCCAGGCCGCCCACCGCGTAGCCTTGAAAATCAAGGGCGAGCAGGCCGTCGACGGAGCGCGCGCGCAGGTCGCGATCAATACCGCCTTGCACGATGCCGAACAGCGCCTGGCCTGGGTTGGCCGCCCCGCGCGCGCGCTGGCCGGCGAACGCGCGCTTGGCGCGCGCCGCCCACGCCAGCGAGCGTTCGACCGCGCCCGCCACGACCTCTGCCGAGGCCGGCAGGCTTACGCATTCGTCGAGCTGCATCTGGATGTCGGCGCCAAGCAGGCACTGGATCTCGACGGCGCGTTCCGGGGTTAGGGCGTAGCGGCTGCCGTCGAGATGGGACTGGAAGGTGACGCCCTCGTCGGTGATCGTGCGCAGCTTCGACAGGCTCATGACCTGGAAGCCCCCTGAGTCGGTCAGGATCGGTTTGTCCCAGCCCATGAAGGTGTGCAGCCCGCCGAGGCGGGCGATGCGCTCCGCGCCGGGGCGCAGCATCAGGTGATAGGTGTTGGCAAGCACGACATCGACGCCCGCCGCCGTGAGTTGGTCGCTGTAGACGGCCTTGACCGTGCCGGCGGTGCCGACCGGCATAAACGCCGGGGTCGCGATCGTGCCGTGCGCGGTGACAATTTCGCCGAGGCGCGCGCCGCCATCGCTCTTGTGCAAGGTGAAGGCGAAGGGCGTCGTCATCGGCGGGTGTGGACAGGATAGAGCAGACAGGCATCGCCGTAGGAGTAGAAGCGGTAGCCGGCATCGATGGCATGCCGATAGGCCTGCTGCATGGTGGCAAGCCCGCTGAAGGCCGCCACCAGCATGAACAAGGTCGAGCGCGGCAAGTGGAAGTTCGTCAGCATGAGATCGACGGCTTTGAAACCGTAGCCGGGCGTGATGAACAGCTCGGTCTCGCCGGCAAACGGGCCGAGCCTGCCATCCTCGCCGGCGGCGGTCTCCAGCAAGCGCAGCGCGGTGCTGCCGACGGCAACGAGGCGCCCGCCCGCGGCGCGCACCCGATTGAGGGCCTCAGCCGTTTCCGCGCGGATCTCGCCCCACTCGGCGTGCATACGATGGCCCGCCGTATCCTCCGCCTTCACCGGCAGGAAGGTGCCGGCCCCCACGTGCAAGGTGACGAAGTGCCTGGCAATGCCGCGTGCCTCCAGCGCGGCAAACAGCGCCGGCGTGAAATGCAGGCCCGCCGTCGGCGCCGCCACGGCGCCGTCGTGGCGCGCATAGATGGTTTGGTAGCGCTCCGCATCCTCCGGCACCGGCTCGCGCCGGCTGGCGATGTATGGGGGCAGCGGCGGATCGCCCAGCGCCTCGATCGCTTCGTCGAGATAGGGCCCGTGCAGACTGAAGGAAAGTTCTACCTCGCCGGCCGCACCCAACGCAGCAATGCTGGCCTCGAGCTGACCCAGCAGACAAACGCGGCCATCGTGGCCGAAGCGAAGGCGATCGCCGGGCTTGAGGCGCTTGGCCGGCCGCGCGAAGGCGAGCCACCGGCTCTCGTCCAAGCGTTTGTGCAAATTGAAGGCGATCCTGGCGCGCTGCTCCCCGCGCAGGCGCTCCCCGCTGAGGGCGGCGCGGATCACGCGGGTGTCGTTGAGGACCAAGGCGTCGCCCGGCCGCAACAATTCCGGCAACCGGTCAACGCGGCTATCGCTAAAGCACGCGGCAGCTTTTGCCGTCGGCGCTGCCTCCACGCCGCCCGGGCGCACGACCATGAGCCGCGCGGCGTCGCGCGGCTGCGCCGGCGCCAGCGCAATGCGCTCCTCGGGCAACTCGAAATCGAACAGGTCGGCCTTCATCGCATCCACTATAAACCGATCCGCAGGCAATAGGCTGGGCTCGACGCCTCAAGCAAGGCCAAGCAAGCCCCGAGGAGCCTGCGGTCTATTGAGCCCGCCCGGCTTAGCGCGCCGCTGGCGCGGCGGTGGCCACCACGTCGCGCAGGAGCCCCGCCAGCGGCTCCGGCTGCCGCCCGGCCTCGCGTCGGGTGAGCTCCAGCAGCCGCGGGTCACTGGCCGCGCGCAGGGCCAGCACCGCCCTGGCTTTGTGCCCCGTGCTCGAGGCGATAGGGTCGCTCGCATCGAGACTGCCGGCGAGCGCAGCGACCAGCCGGAGCGCGGCCGCCTCGCTCCCCGTCGCCATGAAGTGCGCCATGACCATGTCCAACACCACGCCGGCCTCATCGTAGGCAAGCGACAGGGTGGCCCGCGTCTCGGGCGCAGCCAATAGCGTTTCGATCTCGAGCGCGCGCGCCGGCAACTGGCGCTTGAGCAGGGTGAGCAGCCGCCGCCACTGCGGCAGCCCCGACAGCGCAATCGCCTGCGCCAGCAGGCGCTGTTTGCCCGGCGCCGCCTCGGCGATCCGCTCGCCGAAGCGGGCGGCCAGGCTTTCGTCCTCGGCCAGCAGCGCCGCCAAGAAGGCCGCGGCCGGCTGCAAGCGAGCCTCCGCCTCGAGAGCCCCGAGTGCCGCCAGCGCATCGATCGCCTGCGGTACGCGCTCCGGCTCGGGCTTGAGATGGTAATGCGCCAAAAAGGTTTCGACGCCGGCGACGTCGGCGAAGGCCGCGGGCGAGCTCGCGCCATGCCAGCCGCTCGCCAGCCAAAGGCCGGCGGCCAGCGCAAAGCCGAGCCAGAAGCTCATCAGATAGCGCACGCGAGCACCCCTCGGAGCGCCCTGCCCGCTAGGGCGCCGCCGCACACCCCGCCAAACGTGTGCCGAAGCATACTGAGCAAAACAACGTTGACGAAAGCTGAAGCTCGGTCCGGCGGCAGCGTCAGCGTTAACGGATCCTCAAGGCGCGCTTTTAAGCGGCCAGGTCAGCCGCCACCTTCAGTGAACGGATCTTATCGGGCTTTGCCACCGGTTCGCCGCGTTCAAGTTTGTCGACGTTGTCCATGCCTTCGAGAACCTTGCCCCAGACCGTGTACTTGTTGTCGAGGAAAGTGGCGTCGTCGAAACAGATGAAGAATTGGCTATTGGCGCTGTCCGGTCGCGTCGAGCGCGCCATCGAGCACACCCCGCGCACGTGCTTTTCGGCGTTGAACTCGGCCTTGAGGTCGGGATAATTTGACCCGCCCATGCCCGTGCCCTCGGGGCAGCCGGTCTGTGCCATGAAGCCGTCGATCACGCGGTGGAAGGCGATGCCGTCATAGAAACCCTCGCGCGCCAGCTTCTTGATGCGTTCCACGTGCTTGGGCGCCAGATCGGGCCTGAGCCCGATCACGACCTTGCCCTTGCTGGTTTCCATGATCAAGGTGTTCTCAGGATCTTTGATGGTGGTCATGGCTAACTCCGAGTTGCTGGCGGTCCCCTGGCGCGGCGGCGCCAAGGCAGCCGTCACTTTTTGTCGGCGAGCAGGTAGACCTTCTGCATCTTGTCGGGCTGCGGCGGTGGCTCGCCACGCGCGATCTTTTCGACGGTGTCCATGCCGTCGATCACCTCGCCCCACAGCGTATATTGACCGGTGAGCTGCCGGCAGCCGTCGCCGAAGCAAATGAAGAATTGACTGTTGGCGCTGTTGGGATTGCTCGTGCGCGCGGCGCCGACGCTGCCGCGCTTGAAGGGCTCGCTGCTGAACTCGGCCGGCAGGTTCGGCAGTTTCGAGCCGCCCGTGCCGGTCCCGGTCGGATCGCCCGTCTGCGCCATGAAGCCGGCAATCACGCGATGGAAAATGACGCCATCGTAAAAGCCCTGCTTGGCGAGCTGCTTGACCTGGGCCACATGCTTCGGCGCCAGGTCGGGCCTGAGCTTAATGCGAATGGGACCCTTGGTCGTTTCGATCACCAGCGTATTCTGCGGATCGGTCCCCTGGGCTTCAAGCAGCGAGACCGAAGCAAAGAGCACGAGGGCAAAGCCCAGCAACGAGCGGATCACGGAATGGCTCCCGTTAGGGTTGGAGAGAGGTTTGGTCGTGGTGCCGTCCCAGGGTGCACCCAAGACGGGGCGCGCATGATTGCGCCCCGTGTGGCCCTTCTAGGGCACCTTTGCCGGCAAGGAAACCTCTTTGCGATCCCTGCCATGCTCGGGCTTAAGCTGGGGGCAGGCGCAAATGGCGGCAAAAGCTGCGCCCTTAAGCCTTTTGCCGTTGTGCGGCCTTGGCCTTGAGTTTGCGCGCCACGGTCGCCGACACGAACTTGGAGATGTCGCCGCCCATCAGGCCGATCTGCCGCACCAGCGTTCCCGTAATGTGGCGCACCTGGGGGCTCGCCGGAACAAACACCGTCTGAATGCCCGGCGCCATGGCCCCGTTCATCCCGGCCATCTGCATTTCATAGTCGAAGTCGGTGCCATCGCGCAGACCGCGAAAGATCAGGCTGGCGCCGGCGTCGGCGGCGGCCGCCACCGTTAGGTTGTCGAAGGTCACAATCTCGATTTTGCAACCCGTGGCCTTGGCGATCGCCGCCGTCTCCGCCTTGAGCAGCTCGATCTTCTCGGCAACGGAGAACAGCGGCGTCTTGCCGGGGTGCACCCCGACCCCGACCACGAGCGTGTCGACCATGCGCGCGGCCCGCTCGATCACGTCGCGGTGTCCATTGGTGACGGGATCGAATGAGCCCGAGGTAAAACCGATGCGCTTCATTGCCCATGCCCCCGCCGATGCTTCGGGCGCCGCTGCCAAGGGTGCCCCGAGTGATCGCCCCGTTGCACGCTTGCGCTCGCTTCTAGCCGCATGGGCCTGAGCACTCGGGCGCGCGTCGCATGGGTCACGGCCGCCGCATGGTCGCCAGGACCGCGCCCCCGAGCAAGAGGAGGACGCCGGCGGCACCGTCGAGCAAGCGCAGCCGCGCCGTGGAAAAGCGCGCTCGCGCGCGGGCAAGCGCCAGGGTGTATCCCACATCCACCGCCGCCAGCACCAGCACGAACAGGACGGCGAGCACCGTCAGCTGCCCGACGGCATCGCCCCTGGGATCGATGAACTGGGGCAGGAACGCACCGAGAAACAGCATCACCTTCGGGTTCGACAAGCTGACCAAAAGCCCCTGCACGAAGCAATTGCCGCGCGAGACCGGCGGGGCGCTTGCCGCACGCTCGGCCTTCCAGAATTGCCAGAGCTGGCGCGCCCCGAGCCAGACCAGGTAAAGCGCGCCGACAAAGCGCACGATGTCGAACCATTCGGACATGAAGACCATGACGGAGCTCATGCCCATGACGGCGGCGGCGACCAGCAAGGCCAATCCGGTGGTGGTGCCGGCGAGCGTGAACAGGCCCGCCGCCAGCCCGGTGGTGAGCGTATTGGCGATGATCAAGGACATGTTGGGCCCGGGCGTCAGGCCGAGCAGCAGGCAGGCGGCGATGAAGGCAACGAGCACTTCCACGGTCATGGTCGACGGTCTTTCGTTTGCAAACTTTCCAGATTATGCGAGCAACGGCAAAGCCCTAACGCCTAGCCGGGGCCGCGGCAAGCGGGACCGGCCATCCCCGCTCACGTAAATTTCATGGGGACCGGGGCTCGGGCGATGATCCGAACCCGCGTCCAGACCGTATGCTGTAGGCGGAACGATTATCGAGGGGAGGACAACAGCATGAAAGCATTGCCAATCGTTGCCACGTTTGGCTTGGCGGCCGTGGCGCTGACCGTGGCTGTACGCGCCGGTGGCGAAAAGGTGACTTTTCCCGAGAACTTCGCCAAGGGTGTGCTCTACACCACCGTCGACCGCCAGGACAACAAGCAGTACCGCGAGCTCTATGCCACGCCGGAAGCGATCGCAGCGGTGAAGGCGGGCCAGCCGATCCCGAGCGGCAGCGTGCTGACCCTGGTGCAGCACAAGGCCAAACTCGACGCCAACGGTAACCCGGAACGGGACGCCAACGGCCGCTTCATCAAGGGCGAGCTCGTCGGCTACACGGTGATGGAAAAGCGCGCCGGCTGGGGCAGCGAGTATCCAGAGGAGCTTCGCAACGGCGAGTGGGAGTATCAGGCCTTCAAGAGCGACAAGACCGTGAACGACAAGGCGAACCTGAAAAACTGCTTCACCTGCCACAAGCCGCTCGATAAGCAGGATTTCGTGTTCTCGTTTGAGGCCATGAAAAACGCCAAGTAGGCCGCACCCGCGCTCGGGCGCGGTGGGCCGCCTTTACCCAGCCGATCCCGGGCTGTTTGCGCTGCAGCCCGCCGCCCCTTGGCGAGCTCCAGGGGCCGGCGGGGGTTAGGCGTTGGGTTCAGCCTCGGCGCTGCCGTTGCCGCCGTTGGCCTCGCCGTTGCCCTCTTCGGGGATGCGCTCCACGGAGACCACTTTTTCGTCCTCGTCGGTGCGGAAGATGCGCACGCCCTGGACATTGCGGCCGGCGATGCGCACGTCATCGACCGGGCACCGGATCAGCTTGCCACCGTCGGTCACCAGCATGATTTGATCGCTTTCCTCCACCGGGAAGGAGGCCACCAGGCGCCCGTTGCGCTCGTTGACGATCATGGCCGTGATGCCTTTGCCGCCGCGGCCGGAGATGCGGTACTCGTAAGAAGAGGAGCGCTTGCCGAAGCCCCGTTCCGAGACGGTCAGCACGAATTGCTCCCGCGCCCCGAGCTCGGCATACCGCTCCGGGCTCAACTCTACGGCTTCCTCGGTTTCTTCGGCCTCCGTCTCGGCACCGGGCTCGATCGCCACATCCGCGAGTTCGGCGCCCTGCGCCCGGCGCACGGCGAGTGCTTGCTTGATGTAGGCGGCGCGCTCGCCCGGGCTCGCTTCGACGTGACGCAGGATCGCCATCGAGATCACCTCGTCAGCCTCCTCGAGGCGGATGCCGCGCACCCCGCTTGAGTCGCGCCCCTTGAACAGGCGCACGTCCTCGACCGGAAAGCGAATGCAGCGCCCGCCCGCCGTCGTCAGCAGCACATTGTCGGAGGATGAGCAGATCGCCACGCGCACGATGCGATCACCCTCCTCGAGCTTCATGGCGATCTTGCCGTTGCGATTGATGTTCTCAAAATCGGCGAGACTGTTGCGACGCACGCCGCCGCTGCGGGTCGCAAACATCAGCTCCAAGCTGCCCCAGGTCTTTTCCTCTTCCGGCAACGGCAGGATCGAGGTGATGCTCTCGCCTTGGCTGAGCGGCAGCAGATTGACCAGCGCCTTGCCCAGCGATTGCGGCGTTGCCGCCGGCAAGCGCCACACCTTCATGCGGTAGACCATGCCGCGCGAGGAAAAGAACAACACCGGCGTGTGCGTCGAGGTGATGAAGATCTGGGTAACCACATCCTCCTCGCGCGTGGACATGCCGGCCCTGCCCTTGCCGCCGCGACGCTGGGCGCGATAGGTGGAGAGCGGTACGCGCTTGATGTAGCCGCGGTGGCTGACCGTCACCACCACATCCTCGCGCTGAATCAGATCCTCGTCCTCGACCTCGCCTTCCATTTCGACGATTTCGGTGAGGCGCGGGGTGGCAAATTCCGCCTTGATGGCTAACAGTTCCTGCTTGATCAGGTCGACGATCCGGCCGCGCGAAGCGAGGATCGCCAGATAGTTTTTGATTTCTTCGCCGAGCTTTTTCAGTTCATCGCCGATTTCATCGCGGCCGAGCGCGGTCAGGCGCTGCAGGCGCAGCTCGAGAATGGCGCGCGCCTGCTCGTCGCTGAGCCGAATGGTTCCCGCCGCCGTCAGCTTGTGGCGTGGGTCGGCGATCAAATCGACCAGCGGGCCGATGTCCCGCGCCGGCCAGTCGCGGGCCATCATCTGCTCGCGCGCTTCGGCGGGACTGGGGGCCGAGCGGATCAGGCGGATCATCTCATCGATGTTGGCGACGGCGACGGCAAGGCCGACCAAAACGTGGGCCCGGTCGCGCGACTTGCCGAGCAGATACTTGGTGCGGCGAGAGACCACTTCCTCGCGGAAGCTGGTGAAGGACGCGATCATGTCCTTGAGGTTGAGCTGCTCCGGCCGACCGCCGTTGATGGCCAGCATGTTGGCGCCAAAGGTGGTCTGGAGATCGGAGAAGCGCCACAGCTGGTTCAAGACCACGTCGGCCACGGCATCCCGCTTGAGTTCGATGACGATGCGCATGCCCTCGCGGCTCGACTCGTCCCAAATGTCGGAAATGCCGTCGATACGCTTCTCGCGCACCTGCTCGGCGATCTTCTCGATCAGCACGCGCTTGTTGACCTGGTAGGGAATGGCCGTGACGATCAGCGCCTCGCGGTCCTTGCGGATCTCTTCCACGTGCACCTTGGCGCGCATCAGGATCGAACCGCGGCCCTTGTGGTAGGCCCCCATGATGCCGACGCGACCGAGGATGAGGCCGCCGGTCGGAAAATCCGGACCCGGGATCAGCTGGCACAGCTCTTCAAGGGTGATCTCGGGATTGTCGAGGTGGGCGATGCAGGCGTCGATGACTTCGCCCAGATTGTGCGGGGGAATGTTGGTGGCCATGCCGACGGCAATTCCCCCCGAACCGTTGACGAGCAGGTTCGGGAACTTGGCCGGCAGCACCGACGGCTCTCGCAGCGAGCCGTCGTAGTTGTCGCGGAAATCGACCGTGTCCTTGTCGAGGTCGTCGAGCAGACTGCCGGCCACCTTGGTCAGCCGGCACTCCGTGTAGCGTTCGGCCGCGGGAGGGTCGCCGTCGACCGAGCCGAAGTTGCCCTGCCCATCCACCAAGGTCAGGCGCATGGAAAAATCCTGCGCCATGCGCACCAGCGCATCATAGATCGGTGCGTTGCCGTGCGGGTGGTACTTACCCATCACCTCGCCGACGACGCGGGCGCATTTCACATACTTTTTGTTCCACTCGAGCCCAAGCTCGTGCATGCCAAACAGGATGCGCCGGTGTACCGGCTTCAGCCCGTCGCGCACGTCAGGCAACGCCCGGCTGACGATCACGCTCATGGCGTAATCGAGATAGGAGCGCTTCATTTCGTCCGTGATCGAGACCGGCCGGATGTCGGGCGGCCCTTTATCACCGGGCGCGGCTTTGTCGTGGTCCGCCACGGGGAACTGCCT
>DASTMQ010000204.1:0-12720 GCA_035714005.1 Hyphomicrobiaceae bacterium
GTCAACGGCAAAGACGGCCCCCGCCACCGTCTGCTTGATTTCGTCGCCGGAAAGCGCCGTGGCACCGGCGCGAGCTTCCGTCGCCGCCAACAGCACAATCAAGCCCAGCGCACGCCACAACATGCGATCCCCCTCGCAGCGGACATGGGTGCCACTATGCGGCCCATTGATGGGAGGAGTATGGCAAGCGCCGGTATTGCTGAGAGCCTCGGAGCCTTGGAGCCTCGGAGCCCCGGAGCCCTGGGGGGCCGCGTTGGCCGAAAGGGGTCGTGGGCGTGCTGGCTGACCAAAGGACAGCCCCCCGGAACACCGCCAGTACGCTTTCACGCGCCAAAGGCGAGCGCGCCTAGCGTGCGCGCCGTCGGCGGCTCGATGCGGCCTTTCCCTGCCTTGCGGCGTTGCCGTCGATGTCAAGGAGGACGTGGTCGATGCTTTGGTCGCCAGCGGCGTCCAAGCTTTGCCTGAGCACCCCTAGTGGGCGACTTTGCCGAGCCCAAGCCGCAAGCGCTGTTCGGTGAGCGGCTTTTCTAGAAAGCCGAGGGGATGGACGGCTTCTGCCCGCCGGCGGGTCTCATAATCGGTGTTGGCCGTCACAAAAATACTGGCAATTCCGAAGCGGTTGCTGATTTCGTCGGCGGCATCGATACCATCGCGCGATCCCGTCAGGCGAATATCCATGAGTACCACGTCCGGACGCTCGCTGTCGGCGATGGTCACCGCCTGATCGGCCGAGACGGCGACCGCGACGACGACGTGGCCCAGCGCCTGCAGCAATCCTCGAGTGTGGAGCGAAATGTAGAATTCATCCTCGACGATCAAGACGCGCAGCGGCCGCATCATCCTCACCTCCTGCGAGTCGTCGGGCTCGGATGCTGCCTTGCCACTTTGCACCGCAGCGGCGGCCGACCAGAGCGGAACGGGGTGTGATTGGATTTGCAATGCGATCACGTCGAGGTTCGGGTGGTTGTGGGAGGGTCAGTGAGCACAAAGCTTCCTGGGATGTCCAGACGCCAATGGATACCGTCGCGGTTGAACTCGAGTTTTGCCGTGCCCTGCAGGGCCTGGGCGACGAGCTCGGTAATCACCAGCGAGCCAAATCCCTCACGTTCGGGCGCACGTACGGCGGGCCCACCTTGTTCGATCCACTCAAGATAAAGGCGCCCGTCGGACTGCGGAGAGCGCCATTTCACCAACACCCGTCCCCGTGGGGAGGTAAGTGCCCCATGTTTGTAGGCGTTGGTGACAAGCTCATGCAAGGCAAAGCCGATGTTTTGCACGGCATTGGCGCTGAGGAACAAAGCCGGACCGTCCAACTCCGCGCGCGGACCGGCGCCGAACAGATCGAGGTGCGCCCGCACCAGGTCGCCCAACCATGCTCCCTGCCAGTTCTGGCGCAGCATAAGGTCCTGCGACTCTGCCAAGCCCTGAATGCGCTGGCCGAATTGCTCCACGAACTGTTCGACCGTCGCGCTCTGGCGTGCGGTTTGCAGCGCCATCCCCTTCACCACTGCAAGTTGGTTCTTCGAGCGATGCGCGAGTTCGCGCATCAAGAACGCCGAAAGCTCATGCCGGACCTGGAGTTCCGAAGCTGCCGCGCTTAGGGCTGCGGTGAGCGCATTGGCTTCAAGCAGTGGGGATCTGAGCGGCTCGATGGGCTTGCCGAGGCCAACCGCGGCCGCCGCCGCCGTGGCCGCGTCGAGGGGACGCGTCATGAAGCGCCCGAACAGGTAGGCAAGAGCGGCGCCGAGCGCCAGCGCCGTGCCCATCAGCGCCGCGGCAAAGAATTGTCCGCGCTTGCGCGATGCCTCGACGTAGGAGATCGGTACCGTGGCCGACACCAGCCAGCCGGCCAGGCGTGACCGCACGGTCGCACGCAGGATGTTCGCGCCCGCGACGCTGGTTGCGCGAAATACGCCGTGAGCGGCCCGGCTGCTGTCCAGCAATTCTTTTGGCAGCGGCTTTCCGACGAATTCGGCGTGGCGCTCGGAGCGCGCCAGTATGATGCCCTTGTTGTCGGTCACTCCGGTCACCCATTGCGGTTCGAGACGTTGGCTGTGCAGCAAGCTCTCGAACCGTGTGGCATCGAACGCCATGATCAGCACATAGCGGACCGCATCTCCCGCAAGTACCGGTACCTCGACGTTGATGACCGGCTGCTGCGATATGGAGCCGATGAGCAAATCCGAGACCTGCCGTTGCTTGGTGTCGAACACGCGTTGGGCCGTGTCCGGATCCGCGGTTCGTGGCAAGGGAGCGCCAAACGGCATTCGCGTATTGATCAGCTGCTGATAGCTTTGATCGACGAGCAATATGCCCGCCTTGTCACGCTTGAGCGCCTGGCCGGCTTGGTTGTGGAACGCTGCAAGATCGCCCCGCGCAAGGGCGGCGGAGGTTGCAAGCGTTTCAAGCGTGATCGTGGCGCGCTCAAGCTCACGATCGATGTCCCCACTTAGATCCTGGGCGACTTGCAGCGCCCGGCGTTCAATCTCTCGCTCCTCGAGGCTCGCCATGCGATTGAGGGCAAAGGCGGCGATGGCGAGAAGCGGCAAAGTCAACGCCAGAGCGAACAGAGCCAGGAACGTTCGAATGCGCTGGGGCGGAACCCGGTCTATGAACAGTCGCGCTGGCATGGTGTTACTGTGGGGCGGCGGCGGGAGATCCAGGAGTAGGCTAGCGCGAAATTGCCCCTGTCAAGGTGGCAGTGGCGCCTGCAAGTCCCGCGCTAGCGGCCATCGCGCGACCAGCGCCGACGGCGCTTTGGCGAGAACCGAGCGGACTTGACAGCAACAGCTGATGGGCCGGCGCGCGCGGGGGGGCGGCAATCGGGACCGCCGTACCCGACCTTCCCAAAGCCTGGGCCATGGCCTGCGAACATTTGTCGCCGGCGCGTGTTTGATCGATCGGTCATCTCGCATACCCGCGCGAGGTCAAATTTAGGCGCGCGGCTGGAACCGAGACACACTTTCGTCGCTATTCTCCACTGCGGTGTTGACGGTGGGCCTCCAACCAAGGAGGAAGAATGGTCATCTATCTGTTCAGAGACAAAAACAACGACGACATCTTTGCATTTTCGACAGACGTGACCGGGCGCAGCATCCCGCCCGCGACAGCGACCACCGACTGGACGTTCATAGAGGCTCTCGACACCTTGAAGTTTCCGGAGCCCTGGGATATCGGCGACTTCCAATACGTCCTCGACCACTTGCAGGCGCACGGCTTCTACCTTTTCCAGGGCGAATTCATCGAGCCGGCACCTCTCGGTCGGTCGAAGCCGGCGGGCCTTGTTCGTCACTGATGCTGGCTTCCCTCGCTCCCGGCGCGCGAGCGAGACCGCAAAATCCCGTGCCGATCATCAGCGCTGAGCAACCTTGCAGCCGCGGGGCCGGCAAGCGGCGTGGCAGGGGCGTCTATCGCTTGGCCTTCGTTGCGGGCGTCAGCTTTCCATCGGTCATTTGGTAGACCTTATAGGCGGTATATGAACTCGAGGTCGCGGCGACGGCCGTGAGGCCAAGAAAGAGTAGCACCATCCACCGGGGCACAGGGTCCTCCTCCCAATATGGCCGTGGTTCTGGCTCGCGTGCGCGTGCACGCGGGTGACGGGCAGCGCAAAAACCATCCGGATCCTGATGACGGGCACGATCCTATACGGCCTTGGCCAACTCTATCAAAGGCTTCTGTGTGTGGGCGGCGCATTCGCCGTTCGCCCCGGGGCCACACCGCAACGAAAAAAAGATGCTTGCAGCTTGCGCGTGATCGGCCGCGCCGCCGCCCCGCGCCACAAAAGTGTTGCAACATTTTTGGGCATTTTCGCCGACGCGACAAGCGTTGCGGCGGAGCGGCCAGCGTCGCCAGTGAGGAGGCGTTTGCGTCTTCACTTTGAATTTGCAACATCCAGCACGGTTTGCACCACTTCGAGCAGCATACTTTCGCTCTGGGGACTGAGAGCGAAGTATTCCTTCCAAGCGGTCTGCTGCGCCAAGCTCAACCAGGCCAGATAGTTTTGGTAGGTGAAGCGGTGGTACTTGGCTCCGGCGCGCGTGAAGGTTTCGATGAACTTTTTCTCGGCGTCTTTCTGCGTCGCCGCAAAATAGTCCTCCGAGACCTCGGCGGCGGCTTCGAAGGCCTCTTGCTCTTTTTCACTCAAACCATCCCACACGGCCTTGGAAATCAAGAGTGGGGTCGCAAACATCCAAATGCCCGGGCTACCGGCGGTGAAGTATTTCGCATGCTCGTAAAGCTTGGCCGAAACGAACGTCTCATAGGAGGTCAGAGCCCCATCGAGCTTGCCGGCCTGCATGGCGGCGTAAAGTTCGTTCGAGGTCAGGTCTACGGGGGTCGCGCCCGCCCGGCTCAGCATCAAGTCGAACAGCGGATCGCCCCCGCGCAACCTCAAGCCTTTGACCGTCTCGGGTCCACCGATTTCACGATTGCGCGTAACGAATCCTCCGGGAACCCACCACCAGGCGAGGATGTGCACACCGTTGGCGTTGGCGATGGCCTGCAGTTGATCGGAAACCTTGGAGTTCTTCAGGGCGCGCGCCGCATCCACACTCGGAAATAGCCCGGGCAAAACGGCAAGGGAAAATTCGGGGATTTTCTTTACGGCATAGGGCAGAGGATAGACGCTCATCTCGATTTTGGCCGACTGCAGGGCATCGAATTGCTGTTCCGCCCTCAGTTTGAGCGCCAACTGCGGGTGAATCTGAAATGACATTTCGGGCAAGCGCGATTGGACCTCGCGCACAAAAACGCGTGCGGCGCGATCGCGGGCATCGATTTCCGCCGGCCACTGGTGGGAGATCTTGAATTCTTTGGCCAAGGCACACTTCGGCGCCACAACCGCAAGTAATGCCAGCAAGGCAACCGCAAATCGCATGACACACTCCCCTCTTACGCGGACCGCGCGCACCCATGAAGGTGGGCAGTTCCAACCCCTTCATGTCATACTACGGACAGTGTGGCGGTCTGTGGGCAGTATGCGGTTCGCCGATCGGGGCGACGGCGCAGGCCGCCCGGGCCTTGCGCTTGCCCAATCATTTGCGCTTGCCCTGTTATAGGCCAGTCATAGGGCAGTCATGGTCCAGCGCGGACCAGGCGGCAGTCCCGCGCGCTGCCGCCATATCGTTCAAGGCGTCATTTTTTCACGCACTTGCCGGCTTTATCATCCCACTTCATATCCTTGGCCTTCGTACAGTCGGCTTTGGTCTTCGGCGCGTCCTTCGTTTGCGCGAGTACCGGAGTTGCAAGGGCGACGGCGAAGGCCATCGCCACAGCAGACAGGAACATTTTCATGGGTTTGCTCCTTGATGTGCCCCGGCGGGGTTGGCGTACTTAACACCCGGCTAGGCGGCAAAATATGGCGATGCCGGACTCCGACGTACGCGTTCATCACCCCCGTTGCGGGGCGGCCGCGGCACGTTCCATCCCTCCCCACAAATCGGCTCGCAGGTGCGGTTGTCTTGCCCTCGGGCTGCCAGGTTCCGGTCTACTCTTCGCTACGCCAGACACCCAGCAGGAACAGCGTGCGCTTGCCGCGATTGGGTCCCGCTTGGGCCTGGATTTCCTCGAGCGTTTCACCCGATTGGCGCATGGTCTTGTCCAGAACGCGCTTGGCGACAAAGCCAATGGCGATGAACGATCCAAAATAGATGACCGCCACCACCAGGGCCCAAAGGGGGTCCGACGGCGCCGGCGGTGGCAGCATCGCATCCATCGAACGATCTAGCGCCCTCCGAGAATGTCGGCGGCCACCTGGTAGTGGGCCACCGTTTCATGGATCGAGGCCGCACGCCTTGGATCAGCGCGCGAGAGCTGCTGGCCCGTCTGACTATCCAATACCCGCGCCCGATGCTTCGGCGAAAGCTCGACCAGAATGCCATCCTCCATGTGCCCGACCGTCAAATAGTTGGCCATCAAGGCCCGCTGATGATGCTGACCTTCTGTGAGAATGTCCTGCCCGAAAAAATGCGACGTGTAGCTAACATTTAGCAGCGCAAGAATCGTTGGGCCGACGTCAATTTGTGAGGCAATCGCCTCGATCGTCTGCGGCGAAAGCAGGCTCGGCGCGTAGATGATGAGCGGTATATGATAGTTCTCCGGCGGCAGATCGGTCCGCCCTCGGGCGTGCGATGTGTGATCGGCGATGAAGACAAATAGGGTGTCCTTGAACCAGGGTCGGTTCGAGGCCTCCTGCATCAGCTTACCAATTGCCCAATCGGCGTACTTGACCGCCCCCTCCCGCCCGGAGCCCGAAGGGATATCGATGCGACCAGACGGATAGGTGAATGGCCGATGGTTCGACGTCGTCATGACGTGGGCAAAGACCTTTTGATCGGCGGCCGCGCGCGCGTCAACCTCGCGCACGAGCATCTTGAAGAGGTCCTCGTCGGCCACGCCCCACACGGTTTCATGGGAAATTTCGGTCTTGCCGAGGCTGCTGCGGTCAATAACGGTGTAGCCGTTGCCGCCGAAGAAATCCTGCATGTTGTCGAAGTAGCTATAGCCGCCATAAACAAAGAGAGGCTCGTAGCCTTGCGCCTTCAGCACGCCACCCAGCGTTTGAAAGCCCTTATTGTGCTTGCGCGTCAGCACGGCGTGACCCGGTGTTGGCGGAATGGAGAGCGACAAAGCTTCAAGACCACGCACCGTTCGCGTGCCAGTGGCGTACATGCGCGTAAACTTCAGTCCCTCGCTCGCCAGCTTATCCAAGTTGGGGGTGAGACCCTTTCTACCGCCGAAGGATTGCAAGAAGTCCGCGCCCAGGCTCTCCATGGTCACGAGAACGACATGCATGCGCCGGGCCGGACCGTTGCCGCCGACCATCCGCTCCAACGGGTGAGCGCCCTGTGTGAAGACGCTGGCTGAGCGCGCTTCCTGGAACTCATCTCGCATTTCCAGCCGCGCCGCGCGTTCCGGAATGGTGAGGTAGAATGTGTGATAGTCGAGATCGTTGTTGCGAAAGGCGCGGGCAAACTCGTAGTAGCCGTTACCCGCCAGCTCGCGAGCCGATGTCGTTGCAAGCCCCTCTCGCGGTGCATCACCGACCGCGAAAAAAGAGGCCACCGGTAACAGCAAAATCGCGCTCGTGAGCAACAGCCGGTTGCGCAAACTTCCGCCTGCGCCGACCCCGACCGCCCACACGCTGCGCCTAATCGACCAGAACACGGCAAGGGTGGCCAACAGCACGCCGACAAGCAGAGGAATGACGGGGAAGGACTGGCGAATGTTACCGAGCGTTTCGCGCGTATAGATCAGGTAGTCGACGGCAATAAAATTGAAGCGTGCGGCAAACTCATGCCAAAAAAGGACCTCGGCGACCGAGGTAAAGAGCACGGCGAACAGCGTGCACAAAAGCAACGCCGCGGCGATCACCGCATGGGCTTTGCGGCCCCACGGGCGGTCCGGAAGCAACAGGGCCAGCAGCGCGAATGGAATGAGCACATAGCTGGCGGCAGCGAGATCATAGATGAGGCCCACCACGACGATCGGCCCCAGGCGCCACGGCAGGGCATTGAGCAGATCGCCCTCGAGGCCGATCAGGCCTAAGCGCGTGGCCGTATTGATCGCCACGAACAAGCCCACGACCCAAACGAGGAGGCGGTAGCGCGGCGCCCGCCCCAGGACGGATCCAAACTGGATGCATCCAATCATTGTACTTCTCCCCCCGACGTCGCTCTCACGGGCCCTCCGACCAGGATCCTGTGGCCCTCGGCGCAAGCTTAGCAAAAATTTTAGGGCCGTGCGCGCGCGCACAGGATTTGCCGGCCCGGGTGTGTCCGTCAACAACATCAAAGCAGCGCGGGGCGGCAATGCCGAGCTATCGTCCCACGGGTCGACGCAGTGAGACCGCCAAGGCCCCTGCTAGCGTCAACAGCGCCAGCAGCATCCAGGCCGCATTCACCGCTTCCACCGTTGCCTGTCGCCGCACGGCCGCCTGCACGTAAGCGAGAATGTGAGGTTCGACCGGTGTGCCCGGTACGTGCGCGAGAAAGCGATCAAGGGGCAAGCCGAGGCGCTGAGCCGTCGCCGCGTCGCCACGCGCCAAGGCTGCACCCAGCCGCTCCGCGATCTCGGGTGCGCGGCCATACAGCACCGTGTCGATCAGGGCGAGACCAATGGCCCCACCAAGGTTGCGCAACAAATTAAAGAGCCCACTGGCGTTGGGCACCGCCGCTGGCGACAGGTGGCCGAGGGCGAGGCGAATGGGCGGCAATAGACAAAACATAATTGCCGTGCCGCGAACAATCTGCGGCACCAACATTTGATCGAAGTCGGTCGCGCGCGTCTGGAAGGCGCTCATTGCCAGCCCGAGCGCGAAAACGCCGAAGCCGACAGCCGTCAGCAGGCGTGCGCTTGCGCGTCGCTCGAAGGCCACCGCCAGCGGTGCCATCAAAAGTTGAGCCGCGCCCGTGACCATCATCGTTTGGCCGATTTCGAGGGCGGAATGATTGCGCACGAACGCGAGGAAGACCGGCATTAGGTAGATCGAGCCGTAGAGTCCGAGGCCCAGGATGAAGCTCAGCACACAGCCGAGCGCGAAGTCGCGATCGGCCAGGGCATGCAAGTCGACAAGAGGCTGCCTTGCCCGCCATGTCCGCACGATGAACAGCGTGCCAGCGCCGAGGCTTGCGGCCATGAGCCCGAGAACGGCAGCGGATCGCCAGCCGGCCGCTGGCGCCTCCTTGAGCGCGATCTCCAGGCAAGCGAGCGCGATCACCATCAAGCCGAATCCGACCAGGTCGACGGCGCGCAAGTGCGAAAGTTCGGCAGCCTGACGCGGCAGAAAGCGGGCAACGGCGGCGACGGCGGCGATGCCCGGGGCAACGTTGATCAAAAACAGCCATGGCCAGGCCAAGCTATCGGTGATCCAACCGCCGACGAAGGGCCCGATGGTCGGCGCCAACACAGCAAGGACACCGGCAATCGTGGTCGCCAAGGCCTGACCTCGGCCAGGAAATAGCACGAAGCCGGCGGCAAAAACCTGCGGAATGAGCAAGCCACCCGCTAGCCCTTGCAACAGTCGCCAGCACAGCAGCGCGCCAAACGTCCCGCTCATCGCGCAGCCGATCGAGGTGACGACGAAGGTGGCGATCGAGACCACGGCCAGCCGGCGCAGGCCCAAGGCGCGGGTGAGGAGCCCGGTGAGTGGAATAGCCACCACCTCGGCGATCAGGTAGCTCGTCTGGATCCAGCTCATCTGGTCGGGCCGGATGCCGAGGGCCGTCCTGATCTCCGGCAACGATGCCGCCACGATCTGGACGTCAAGAACGGCCATGAACATCCCCACGCTTAGGCCGCAGAAAGCGACCCAGGTGCCAAGGGATGGCGCCGGGCTGATGGATTGGGCCGTCATTGTTGCCCGAGCAGCCGCGCTCCGGCGCGGCGCAAAGCGGCATCTTCCTCGCGAATGCGAATCACAAGGATGACGGCGTTGAGTAGGGTGAAAATCACGGCAAAGGTCACGAGACCGAAGGCGAGCGGAAGCACAAGGATTTCAGCGGCCACGATGCAATAGTTGGGATGGCGCAGAAAACGGTAGGGACCCGAGGCGACCAATGGCGCACCAGGCACAACAATAATGCGTGTGGTCCAGCGTCCGCCAAGGCTCGCCAGCACCCACCCCCTTGCCGCCTGCAGCAGCGCAAATAGCAGCAAGAGCAGCGGGTTTGGCGCCCTGGCGGGCGCCAAAATCCACAGACCCAAGAGCCACGCCGCGTGCAGAACGACCATGGGTAGATAGTGCCGGCGGCCGACCTCCACGCCGCCCTTGGCCTTCAGAAGGCGGGTATTGCGTCGTGCCAGCGCGAGTTCGGCCAGCCGCTGCAGCGAAACGAAGGCGAGGACGGCCACAGAAAGGGCATCTGGGGCGGCCAAAGCGTCCTGGATGGCGGCAATCACAGGGTGCAGCAAGTCATCGGCTCGTAATGGCGCTGGCGCTGCCGAAGCCCACGTCCAAGCTTCCAGGGCAGCCAAAACCCCGGCGCGTCGCCTGTCAACCTAGTTAATGACGGCGTGAAAATCGCACGTCGTCGGCGATGCGCCACCGATCACACCAACGTGGCTGGATTTGCCACATTGGCACGGCACAAATTAGGCGGGAGCTGGAGCGCAGGTCAGGGTAGGTGGATGCAGCAACGATTGGCCGGCACGGAACTACGAGGTGATCCACGCTGTCGCTTGGATGTTGACATCCTGTCGGTGGCCACGGCCAATCCGACGCACAAGGTCGAGCAGGGCGAGGCGCTTGAGCGCGCCAAGACGATTTTTCCGCACCTGGCAAGGCTTGAAGCTCTCTATGCTCACACCGGCATCGACACGCGTTATTCCTGCGAACCTTATCAATGGTGTCAGCAGACGCACGGCTGGGAGGATCGCACGGCCACCTTTCAGCGCCACGCCTTGGGGCTGTTGGAGCAGGTCGCGGTGAAGGCGGTGCACGATGCCGGCCTCGCGCTCGGCGATATCGACCTGCTCATCGTCAACACGATCACCGGTCTGGCGATTCCAAGCTTGGATGCAAAATTGATGAATCGGCTTGCCTTCCGCCCATCGATCGAGCGCTTGCCGATCTTCGGCTTCGGCTGTGGTGGTGGGGTCGCGGGGCTCGCGCGCGCCGCGCGCCTTGCCCAGGGCATGCCGGGCGCCAATGTTCTATTTTTGACGGTCGATCTGTGCAGCCTGTGCGCGCGACCCAATGATCCGAGCCTCGCCATGTTTGTCGCCGCCGCGCTGTTCGGCGACGGCGCTGCTGGAGTTGTACTGCGCGCAACGCCACCTCCAGACCAAGCCCGATCGGAGCCGCGTCAGCGGCCCCGCCTCCGAGCACTGGGCGAACATTTTTGGCGCAACAGCGAGTACATCATGGGCTGGGACATCAAAGAGGATGGGTTCGGCGTGGTGTTAAGCCCGGAGCTGCCTGGCCTTATGCGCCGCGAGTTGCGCCCGGCGCTCGACGCTTTTCTCGAACGTGCCGCTTTCTCGTTGCAGGAATTCTCGGGGTTCCTGTTGCATCCCGGCAGCGGCAAGCTGCTGGAGGCGGCCGAGGACATCTTGAACATCGAGCGCGCCCAGCTCGCCCACTCCTGGGCGATCCTGCGCCATTACGGCAACATGTCTTCGGTTACGGCCTTATTCGTGTTGCAGCGCGCCCTTGCGGCCGGCGCCAGCGGTCGCCACCTGCTGGTGGCCTTCGGTCCGGGCTTCTCCGCCTACTTTGCCGTGGCCGACCTTTAAAGCCTGCGGCGAGGCAAGCCGAACCGGCAAGGTGATGCGCAGGTCGGCCCGTGGGCTTGGCCGCGCCGGCACGTGGTCGCAACAACAGGCCGCAACAACAAGGCCGCAACAATGGGCCGCAACAACGCTACGGCGGCAATTCGTAGCCAATGGCAGCTTCGGTAGCGCAGGTGCTGCGCACGGCAGGGCGCTCCAGCATGCGCTGGTAGTGCGCGTGCAAATTCGGGAACTCCGCCGGGCTCGGCCGCAACGAGTTATGAAATCGCCAGTATAAACGAAACAAGTGAATGTCGACGATCGAGTAGGTGCCCATCGCCCACGCTTGCTCGCCGAGCCGCTGCTCTGCCAATGCGTAAAGGCTGCGAGCATGCTCGAGGCCGCGTGCACGGGCCGGATGCAGGGTTGCGGCGATAAACGACATCCAGGAGATTGCATGGGCTTCCGCCTCGATGTCATCGGCGGGCAGCAATCCCGCGGCGGGAAAGCGCTTTGCAAGGTAGAAGAGGATGGCGGCAACCTCGGTCAGCGGGCAACCGTCGACCAGCAAGGTCGGCACTTTGCCTTCGGGGTTGAGCCGGAGATAGGCCGGGCTCCGATTCGCCTTTTTGGCAAACGAGATCGCTTGGGTCTCGAACGGGACGCCGATTTCGTGCAAGGCAATGTGCGGCGCCATCGAGCTGGAGCCGGGCGCAAAAAACAAGGTCAGCACGTCCACACCACTCCCTGCCAAGGCAATGCAATAGTCTCTACCACCCGCCGGCCCACCCAGCGCCAAGCGCACCGGCTGCAACGGTAAAGCTTGGCGCGGTTGCGGCCGCGCCGGTCGGGTGGGCAGCGCATCTGCGCCTGTCGTTTGTCGATGACGCCTCGTGGCGCCCAAGCAAGAAAACCAAGGGCAGGCCACTAGAGCTTGGGAGGCGCACTTTTGCGACGGCGCGCCGCCTCTCGGTTTTCCTGCCACCAGAAACCGAGCAGCAGCACGACCAGGAGTGCCGTGAACACGACGAAGCCGTAGGCTAGGACCCGGTACATGAGGTACTCCCTGCCGAGTGTATCGCACGCCCCATAGCCTATCGGGGCCGGCGGCCCCAGCTAGGGCCGCCGGGCCTTCTCGCGGGCGGTCGCTCGGACACCCGGAAGTGCGTGGGCTTCTTGCCCCTTCGGGCTAGGCGTTGGTCGACAACGGCAGGCGCCGCGCGCTCAGCAAGATGTCGGTGACCTCGTCGGAGAAGCATTTGCGGCGCCCATCGATGAGCACGCCATCGCCTCCCCGCGGGTCTGGCTCGGCGGCGGGTAAGCCATAAGCGATCAGGGCTTCGGCGCAACCCGCCCAGTCGCCGCCAGCAACCGGCTCATTGCTCGAGGCCCAAGACAAAGTGCCACATACATTGTCACCGTGACCGTGCTCCTCGGTCCAACTCGCGCCATGCGCGAGCAGGAAGCGGGTGAGTTCGGCGTCTCCGCGAAAGACCGCAAGGTTGAGGGCCG
>DASTMQ010000205.1:0-2239 GCA_035714005.1 Hyphomicrobiaceae bacterium
ACGCTCGACCGCTCGCGGCTCGATGAAAGCGATGTGCTGTCCGGTGGCATCGAACGCATCAACCTGTCGACCCCGGGCTTCCTCAGCAAGGCCGAAGGCGCCAAGACCCAGGTCTCGCCGCTGCTGATGACCAGCGCACGGGCGATGCAAATTCCCGCCGACAAGTTTGCCGGCATGCCCGATCCCGTCGGCCTGCTGCGCGCCTACAAGCCCGAAGGCAAGGCCCTGATGCTCGCCGCCCGCATCACCGGGGAGGCCAATACCGCCTTTCCCGACGGCGTTGCCAAACCGGCCGCCGCCAAGCCCGCCGATGCCCCGGCGCCCGCCGCCGACGGCAAGGCCGAGGCGCCGAAGAGCGAGGCCAAGCCCGAAGAGGCGCCCACCCTCGTCAAGCCGGCGCGCACAAATGGGCGCATCAACGTGATCGTGGTTGCCGATACGGATCTCTTGTCCGATCAGTTCTGGGTCGACAGCCGCGAGTTCCTGGGCCAGCAGGTGGCGATCCCGAACGCCAGCAACGCCGCCCTGGTCGTCAATGCGCTCGACAACCTGTCGGGCTCGGACCAGCTCATCGGCTTGCGCGCGCGCGGCGTCGAGGAGCGCCCCTTCAAGCTCGTCAACGAGCTGCGCCGCGATGCCGAACAGCGCTACCGGGAAAAGGAACAGCTGCTCACCAACAGGCTCAAGGATGTACAGGGCCAGCTGGCCAAGCTGGAAAGCGCCGGCGAGGCCGGCGGCGCCACCATCCTGAGCGAAAGCGAGAAGCAGACGATCGAGAAGTTCCGCTCCGACATGCTGGCAACCCGCCGCGAGCTGCGCGAGGTCAAGCGCGCCTTGCGCGAGGACATCGACCGGCTCGACGGCTGGCTCAAGTTCGCCAATATTGCGCTGGTGCCGATTTTGATCGGTTTCGGCGGCGTCGGCTGGGCCGCCCTGCAGCGGCGACGCCGCGAGCGCGATCCCAACAACAGCCGGTCGGGAGACGATCAGGGAGAAGCGGCATGAAACCCAGAACGATCGCCGAGCTGGCCCTCGTCGCCCTGGTGGCGCTCCTGGTCGCCGCCACCACCTATATTTCGCAGAACCGCTGGTCGCAGGCCAAGGTCACGGGAGCCCCGCTGTTTTCCAGCCTCAGCTCGCAAGGGCCGAAGATCGCGCGCATCGAGCTGCGGCAAGGCGACAAAAAACTGGCGCTGGAGCGCAAGGAGCAAAACTGGCTGCTGGCGGACCGCGGCGGCTACCCCGCCAAGCCCGAGGCGGTGCGCACCTTGCTGGTGCGGCTCGCCGAGGCGCAGCTGGTCGAGCCCAAGACCCGCAAGAGCGATCGTTTCGCCATGCTCGAGCTCGAAGATGCCGGCGCCAAGGATAGCAAATCGCGCGAGGTGCGGCTGCTCGATCAGCAGGGCGGGGTCATTGCCCAGGCCATCGTCGGCAAAAAACGCCTGGATGCGTTCGGCTCGAGCAAGTCGGGGACCTATGTGCGCTGGCCGGAGGACGCCCAAGCCTGGCTCGCCAATACCGACGTCGACATTTCCGCCAGCGTGCGCGACTGGGTGCAGCCGACCCTGATCGATCAGGAGGCCTCCAAAATCAAATCGGTAACGGTCGCCATTCCCAACGAGGCGCCGCTGCGGATCGAACGCGAAGCCGGCGATGGCGGCAAGCACAAGCTGGTGTCGATCCCCGAAGGCAAAAAGCTAAAGCAGGGCGGCGACGTCGATGCCATCGTCCGTGCCGTTGGCTCCCTCGACCTCGAAGACGTCCGCAAGCTCGATCCGGCCGCGGCCGGCGAAACCAGCAGCGCGCGCTTCGAGACCGACAGCGGCCTGGCCGTCACCCTGCGCCTGCGCCGGGATGGCGAGGATACCTGGGTCTCCGTGTCAGCTGAGGGCGACGGCGATGCAAAAAAGGCGGCCGAGGAGATCAGCACCCGCGTCAAGGACTTCGAGTTCAAAATCGCCCCATCAAAGGCAACGGCGATCCTGAAGCGCCCGGCGGACCTGTTCGAGGCGAGCTGAGCACCGCGATGACCGGGGGGCGCGCAAAGCCCCGCGGCCCCCCGCCTCACAGCGCCACACCACCCGACCGCGACCCTTTGAGCGCCGCGCGCGCGGCGCGCAGCACCTTGCTGCGGCGCAAGAGCCAGCATGCGCGGTTATGTCGCCGCTTCCCCTCACCGGCGCCCCGCCCTTTCATCACCCTCGGCGCGCCAAGCCCGGCTCACCACTGGGGACGGCCC
>DASTMQ010000206.1:0-10054 GCA_035714005.1 Hyphomicrobiaceae bacterium
TGGGCTTCTCGTTGGAACGCGTCGCGTCGAGCTGTACGTGGATGGCAGGGGCGAAGGTGTCGTGCGGTTCGATGGCGACGATCAGCCCATTCTCCTCGAAGAAGCGGACCAGTCGCCGTCCGACGGCCTCCACACCGGCCCTGTCGTAGCTGCCACTGTCGATGTTGACGAGCTCGCCGATGAGCTCGAGCATGGCGTCTTTCTGCGCGCCGAGCCAGTCCGTGAGTTTGGCTTCGTTCGCTGATAGTTTGGCCATGCTACCTCGTACGATACGGCCCCCGCCTCACGGCGGCCTCAGCCTTGCTCGAGCCCAAGCGCGGTGCGAAAGCGATAGGCAATGGTGGCGCCGTCCTTCTCCGGCAGCCGCCAAGGATCGTCGCTGATGGCGATCTTGGCGACCGCCAGCACCGGCCCGGCGCCTTTGAACAGGAACTCGGCAAGCTCGGCAACCGCACCCTGTTCGGTGATGGTTCGTGTCTGCCGCAGGCCAAAGGCCTTGGCGACGGCGGCAATATCGACGCGGTTGCTGGTCAGGCCGCGCTGGCGGCCGGTTTCGCCGAAGCTCTCGTTGTCAAGGACGAGAATTGCCAGATTGTCCGGCGCCTGATCGGCAACCACGGCAAGCGAGCCGATCCCCATCAGCATTTCGCCGTCGCCGGTGACACACAGCACGCGCCGGCCAGGCTGGGACAGGGCGACGCCGAGCGCCGTCGGCACCGCCAGGCCCATGCCCCCCCAGAAATAGAGGTATTCGGCGTGATCCCCGGCGGCGAAGCAATCCCAGGTCGGGCTGCCAAGCCCGGGCACCACCAATGCCGTGCCGCGACGCGACAAGAGGTCGGCCATGAAAGGCCGGCGCTTGATGCGGTTCGAGCTCTTGTCGGGACGTTTCGTCATTTCTGCCCGAAGCCCTTGGCCCCGATCACGCGCTGACTGATTAGCACCGCCGCGCTCACTCGGCTATTGAAGGCGAAATCCGCAGCGGCCGCGAAGGTTTCGCCGACCTCTTCGGGTTTATCGACTAGATAGCATTTGACGCCGACCGCTTCGAGCGCCGGACGCACCGCCTGACCCATCGGCACCTGCCAGGGATTGAACTCTCCCCATTGGCCCCGCATGGTCACCAGCAACAGGCACGGCGCCCGGAAGGCGGCCGGCAGGCCCAAGGCGTTGATGCAGTTGCCGACGCCGGACGACTGCATGGCAAGCATTGCCCGTGCGCCGGCCAGCCAGCAACCGGTGGCAATGCCAACGCCTTCTTCCTCGGTCGTAAGCGTGACCAGGCGAGCGCTCCCGCTCGCCTCGATCAGCCTGAGGAGTTGGGTCAAACCCCCATCGGGGATGGTGCAAACGGTCGCGATCTCGCGCGCCTGCATGGCACGCAGAACGTCTTCGGACCAGTTGGAGCCGCCACTCACTCAGGAAAACTCGGCAAAACCCAGCACCAGGGGATGGTTCCCTCAGGCAATTTGCGCCAATCGCCCCATCATCTGCAATGGGCCAATATCGCGCACGCGGGCGGTGAAGGTGGCCTTCAGCGGTTCGTCGATATCGGTGATATTGCTGGTGATGATTTCACCATAGGGGGCGGGGAAAATATATTTGTCAATCCCGTCGGCGCCGCCGATGTAATCGAACATGCGCCCCGTGCTCTCCTTATCGTAGTAGATCGCCAGCTTGCCCACGTAATCCTTGTATTCGATGCGATCGATGGCGTTGAACAGCGCGTCGTCGGCGACCAGGAAGGCAAGGCGCCGGCGCACATAGTTCACGATTGCCAGTTCGCGTTCGGTGGTGACAATGCGCTGGCCGATTTGATGCAAGTTCACCGAATTGAACTTGCCTTCCGGCGTTGCGTCGGTGCGGAGCCGCTGCACGACCGGCAGCACCAGGGCTTCCTCGAAGGCCGCTTTGATCACTGGTCCATAGTAGCGCTCGATGGTGCCCTTGCGTACGTTCTTGAGGCCCGCCTTGTGCAAAAAGAAGCGACAGAACTCCTCGGACGGCGTCTTGGTTTCCTCGACCAGCACGGTCCGCAACCGCTTCTTGACGAGCTGCACGTGCGCCAGCTCGGCGATGGTGTCGGGGTTGAAGTTATCCTTGGTCGTGTAAAGCAGCGTCTCGAGCACTTCGTCGGAGACGCCGTTGCGCGAGATCGTGTCGAGATCGAGCGTCAGAAAAGGCTCGTCATCCATCACGTTAGGATCGACGGAATCGACAAAGAACTCGAACACTATACCGTTGGTGAGGATGGCAAGCCGCGTCGTCGGCAAGGCGTTGTAGTAGGTGCGGATTTCGGCACGCGGCTCGATCAGATCGGAGCCGACCTTCTTGCATTCGATGCCGATGACCGGCTGCCCGTCGCGCATGATCGCCAAGTCCGCCTTGATTGGCTTGTTGGGATCAAAGTGCGCCATATGCTCCGGATAGACCTCATAGGGGTTGGAATAGTCGTAGCCCAGTAGTCCGAGCATCGGCAGCGCCAGGTAGAGCTTGGTGCTTTCCTCATTGCCGCAGGCGCTCATTAAGCCGACCGAGCGTTTGGCGAGCGCGCACAGCCCGGCGCGCAGCTCATTGAAAGGATTCATGGCCTTACCCCCACTGAGGCACCGCGTGATGCCGAATCAATCCGTTCGGCAAATTAGAGCATGTTAAAGGCAAGCGACGGAAGTCACGGGTTGTAGGTAGTTGGGGGTAGCTTCGCGAAGCGCCTGGCTCACAACTCAAGCCGCAAGCTTTTCAACCTCTTCGACAATGGCCTTACCCATTTCTGCCGTACCCGCCTTGCGCATATTGGGCTGCATGATGTCAGCGGTCCGATAACCTTGTGCCAACGTGTTGGCGATGGCCTTGTCGATGAGTTCGGCTTCCCTGACCAGACCATAAGAATAGCGCAACGCCATGGCGTAGCTGGCGATGGCCGCAATCGGGTTGGCCTGACCTTTGCCGGCAATGTCGGGCGCCGAACCGTGCACCGGTTCATAAAGGGCCTTGCGCTTGCCCGTCTTGGCATCGGCGGCACCAAGCGAGGCCGATGGCAACATGCCGATCGAGCCCGTCAACATGGCCGCCTCGTCGGACAGCATGTCGCCAAACAGGTTGTCGCAGACGATGACGTCGAACTGCTTGGGGTTGCGGACCAATTGCATGGCGCAGGCGTCGGCAAGGATGTGTTGCAGCTCGACGTCCTTGGCCTCGCGCGCATGCGTGGCGGTGACCACCTCGTTCCACAGCACGCCGGTCTTCATGACGTTACGCTTTTCGGCCGAGTGTACCTTGTTGCGCCGGGCACGGGCGAGGTCGAAGGCCACCCGCGCGATGCGTTCGATTTCGAAGGTCGTGTAAACGGTGGTGTCGACGGCCCGCTGCTGGCCGTTCTCGAGCGTCACGATCTCCTTGGGCTCGCCAAAATACGTGCCGCCCGTCAATTCGCGCAGAATCAGGATGTCGAGACCCTCAACCTGTTCGCGTTTGAGGGAGGAGGCCTCCGCCAGCGCTGGATAGCAGATGGCGGGCCGCAAGTTGGCGAAGAGATCGAGCTCCTTGCGCAGGCGCAGCAGCCCCGCCTCGGGACGAATCGCGTAGGCCACCTTGTCCCATTTCGGCCCACCGACGGCACCAAACACAATGGCATCCGCCGCCCGTGCCATGCCCAACGCCTCATCCGTCAAAGGCACGCCGTGCTTGTCGATGGCTGCTCCGCCGACCAATGCGGTCGCGGTTTCGAAGCGCACCTTCCCCTTCTTGTTGAAGAAGGCGATGAGGCGCTCGACCTCGGCCATCACCTCAGGGCCGATGCCGTCGCCGGGAAGCAGCAAGAGGGAAAGCGTGCTCATCGGTCTCCTCGCCGGAACAGCTGGGCTCGCATTGCTAGCTCGCCGGCGCCCGGTCGGCAAGTTTTCAAGGTACCGCGGCCGGCAACGCGCTTCAGCCAAAGAAGGGCAGGTTCACCGCCAAGGTGAAGCCGTTGATCATCAGCAGGACGCCCAAAAGGCTAAGCGCGCCGCTGAGCCCCAGCAGCGTCATGTTGCCGATGATCAAGTGCACGGATGCCAGCACGATGCCGATCTGCAACAGCGCCTGGCTCCAGTCGAAGTAGGGATCCTTGCGCAGCGCCACGTCGCGCTCGATTTCCAAGGCCTTGGCCTTGGTGAATAGCTCATCGAGGCCTTCCTTGCGCACGGGATCGGTGGTGAGGAGCTGCACCTGAGCGCGCAAGTCCTTGATCTTGTCTTCGAACTGCTTGCGCACATCCGCCGGCAATCCCGTTTGCGCCGCGGCGGTGAGCTCAAGTTGGGTGATGGCAAGCTGGACGGCGTTACGGCGCATGTTCTTGGCCTGGAAAAAGGCCCACGTGTTGGTGGCTTCGATGTTGGCCCGGGTCGAATCCTTGGTTGCGTTGCCCCCGCCAACGCCGCCAATCGCCAGCAGCACCGCCAACACGCCAATATAGACACCGATCCACTTGTTGCGTTCATCCTTGTCACTGCTGAGTTTTTCGACAACGTCGTCCAAGGCCATGGCCTCCCTCCCCCCGAAGCGTTGGGCGCGCCTCAGGCCGCAAGTTCACGCCGGTCGGATACCCGCCCGTCGGCGCCCAGACGATAAACGATCGGTACGCCCGTTCCCAGCTCGCGGGCGACGATCTGCTCCCCGGTCAATCCTTCCAATTGCATGATGAGCGCACGCAGCGAGTTGCCGTGGGCGGCAACGAGCACGTTGCGACCGGCAGCAACCTCGGGCCAAATCTGCGCTTGATAGTAAGGCAGTACGCGCTCGGCCGTATCCTTTAGGCTTTCGCCGCCCGGCGGGGGAACATCGAAGCTGCGCCGCCAAATGTGCACCTGTTGCTCACCCCAGCGCTGGCGCGCCTCATCCTTGTTGAGGCCGGAAAGATCGCCGTAGTCGCGCTCGTTCAGGCGCTGATCCCGACGCGTCGGCAAACCGGCCTGGCCAAGTTCGTCGAGCATGATTTTAAGTGTGTGCTGCGCACGCTCAAGCGCGCTGGTGAAGGCAATGTCAAATTTTAGGCCCTGAGCCTTGAGCAGTTGACCCGCCTTGTGCGCCTCGGCAACGCCCTTGTCGCTAAGATCGGGGTCCTTCCAACCCGTAAATAGGTTGAGCTTGTTCCACTCACTTTCGCCGTGGCGCACCAGTACCAGCACGTTGTCCATTCCAATCCTCTGTCCGGCTCGCTGCCGTTCATGTTGCCGACTTGGCGCTCTCAATGCCCAGCACATCCATCATATTGAACAGGCCGGGGCCCTTGCCGCGCCCCCACAGCGCGGCTTTGACCGCCCCGCGCGCATAGATCCCCCGATCGGCGGCGCGATGCACCAACTCAATGCGTTCCCCGTCGGCAGCAAAAATGACCGAGTGGTCACCCACCACGCTGCCGCCGCGCAAGGTGGCAAATCCGATATCGCCGCGCCGGCGCTCGCCGGTATGGCCGTCGCGCACGCGGACGCTGACCTCCTCGAGCTTGACCTTGCGGCCCTCCGCGGCCGCCCGGCCCAACATCAGGGCGGTACCCGACGGTGCGTCGACCTTGTGGCGATGATGCATCTCGAGCACCTCGATATCGAAGTCGGCGTCGAGCGCCTCGGCAACCTTGCGCACCAGGGCGCTCATGAGATTGATGCCGAGGCTCATGTTGCCGGCCCGGATGATGGTTGCGTGGCGCGCCGCCGCCGCCACCTTGGCCTCGTCGGCCGCCGACATGCCCGTCGTGCCCATGACGTGAATGATACGGGCGTTGGCGGCCAGCGCGGCGAACTCCAGGGAGGCAGCGGGCGCGCTGAAGTCGAGCACCGCGTCGATTTTGGTGAAGAGCTCCAGGGCATCATCGAGGATGACAACGCCAAGCTTGCCAAGCCCGGCGAGGAGGCCGGCATCCTGCCCCAAGGCGAGGGAGCCCGCCTGCTCAACGGCGCCCGCCAGCACGCACGCGTCGTTGCCATGTACCGCTCTGATCAGCTCTCGGCCCATGCGCCCCGCCGCGCCGGTTACGGCGATCTTCAGCTTTGCCATCACCCACCTATCTGGCTTTCAAGCCCCTATAGCAATGGCGCCAAGGGCAAGGGAAGCCTCGGCCCTGCGGGGCGCCCGAGCAAGAATTGCCCCGCCATGGTATACGTGCTCAGCCGCTCGGCCGCAAAGACTGGCCGGTGGGTCTCGCAAGGAGGCGCGAACATGCGTGCGCCGGCGGCGCTATGTGCGTTTATTGCCATGCTAGGCCCGGCCACTGCCAATCCGGTCAAAAGCCTCTACACCACCGTCGAGCTCAAATCCTGCCAGCCGCTCAAGCGACACAAGGATGGCGATGCCTGGCGCTGCCAGGGCCTACCCGGCTATCCCGTCTACGTCGCCGCGGGCGACTTGCGCCAGTTCGTGAGCGCCGGCAAGGATGCGGAACATCGCCGCGCCGCCACGCAGACCCTTGGCCCCTTCAACAGCATTTTCGAGGGTGACAGTCGGCGGGCCACGATCGAATGGCGCTTCGAGCGACGCGGCGGTGAGCAGGTCCCCTACGCCACCATCGTGCGCTATCACACCTCCCAGCACGGGACGCGGGGCGACGTGTTGGTCATTTCCAAGGTGACGCCCGAGGAAACCTGCCACGTCGCCTATATCGACGCGCTGGCCAATGCCGATGCCATTGTCCTGGCGCGCCGCATTGCCGATGCCAGGGCGCGCAGCTTCGACTGCCGAGAGGAGCCGCAGGCCATGGGCGAAAAGGGCAAAAGCCCCATGTGACTTGCTAACGCCCGCAGGTAGCTCGGGTTGCCGGCGGAGCCGCAACCCTGACGCCCGGTCTCAGCCCCAGGCGAAGGCGACCTTTTCCAACCGCTCGCCGCCGATGCGGGTGAAGGTGCTTGCCACTGGACGGCCGCCGCGGCGCCAGTAAAAGTCGCAGGCGCTGGTGTTGCCCAGCAGCGCCCAGACGATGAGGCCGTCGAGCCGGCGCATGTCGAGGGCGTGCCGGCAGCCCTCGAATAAATGCTCGCCTAATCCCAAGCCTTGATAGAGCGGATCCAGATAAAGTTCGTAGATCTCGCCTTGGTAGCGCCCACGCTGGCGCGAGTTGCCGAGCGTGGCATAGCCGGCGACCGCGCCCCCGACATCCAGCACCAGCGTACTGTCGCCGGTCTTCATGGCATCGCGCCACCAATCCGGCGTGCGCTGGCGAACCATGCTGTCGAGATGGCGCTGCGGGATGATGCCGCGATAGGCGAACAGCCAGGACTCCCTGAAAATATTGGCGAGCGCCTTGGCATCGGCAGGCTTGCCGCCACGCACCCGCACCTTTGCACCCGAGCCCAGCATGCCCACACTATAGCGCGGCCTGGATCCCTGTGATGCAGAAAATTTTCTCCCGCCAGTCAAATGAGGGCATCAAACAAGCGGCGGTAGCCGAGCACCGAGGTGTCGAATAGGATATCCTCGCCGCGCAGTGGCCGCGCCAGCGCCAAGCCGGCAAGCGATCGGCAGCGCGACAAGGCGACATAAGTCTGGCCGTGAGCAAAAGCGCCTCGCCCCAGATCGATGTACACATTGTCGAGCGTCAAACCCTGGCTTTTGTGAATGGTCAAGGCCCAGGCCAGGCGTAGCGGAAATTGCCGAAAGGTGCCGGCCACGCTCTCGACGATTTTTTCCTGCGCCTTGTCATAAGCATAACGCCGGCTTTCCCAGGAGACCTGCTCGACCTCGTGCTCGGCGCCGTCGATTTCGATCCACACCCGCTCGTCCGCGAGACGCGCGACCCGGGCAATCGACCCGTTAACCCAACGGCGCTCTGGATCGTTGCGCAGCAACATGACCTTGGCCCCGGGCTTGAGCACCAGCTTCTCATCGGTTGGATGCGCCGAGGCGCTGAACTCACCCGTGACGCCCGCCGGATAGGCACTAGCGCGGCCGGACAGGGCGGCGAGATAGGCCATATTGATGCGGCTAGCGGCGGCGTTGGTGGGGGTGAGAATGACGTAGGATTCGCCTTCCGCCAAGGTGCGGATCGGACGTACCTGCGCGTTGAGCAGCGCCAGCTCGTGTGCATCGATCGCCCCGTCGCGGACGCGATTGAGGATCTCGAGCAGGACCTCGTCCTTCTGGCGAAAGACCTGCGTCAATTCGATCAGCGCCGTCCCGGCCCCCTCACGCAGCGCTGCCAGACTGAAAAAGAACGGCCCGCCGTACTGCGTTTCCAAATGCTCGGCGACGTCGGCCTCGTTGATCACGGGCGGCAGCTGATGCAAATCGCCGAAGAGCGCCAGGCGCACGCCGCCGAACGGCTCCCGCGGTCGCCCCCGATTGACGCGCAAGGACTGGTCGATGGCCCACATCAAGTCGGAGCGAACCATGGAGACTTCGTCGATCACCAGAAACTTCAGCCGTCGCATCAGGCGGCCGTTGCGGCTGCGGCGAATGTCGTCTGGCCGGATTAGCCGCGGCGGAAAGCCAAAAAAGGAATGGATGGTTTGTCCGCCGACGTTGACCGCCGCGAGACCGGTCGGTGCTACGATCACCATTTCCTCGGTGATCAGCTCCTTGAGACAGCGCAGCAACGTCGATTTGCCGGTACCGGCCCGACCCGTGACGAACAGATTGCCGCTTCCCTCGCGCAAATAGTCATGGGCGGCGCGATGCTCCGCGGTCGGCTCGAAGCCCCCAGGCCAAGCGCTCGGTGTCGCTACAATCATGCGCTCGCTGTCGCAGCAAGGACCTGGGATGGGCCACGGGAAACTATAAAGGCAACTCGTGCGCACTATACGCGATTGGCACTCCCCGCAAGCCCTTACAGGCCGCGACCACCGCTCACATCCAACAGAACGCCGGTGACGTAGCTGGCCTGGTCCGAGCAGAGCCAAAGCACGGCCTCTGCCACTTCCTGGGGCGTGCCGCCGCGCTTCATTGGCACTAGATCCTTGTACTTGCCAACGCGATCGCCGATGCCAAAATCCTTTTGAATATCGGTTTCGATCAGGCCGGGTCTGACGGCGTTGACGCGGATGCCTTCGCTCGCCAGCTCCTTGGCAAGACCAACGGTCAGCGTGTCGATGGCGCCCTTGGAGACGGCGTAGTCGGTCGCTTCGGCTGCGCCTCCCAGCTTGGCGGCAAGCGAGGACATGTTGACAATGACGCCGCCGCGGCCGCCCAATCGGGTCGACATGCGGCGCACGGCTTCCTGTGCGGCGATGAAGGCCCCGGTGGTATTGACCGCCAAGATCTGCTGTAGCCTGGCCGGCGCGATCTCGACGAATTTGGCCGCCCGGCTCAAAATCCCGGCATTGTTGAAAAAGGCGTCGAGCCGTCCGAATTCCGCATCGATGCTCTGAAACAGCCGGCTGATGTCGTCCGGCTTGCCGATGTCGGCCTGAATGGTGATGGCCTTGCGCCCGGCCTGGCGCACGTCGGCGGCCACCGCCTCGGCCGCATCCCCGTGCGCGACGTAGTTGACCGCCACGGCATAGCCGCGCGCAGCCGCCAAACGCGCCGTGGCCGCACCGATCCCCCGGCTGGCGCCGGTGATGAGCATCACCCGATCCGGCATTGTCTGGCCCCCTTGCTAGTCCCCGCTTGCTAGTCCCCCATTGCTCGGCCACGTGTTGTGGCGTCCGCGCGATTGGGAACCATCGTCGCGGGCCCGCGATGTTCACCTCGACGCGAGCCAAAGCCTGGCCCGCGCGCGCCAAGATCGGGTACGCAAGGCGGCGTCTGGTACCGCGCGCCCCCCGCAGCATTATCGAGCGCCGCGAGGGCCGACAAGCTTCAAACCCCGGGGCCACGAAAAGCGCACACCAGGTATTCCCCGCCCGACCTCAGCTTGCGGATGCAGACGTGGATACGGTCGTCCGGCGACTTTCTCCACAAGGCATAGTCCGGCGGGATGACGGCGGACAATCCGCGCGAGGTCACAAGATAGCTGCCGTCGGGCCGCCGCTCGACCGTCTCGGCCGGACCGCAGTCCTGGCCGCTGCAGCATTCAAGGGGATACCAATCGTGGGCGGGGGCGGCGGTGCCAAGCAGGCTGAGGGCGGCGATCAGGACCGCAACGCGA
>DASTMQ010000207.1:0-4904 GCA_035714005.1 Hyphomicrobiaceae bacterium
CGCGAGACTGCCCGACCTCGAGCACGGCTTCGCGGACGAAGGCGCTGCTGTCGGCAGAGGCCGCCGCGTGCAGGGCGAAAAAGCGCCGGCCCTGTGCGCCCATAAAGCGCATGGCGGGCAGCGGGCTGTCCGTTTCGCCGCTCTGATCCTGCGCTGTGGAGCCAGCGGAGCCCTCATCGCCGCCGAGGCCGCGCGCCAGAATGCTGAGGAGCTCGCGCGAGGCGCTGGTCGTGTCGATCCCGGCCTGGCCGGTGTAGACCGTGATGTAGGGACGCAGGCGCGCCGCCAACTCGGCGTCGACGCCGAGCACCTGCTCGATTTCCTCGACCGCCGAGAACGGTGCATTCTTGGGACCGGGGCGGCCGGCGGCACCATATTCGTCGCGCTCGGCTCCCTGCGGTCGCTTGATGTTGTCGTCGTCCCTGAAGTCGATGATGGCGTCCGCCAAGCCTTTGCTGGCGCCGACGCCGACCAGCAATGCTTGCAGCAGGCGATCGGCGGCGGCATTGAGGTCGACTTTGCCCGCCTCGTCGGTAATCGAGACGGCCAGACGTCGGCCGTCGCCCGCATCGCACGCGAACGGTTTTTCGCCCACCGCAAAGCGCCGTTGGTAGGACGGGTCCTGTCGTCCGAGCACGAGGTCGAGCACGGCAAGCTGCACGCCCGCATCGGCGAGGCCCTGCGCCGTTGAACTGCCGACGTTGCTGGCGGCCGCCTTGACCTGGCTGCGGGTAACCTGGGCGAACCCGGCCGCGGCAAGCGCCAGCAAGCCAAGGACGGCGATGACGATGATTAGCACGAAGCCGCGCTCGCGTTCCGGCACCCCCTGACGCGGAGAGGGTTTCGGGCCGCGCTCAAGTGGCAAGCTGCGCATCAAACGACCCTTGGCTTCGCGGCGGCTTCGCCGTTAGCGCAGCACCCGGTCGACCTGCTCGCGACGATCGGGTGGAGCCTGGCGCTGCGGACGCGTCGTCAAGTTGATCTTATCGCGAAATTCGGCGGCAATGGCGCGAATTTGTCCGTTGTCTTTGACAATCTTGGGGGTGATGGCGATTAGGAGTTCGACCCGTGTAATATTGTCGTTCTTGTGCTTGAACAGGTTGCCGAGGATGGGAATGTCGCCCACCAGCGGGGCTTGATCGCGGGTGTTGTTCGACTTGTCCTGAATCAAGCCGCCGAGCACGATGCAGTTGCCGTCATCGACGGAAACCGTGGTCTTGATCCGCCGTTGCTGAATGGTCGGGGAGACGATCCCCGAGGTCGTGGTCTGAACCGCCGTGCTCACCTCTTGTTCGATATCGAGCAGCACCCGTCCGCCGTCGTTGATGCGCGGGGTGATGTTGAGAATAATACCGGTGTTGCGCATGTTGACGGAGTTGACGATCGGCGCGCCGGGCACCTGCACGGCCACGGCCGACTGGGTGACGATCGGGACTTCGTCGCCCACCTGCAAGGTGGCGCGCTTGTTGTCCAGCACCATCAGGGTTGGCGAGGACACGATATTCACGTCCGTGATGGTGCTCAGCGCATTGAGCACGACCTGGACGTTGGGGGTGTTGAAGAAGCTTGAAAATCCGGGGAAGGACGGGGTGGCGATGGCCGGGATGGTTGGGCCGACGTTTACCACCGGGTTGTTCGGAGTGGTCGCCAAAATATCCGTGAACCTGAACTGGAAGTTGCCCGTCTGCAGGAACCAGCGCAGGCCCATGGTCAACTGATCATTGAGAGCCACCTCGGCGATCGTGGCCTCAATCAGCACCTGGTTCGGCTGCACGTCGATCTGCGCCAGGATCCGACGCATGCGAAAATATTCCTGAGCGGTGGCGGTGATGATAAGGGCATTGTTGCTCTCATCGGCAACGATCGACACGCCGGTGGTACGGTCATCCGCGATCGTGGCGGCAAGCGGCGGCCGAGCCGAGCCGGGCAGCGCGCCGGGTTGGCCGACGTCGGGCGTCGGGGCCGGCGTGATCACTGCCGGCAGGCCGGTGGCGGCCGGCCCGGCGGCCACCGACGGTATGCCCGGGGCTCCGGGTAGAAACGGGGGTTGGCCGCCGGAAACCGCATCCGGCAGCGGTCCTCCCGACGACACCGTTGCCGTGGTGGTGCGCGTGAGCGAGGCGACCCGGCCCTGGTCTTGGCTGCCATAGATCCTTTGCAGCAATTGCGCCAGCTCGACCGCGGGGCGGTTTTGAATGTGGTAGACGTGCACCTCTTTTTCCGTGGCACGTCCCACCATGTCGAGGCGGCGCACCCAGGTTTGCGCCTTCTTCAGGTATTCGGGTCTCGAGGTGATCACCAGTATGGCCTTGAGCCGGCGGTTCGGCACAAAGCGCACCAGGCCCTTGGTCGGGCCATCCTGGTCGTTGGCAAAGACCGTATCGAGTTCCTGTGCGATCGCGTCGGGGTCGCCGGTCTCGATCGGGAATAGACCGAAGGACATGCCCCGCATCCAGTCGACGTCGAAGGTGCCGACCGCGTCCATGATGGAATCGAGGTCGCCGCGCGTGCCCGCCACCACCATCAGGTTGCGCGCGGGATCGGTGCGCAGGATGGTGGCTTGGGGCGCCATCGATTTGATGATGCGCTCCATCTCGGCGGCGGCCACGTAGCGCAGCGGCACCACTTGGGCGCTCACCCCCGGCAGCCGCCGCGCCCCGCGCGCCACGATGGCAGCCGCCGAGATCGCATCGTTGGCGGGCAGGATGCGGTAGACCCCGTTGTCGACGGAGATCGCCGCACCCTCGCCGGCGAGCATGGTTTCGAAAATGCCGAGCAGCGCCTCCTTCGGGATCGGACGCACGGTCTGGATGGTGATCGATCCTTTGACCTTGTCGCTGACGCTGTAGTTGACGCCCAAGACGTCGCCGAGGATCGAGCGGGCCGCTTCGGCGATGCTGGCGCCGACGAAATTGAGGGTGACGCCGTCCTTGCTGTTGGCGGCGCCGGGGTTGGGTCGCGGCTCCGGGCTGCCCGTGAATTGTCCGCTGCCGACGGATACCTGCGGGCCCGCGACTTCGGGAGCGTTTGGCGTCAGCGGTGAGCCGGGCGAGCGGTTGGCCTTGGCGATCGGGGCCGGCCCGGCCTCAGGCGGAACGGGACCGGGAAGTTTGAGCTGTTGCCAGGGCAGCGTGCACGCGCCAAGCATGCTCGCAACAGCGAGCAGGGCCGCCCAACGCAATCTGCCTGAAGTCGGCACGATCCCCCTCGAAGTCAGCATACGCAAGGCCGTTGCGCATACGTCCGTTCAAGCCCACACCCGTGACAGATTCGAATTTCCCGACCAAACACTTGGGCGCCTGATCCACGGACGAAGCCGCCGTGGTATGGGCGCCAAAACACCGGCGGAGCTTATTCAGTTTTAGGGGGGCCGTCGATGCCGATTCGCGGCTACCGCTTTGTCAAAATAGCACTTTTGCCGAGTAGGTGCCGAATTGTTACGCCGGCTTGCCACCCCCTTATCAACAAGGGGTCAAACACGACCAGACTGTTGGTCCCCACGGGTCAGACAAAGGTCCGCTGTCTGCCCGCGGGCGAGGGCGTATGGCTCAAGGGGCTCGCGACGTCGCCGGGCCAGATCGGCTAAGCGACGACCGAGCGCGAAGGGCGTCGGCACGGGCGCCCGCGCAAGAGCCTGAGGTCCCGGGCCAGCATGGCCAGGGCGAGGACGCACGGCTTACCCATCGGCAGGCCGGGAACCGCAACATTCCTCCCAGCAGGGACGGGTTGGGCGCGCCTAAGCGCATGGGGATGCCTATGTATTTGCCGAAGGACGCACCGCGCAATCGCCTTCGAGAGGCCGCCAAGGCCCGTGAAAACCGCCTCGAAATCGTCCGCGCCCTCTCCACGGGGCAGGTGACGCGCCGGGAGCTGTTCAAATGGGGGCTGTTCACGTCCAGCGGCCTGTTGGCCTGGAAGCACGGCCTCAACGTCTATGCACCCAGCGCCTATGGCCAGGTGCCGACCGGCACCCCACGCAGCCCGCTGTTTGGTGCCCGCAAGTTCGCGCAGCCGTTGCACCGGCTGGAAATTCCCCGGCCGCTGACGCTCACGCGCGACGGCAGCGGCGATGCCCTATTCCCGGCAACCGCCAATGAGCCCAAGGCCAAGCGCCTGTCCTACCACAACGATTTCAATGCCTGGAAAGCCGCCAATCCCGGCAAGCCCAGCAGCGACAACCCGTTTTGCAATCCCATCACCATGCGCGGGCCGATGGAGGGTCGCCCGCCCGGGGAGGTCTTTGCGCATCAGCGCTGGGAGGAGTTCTTCCCCAAGGTCGGCTATGTCCTGTCGCTGGGCGAAATCGACGCGGGCTATGGCCTCCACCCCTCCATGCCCAACCAGCAGCCCAACAGCATCTGGACCTATGGCATCGGCAAGAACGCACGCGGCTCCGTGCCGCCGCTCTTGATCAAGGCCCGCTACGGCGAGCCATTGTTGGTGCGCGTCTACAATCGTCTCAAGGATCCCGAGCTGCCCGAGTACCAGGGCCAAGATCTAAACCGTGGCTTCGGTCGCGCCGAAACCCAGCTGCATTTCCATAACGCCCACAACGGCGCGGAAAGCGACGGCGCCTCCAACGTGCACCACTTCCCCGGCACCTTTTATGACTACCGCTGGAGCACGACGCTGGCGCGGCGCGACAAGATCAACACGGGCGCCACCGTCAAGAAGGCCTCCGGGCCCGATGGCAACGGCGGCTTGACCTACGTCGCCGGCGATTTCCGCGAGCTGCAGGGCAGCATGTGGGCCCACGATCACCGCTTCTTCTTCACCGCCGAGAATGTCTACAAGGGCAATTTCATGGCGGTGAACTATTACAGCGGGCCCGATCGCGGCAACGAGAAGCTGACCGACGGGGTCAATTTAAAGCTGCCGAGCGGCAGCCTGCTCGACTGGGGCAA
>DASTMQ010000208.1:0-11481 GCA_035714005.1 Hyphomicrobiaceae bacterium
AGAATGGCGGCCACACGGTCCCTTATGGTGACGCCGGCCTGGCGCAGAGCGGCTTGGGTGCGCGCCACCTCGGCGCTGAGCTCGTCTCGCGACAGGCGCCTCTTAACCTTGTCTTCGCCCCAAAACACGATGGCGGGATCGGCGCCACGGGCGGCAAGCAGGTTTTCGGCAAAATTGAGCTGCGCCTTAGGAAAGAAGCGGGCGCCCGGCATTTGGCCGGCATCGACCAGGTAAGGTGGATCACCCTTTTCGCCAACGACCTGGCTGAAGTCCCACAGGTTGGACCAAAATTCGGCTGGGGCAGCGACCGAGTAGCGGTGCAGATCCGCGTAGTCGGCGCACGAGGCGGCGGTGCGCGCTTCCAACCATTGGCTGAACTGGCTGAGCGTTGCCTGCGAGAGGCGCAACGGCGATGGTGTCCAGAGCGGCTCTTTCATCGGTGCATCCTGGAATCTTTAACTGGCACTTTGCCTCGTGCGGCGGTATGAAACCAGCGGGGAGGACGGTTGCGCTCAATGGACGCGCGATAGGGATACTACAGTTCATTTGGTACGCAACAGCAACGGTTTGTGGGAACGGCTGCGGTTTGCGGGCTTCGACTTCGGGATGAAGTACTCTGCCTGATGTGGCGGGCTACGGCGCTACGGGGATCAGCCAGGTCAAGTCAAAGCATGCGACGCACAAGCGTGATATCGCGCCTCAAAACCCTTGTTCTGGCCACGCTGGCCTGCCTGCTGCTGGCCTTGGTGGCGCCGTTGTTCATTGCCTCGCGCGCCGTTGATGAGCCGTTCTCGGGCTATTCGGTCTTGGCCTCGCCGCGCGACCTGCACGTTATCACAAAGCCGGCGCGCCTGAGCCTGGCACCCGATCTCACCCTCAGTCGCGGCGTCCTTTACGCGGACGGCAATGCGGCACTGGGTACGCCGATTTCCAGGTTTGTGCTGGATGGTCCGGTGTTTTACCTCAACGCGTCGGGCCTTGCGGCCGCCGCGCCGGGCTTCGACAGCGAAGTGATCGGCAGCGAGGGCGCCATTGCACCACTGCTCGATCAGTTCATGTCGATGGGTTTCGACGCACTTACCATTCGGCGCGGCACCCTCTACATCATGACCGCCGATGGGGCCGCCGAGACCGTTGCCGACATCCAGGCCGAAGTCTCGGGAGGCCGCAAAGGTCAGGTCAACAGCAAGGGCAGCTTTTTGCTCCGCGGCCAGCGTTTGACGTTCGATGCGAGCGTGGTACCGCCGGCCGAAAAGCAAGCCGGACAGCATTGGCTCGGCAGGCTGGCGCTGAAGGGGGCGCTGATCGATGCCACGTTCGATGGTACCATAGACGTTGTCGGGGATCTTAAGCTTGCCGGTCACGCCGAGCTCATGACCTCGAGCCTGCGCAAGTGCGTGCGCTGGTTCGGGTTGCCCGTTCCCGCCTCAGAGGGTCTTAATGCCGTCAGCTTGAAGGGGCAGCTCAACTGGGCGCGCGGCACCGTGGCGGTCGAAAAGGCCAAAGTGACCGTCGACGGCAGTGAGGCGACCGGCACCGTGGCCTTCGCCTATGGTGGCGAGCATCCCGCCATAGACGGTACCCTTGCCTTCAACACCCTCGAGCTTGCTCCCTATTTCGAAGCCTTGCGCTCGCAATCTTATGTCTTCGATCGCCATACCTGGTCGTGGTCGGCCTTTGACTTCTCGTTTCCGATCCTTGGCTACTTCGATGCCGACTTGCGGCTCTCGGCCGCCTCGTTGGGCTTCAAAGGCAACGCCGTGGGCCGCGGCGCGGCCAGCATTGCTGTGCGTTCGGGCAAGCTGATCGCCAACATTGTCGAGCTCGAGCTACCGACCGGTACGGCCAGTGGCCGCATGACCGCCGACGTGAAGGAATTTCCGCCCCGCTACGCGCTGCGCGGCAAAATCGAGAATTTCGAGCCTGGCCCGGCGACGGCAATGCTGACCGGTCTGCCGCTGTTGTCGGGGCGTTCGTTGCTGAAGGTCGAATTGAAGACGGCCGGGCAGACGCCCGCCGAAGTGCTGAGGGGACTGTCCGGCAAGGTCGCCATCAGCATGGCCGAGGGCGGCAAGCTCGGATTGGATGTGCGGGCCATTCGCACGGGAGCCGAGCCGGTTGCAAGTGCCAGCCAACTGGTCAAGAGCGCAACCAGCGTCGACACCCTGGAGGCACGCGCCAATCTCTTTGACGGCCTCCTCGTCGCCGAGCACGTGCAGGCGCGGGCTGGCGGGCTCGCCTTCAGCGCCAATGGGAGCGCCAATTTACTCGACCATACCCTTGACTTGCGCCTATCGGTGGAGGCCACCGACAAATCCGGGCCGTCACCGGAGGGCAACGCCCAGCTCAGCATCAGCGGCCCCTGGGGCGAACCGGCACTACGGCGCGAGCCGGCCGCCGAGCCCGTTGCGCGCTAGTGGTGAGGGCGCCGTCTCAGTCGGCGCCGTCTTCGAGCCGCGTGATGACGATCGGGTTTTCAATTAGCCGCACGTCGATGGGTCTGGCGGCGATGAGCTTTGGATTGTGCGGCATTGGATTGGCTTTGCCGCGCGGTGCATTCAACCATCCATCGGGCCCAGGCACCCGGTCGATGCCAAGCGGATAGATTGTGAGCTTGTCCGGCTCGAACTTCAGGCGCAGAAAATTCTTGTAGTTCTTGATGCGCAAGGCGGCGAACGCTTGCTCCGAATGCATGCGCCCGAAGATGCCGGTGATGACCCAATAAACGCCCCACAAGGAGCCGCCAAACAGGGCGCCGAGCACGATCATCAGCAGCGGGTAGGAGACGAAACCGACCAACTCACGCACCGCCGGCGGACGCGAGGAGGCATTGGGCTCGCCATTCGTGCTCGAACCAGCGCCCCGTTGCTCCGCCTGCCGCTGCTGCAGTGGCTCAAGGCCTTCCTGGATGACGTCGCGAACGAGCGGCGTCTGCGCGTCGCGCGTTTGGTAAATCGCATCTAGAACGTTTTCGATCGGACCGGTCATCTGATTGTTCACACTCACCGCCAGGAGCGAGAGCGTGAACATCATGGCCAAATGTGCGAGGAAGTGCGTGGTGCCGACGCAGAACTTGGTGAGATAGCGGCGTATGCCCGGCCGCTCGATAGCGTCGACATACCACAGCAAGGTGGCATAAAGCGCGCCCAGCATGGCAACCAGGCTGATCGAGGCGATCATGGCCTGCACCAGATAAAGCGGCATGAACGGCAGCACGCTGTGAAGCGTCGTGCCGACGCCCAGGGCGTCGATCTTGCCCGACGAGATGCGGTACTGGCTGACGAGGTTCTGGAACTGCCAGGTGATCAGCCAATAGAGCAGGCCGATGCCGATCGCAAAGGCCGGGTTGAAGAACGGGAAGAAGATATTACCCAAACTCAGCAAATAGCTGCGGCCCTTGTCGGGGTAGCATTTGGGAGCCTGCGGCTTGATGGGAGCGCGCCGGCGCTTGAAATTCAGGGGCTCCCGTTGCAGCGGCTCGATGGCGTCCTGCACGTCCTGCACCGCCTGTTCGACGATGCCCTCGGCGGCCCGCGTGTTGCGTTTCAAACGGATATCGTATTGGCGCGCCTTCCAGGCTTCGCCGGGCCGCACGCCGGTCGAATGCGTCGAGGCACCCTCGGCGGCGTCGGGCTGCTCGGGCCAGCGCACGGAGATGGCGTTGCGCAGGACGTGGGTGGGGTGCAGAAAGGCGCCGCCTCCACCCGAGGTCATAAAGTGAATGTCCAATTCATGGGCATAGTAGCGATTGTAGTGGTGCCAGTCGCCGGCGATCACGGCGACAACGCGAGCGCCTCGCTTGCGGGCGATGGTGGTAATTTTGAAGAAGTTCTCCTCTTCGTCTTGGCCCTGCAGATCGGCGAGAAGCCAGGACGGTTCGGCGAGGCAGATGATGAGGTTGTCGTTCGGTCCCATCTGCTCGGCAACGCGCTCGAAATAGTTGACCTGCGCGGTATCGAGATATTTCGAGAACTGAATATCGGCGCCCCAAATCCACCAATTGTAGGGCAGGCGCATCGCCCAGTAGCTGCGGTGCTGCTGGCATTGCCAGCCGCCGATAACATTGCCCTTGGCGTGCGAAAGCTTATCGCGTGACGAGCAGAACAGGCTGTCGAAGGCGGTGAGACCGTCATACCAGTCGTGGTTACCCGGGATCGCGAACAGCTTTCGATCGGGCTCAGGCACGGTGAAGGCCCAGTTGAAGGGCTGCAGTAGGCGCGTGCGATATTCCTCGCGCGTGGCCTGCGGATAGCATTGGTCCCCACCCATGATCAGGACCTCGCCATGGCGCAGCTTGCCCGCCCCCCGCACCTCCAGACTGTCCTGGGCCAGAAGGTAGGCCAACGTGTAGGTGGGCTCGAAACCGTCACCGACGTCGGCGACATAGTCGATCCAAACGGCGCCGGCTTCGTCCATGGGGAGGCATTTCTGCGGCTCGCGGGCAGCATCCACGCCGCAATAGTCGTAACGGCCAATGAGCTCCTTGTCCTCGGCCGTGTCCGTTACCGCCTGCATCAACCGCTGGTCGGCGTACTGCCCGAACACCGAGGAGACCAACGTGCGGATGCCGACCCGCGCCAGCAGGCGCGGGTCGTACCAAGAAACCATCTTTGGCAGCATGCCCTTACGCAGCTGGCGTAACGGACTGAGCTCCATCTCCTGCCCCTCGCGCACGGTGCTTCTCACCCGGCCGGCGCCTAAGTTGGCCGTTTAATCCGGCCTAAGGAAGAAGGGGCAATGAGCCCAGGCCCGGGAGCGTGGCCGAAATATCTCACCACGCCGTTCCCGAGCCCGAGGCGGTCAGGGTCAGAGCCGCCCGGCAGCCCGGGCGAGCGGAACGCCGACCCTAACCGCGCCGGCTACGCCGGTTGGAGGCCCAGGCGCGGCGGCGCGGGCCGTTGTCCCAGGTGCGGCGCGGGCCGGTGTCGATGTGGAATACACCAAAGCCGTAGTGCTTGAAGCCGCCCACGGTCTTCTTGCCGAGCAGGAAGCGGCTAACGGCTGCGGTATTGGCGGCGACGCGGAAATCGACGGCGTTGCCGGTCAGATGGTAGGAGCGCGAGGCCCCGCCCACCCGCGCGTTGTGCGCCTTGCTGCGGCAGGTGGAATTGACCCGCACGGCGCCGAACAAGGCCGCCACCTCCGAGAGCACGGTGCGCAGCGGGTTGGCAAGACAGTTGGGCGAAGCAACCCAGTTTATCGGTCCAGCCGTGGTTTTGGGCGGCGCCGGAGGCGGCGTCGGTGCGAGGCTCGCAACCACCTGCTCGCTTGGCGCTGCCGCCGGCGGCTGGATGGGCTTGGGGACCCTGGCAGCCGGCTCGGTAACGGGCGCGGCGGCCACCGACTTGGCGTGGCGGCCAAGGCTTGCAAGCTTGCGCGCTCGCTCGCGGTGTAGGCGCCCGCGTCGCGGGGAGGCATATTCCTCGGTGCGATCGTGTCGCCGGGCATGCTGGCGAGGCCGGATCTGCACCTCGTCGATCATATAGCTATCAAGACCCTCGACCGCCGACCGGCGTCCCCGCGGGCGCGCGCCAGTCTCGCCATGGTAGGCGTGCTGACGCATGTGTTCGATGGTGTCGCTCGCCCAGCTTTCGTTGCCGGACGCCAGCGCCGGGCTAGCGCTCAACGTCGTTAAAACCAGAAAAAGCCCGGGCAGCAAAGTTGCCTGAGGGCGCGTGCGGGATGGAGCCGAACCATCCCAATTGGGTGCCTTCGGTTGCAGCGCTTGAACGGGTACAGTCATCGCCTGAACTCCAATGCATGACCAAGGCGCGCACGAGCCGCGACCTCGGTTCGGTTTTGCCGACCCCGCTGACAGTCCTCTTTGTGTGTGAATCCCCCCGTCTCGAGAGATCCAACGGTCGCTCGATAGCGCGCAAAGCGCCGTGTTGTATGGCCGCCCAGTGCGGCGAATGAGCGCAAAAAGCTAAGGCGTGGCAAGACGATGCACGACTTTCTTCAACTATCGGTTGCACCAGGCGAGCGAAGCCTGCCAACCACTTGGGTCGCGCGGGGGGCAAACTTTCTCGTCTAGGCGTCTCTTGGGCGCGTGGACCCGGTGGCGGGGTTCGTTCCCGGCCAAGGTCGCGCCAAGCTGGTGGCGCCGGACGGGGCGCGGGGGCTTTCGCGGGCCGGGCAGAGGCGGCAGCGCAAGGCTGCGTGCGGCGGTGCTAAGGGTCAGCCCCCCTGGCGGGACGGGGGGAAAGTTTGCCGGCAATGTGGCGGCGCCGCCGGCAGGGATTGCAAACCCCGGCGGTGCCGAGGCGAACTCCGCCGTTGGCCATTTGCCCCGGCGCCTGGGGCCGGTCTCTCTATGGCCGGTCGGTCAACTGTTCGCTGAGGCCCGGGACGCTGCCCATAAAATCGCGTTTGCCCAACTCCACGCCGTTGTGGCGCAGAACGGCGTAGGCCACCGTGCAGTGAAAGTAGAAGTTCGGCAGCACGAAGTGCACGAGATAGGGCTGCCCCTTGAGGCTGATGGGTTTGCCAGCCAAGGTGATGGTCACGTCACGCTCTTCCGAGCCGTCGATCTGGCCGGACTTGAACGAGCGCACGAAGTCAAGCGTCCTGGCGATGCGTCCGCGCAAGTCTGCGATCGTCTTCTCGTCGTCCTTCCAACTGGGAACCTCGACGCTCGCGAGCCGCGCCACCGTGCTCTTGGCGAAATCGCAAGCGATTTGCACCTGCCGGCTCAGCGGAAACATGTCGGGTGCCAAGCGCGAGGACAACAGCACGACGGGATCGAATTTCCTGGCCGCTGCAAAGGCCTCCGCCTTTGCGAGCACCGCCGACAAGGCGCCAAGACCTTGCACGAAGGGTGGCACGGCGAGCTGGTACATGGAAAGGGTCATTGTCGTCTCTTTCGCTAGGGGATCATGGGTGGCGCTAGGGGATCATGGGTGGCGGCCAGCGGCACTAGGTGCGCGCCAAATAGTGCGCGCCTTGCAAATGGCACAGGCTTACCCGCCATTCGATCGGTCGATCGTCGAGCCCGAAGGCGGTACGATCGATGCGAAGCAAAGGCGCACCGGCGGCAAGGTCCAGGACGCGGGCCGTCTCGGCATCTGCCGCGGTTGCCGACAGGCGATCCTCGGTGCGCACGAGCAGGATGCCGTAGGTTTTCTGAAACAGGTCATAAAGGGTGTTGGGCAGCGGTTCGGCTTGGGCAAGATCGGGAAAAAGCTCCTGGGGGAGCCTAATGGTTTCGCAAATGAAGGGAATACCATCGCGTGTGCGCACCCGGCCGATGCGGATGACTTCGGCACCGGGTGCCAAATGCAACGCCAGTTGCTCGGGGCCATCGGCGGGGGCAACGGTGCAGGTGGCTTGCCGGCTGTCCGGCGTGATCAGCTCGCCTGCGGCATCGAACATGTTGAAAAAGCGAAAGAGCACGTGCGCGGGAGTGTGCTCGACGACGAACGTGCCGCGGCCTTGTTGGCGCATCACCAGGCGCTCCGTCGCCAGCGCGCCGATCGCCTTGCGCGCGGTACCTTGGCTGACACCAAATTCCGCCGCGATCTCGAATTCGCTTGGGATCAGCTGCCCCGGTTTCCAAACTCCGGATCGGATGCGTTCGACGAGCTGCTCGCGCACCTTGGCGTAAAGCGGGCGGGCGTCCAGGGGATCGGGGGGGCTCATCTCGGGAAACACCTGTTGCCACACCATCAAGTCTTATATAAGTCTAATGGAGCCGCGCAATGGCCACCAAACATCGCCGTAAATCAAGCGACAAGGGAAAAAGCGTGCTCACGCCCCATTTTCTGGTCCACAGCCCCAAAGACAATGTCGGCGTCATTGTGGTGGAAAACCTGAGCGCCGGAACGGAGATGCTGGGCGTCGTCACCGAGACCGACAAGACCATTACGCTCGAGGCCAAGGAGAGTATTCCCATCGGCCACAAGGTGGCGCTGAAGCCGCTCAAAAAAGGCGATACCGTCATCAAATACGGCGAGGATATCGGTAAAATGATTGCCGACGTCGCCACCGGCAAGCACGTGCACATCCAGAACCTGAAAACCAAGCGTTGGTGAAAGACACCATCCCCATGCCGGCCAAGCTCCAGCCCACGCGCAGCAAAACCAAGAGCAATTTGAGCTTCCGCGGATGGCGCCGCGAAAACGGCCGGGTTGGCGTGCGCAACCACGTGATCGTGCTGCCGCTCGATGACTTGTCGAACGCTGCCTGCGAGGCGGTGGCGAATAACGTCAAGGGCACGCTGGCGTTGCCGCACGCCTATGGACGGCTGCAGTTTGGCGCCGATCTCGACCTGCATTTCCGCACCCTGATCGGCACCGGCTGCAATCCCAACGTTGCCGCCGTCGTGGTGATCGGCATCGAGGATGGCTGGACCAAGCGGGTCGTCGATGGCATTGCCAAGAGTGGCAAGCCCGTCGTCGGCTTCGGCATTGAGGGGCACGGGGACATTGCCACCATTGCCATGGCCTCCCACAAGGCCAAGGACTTCGTGCAATGGGCCTCCGAGCTCGAGCGGGAGGAGTGTGATATCGCCGAGCTGTGGGTGTCGACCAAATGCGGGGAAAGCGACACCACCACGGGGCTCGCCTCATGCCCGACGGTGGGCAACATGTATGACAAGCTGGTGCCCAAGGGCATCTACGGCTGCTTCGGCGAGACCTCAGAGATCACCGGTGCCGAGCACATCGCCCGCAAGCGCGCGATCAACAGCAAGATCGGCGACAAGTGGATGAAGACCTTCCAGGCCTATCAGGCGGAGGTGATCGAAGCCCACAAGGTTGACGATCTCTCCGAAAGCCAGCCAACCAAGGGCAACATTGCCGGTGGCCTCAGCACCATCGAGGAGAAGGCCCTGGGCAACCTGGAGAAGATTGGGCGTAAATGCCGCTATATCGATGTGCTCGAACCCGCCCAGACGCCGGGCGCCGGCCCGGGGCTCTACTATATGGACACATCCTCCGCGGCCGCCGAATGCGTGACGCTGATGGCCGCCGGCGGCTATGTCGTGCACACCTTCCCAACGGGTCAAGGCAACATCATCGGCAATCCAATTGTGCCGGTGGTCAAGATCAGCGGCAATCCGAAGACGGTGCGCACGATGGCAGAGCACATCGACTTGGACGTCTCGGGCATCTTGCGACGCGAGCTGACCCTTGAGACGGCGGGCGATGCCCTGATCGACATGGTGATGCGCACGGCCAACGGCCGTCTGACCGCCGCCGAAGCGCTTGGACACCGCGAGTTTGTCATGACCAAGCTCTACCGGAGCGCCTGAACGGCCGCGACCTTTCTTAGCCCTTGCCGCGTCGCCGCCAAGCTCGCCAGCGCGGTTGCTGCCTCAGCCTGTTCAAAAGGGGTGGCCGGCCCGCGGGGCGCTTGAGGGCGTAGTCGGGATGCCAGATGCCCGGGTCGACGTGGGTGAATAGGCCCGTCTTCATGCCCGCCAAGGTCCGCACCATTTGCCGGCGCAGGTAGGGAACTTGCCCCAGGCGCGGGAAGGCAACGTCGCGCAGCTTGGCCGCCCAGCGGCTGTCGGATTGGAAGAAGGGCGTGAGCCAGCGGCTCGCCAGCGCATAAAAACGCCCGTGGCGCCTGCGCGCGGTGGTGTAAAGGCCGAGCGCCGCCTCGATCGAGGCGGCCCGGCGCAGGCTGTCGGCGAGAGTCGCGGCATCGATCAGCGCGAGATTGGCACCTTGGCCGAGCTGTGGGGAAAGCCCCCGTCCGGCATCGCCGATGAAGATGATGCGCTCTCCGTGGCGCCGACCCAATCGCATATCGGCGTAACTTGCAAAGGTCATATCGTCGAGCGAATTGATCTGTGCCAACAGCGGCTCGGCGTCGGGGCACATCTCCATCACCCGGGCTTTCCAAGGCGCGAGGCCGGCGGCCCGCCAGCGCGGGCGATCTTGCGCACGCAGGCTCCAAAACAGCGCGATCAGCCGTCGTGCATCGCCGGGGGCGCGGCCAATGGGCAGCATGCCGATCATGCTGTGGCAACCGTCGTAGCGTTGCACGAGCCGATCCTGGTGCGGCCAGTCGGCTGGTGCCGGCAAGCTGCCCCAGACGGCGCCATAGGCGTAGGGCCGCTCGCGTCGGATCACGGCGTCCGCGGCTCTAAGCGGCGAGCGCACGCCAGTGGCGTCGACGATGAGGTCGAAAACGCCGTGTTTATTGTGCTGGTGATCGATCAGGATGCGGCCTTCGGCCGTGCAGCGGCTGCCCACGATTTCGGTTGCGGTTGTGAGCGCTATGCCGAGGCGCACGACCTCGGCATAGAGCAAAGCGAACAGCGCGCCGCGGTGAATGCCGAGGCCGAACACGTGCGCTCCCAGTTCGCGGTAGCCCAGGTCCAGGATGCGCGCGCCCGCGCTGGTCTCGCCGTAAATGCTGGTGACGGCCTGCCCGAAGTCAAGCGCGATGCCGTCGAGCCCTAAGCTGGCGAGACAGGCAAGACCGGTGGGTTGCAGCAGCAGGCCGGCGCCGAGTGGCTTGGGTTCCGCGAAGCGCTCAAAGAGCCGCACCGAGTGGCCATCGCGGGCGAGGAAGGCGGCAACGGCCAGCCCGGCGGTGCCGGCGCCGGCAATGGCGATCCTAATTGGCCGCATTCCCCCGCGTTGCCTCCAAGCACGCCCCCGACCCTGACCAGGCCAGCCGGCGCCGTGCACAGGACTTAGTACACCCGGGGCTTGGGCGGGAAGTAGTTGACCTCGTTGGTCAAGGTGTAGGTGTGTACGGGGCGGTAGTCGATGCGCACCGTTTGCGCCGCATCGTCGGCCCAGGTCAGGGTGTGTTTCATCCAGTTCTGATCGTCCCGCTCGGGATAGTCCTCGCGGGCGTGACCGCCGCGACTTTCCGTGCGGTTCTCGGCGGCCGCCACGGTAACCGCGGCCTGGGCGATCAAATTGTCGAATTCCAAGGTTTCGATCAAATCGGAATTCCAAATCAGCGAGCGGTCCGAGACGTGAATGTCGCTGACCCCCTTCCAGACGTCGGTGATCTTCGCCAGACCTTCCTTGAGGACGGGGCCGTCACGGAAGACGGAGCAGTTCATCTGCATGATGCGCTGCATTTTCAGGCGCAGCGCGGCCGTCGGCGTGCCGCCGTTGGCATGCCGGAAGCGATCGAGGCGGGCCAGCGCCAGTTCGCCGGCGTCGCCGGGCAGATCGGGCTGGGCGCCGCCGGGCTCGACAGTTTTGGCGCACTGCAGGCCGGCGGCGCGGCCAAACACGACGAGGTCGATCAGTGAGTTGCTGCCCAGCCGATTGGCCCCGTGCACGGAGACGCAGGCAGCTTCGCCAAGCGCCATGAGACCAGGCACGACGTAGTCGGGATTGCCGGCTTTGAGGGTCAGCATTTCGCCGTGGTAGTTGGTGGGAATGCCGCCCATGTTGTAATGCACGGTTGGCAGGACCGGGATCGGCTGGCGACGCAAATCGACGCCGGCAAAGACCTTGGCACTTTCGGTGATGCCCGGCAGCCGTTCGTGCAGGATCTTGGGGTCCAAGT
>DASTMQ010000209.1:0-9318 GCA_035714005.1 Hyphomicrobiaceae bacterium
ATGGCGCCCGGCCTTGGCGACGATATCCAGGCCATGAAGGCCGGGCTCCTCGAGATCGCCGACATCATGGTCGTCAACAAGGCCGACCGCGACGGCGCCGATCGCGCCCTCCATCAACTGAGCGGGGCCGCCTCCCTGCGCGCCGGACCAGGCGCCAAAGTACCAGTCTTAAAGACCACCGCCACCACCGGGGAGGGCGTTGCCGCCCTTGCCGAAGCCATCGCCGCGGCGGCGGCGCGACTGCAGGTCGACCACAAGCAACGCCGGCGCCGTCGGGCGCGCTATTTGATTGCCCGCGCCGCCGCCGATCTCCTCAGCGAGCGCATCCGCGCCGGACAGGATCGCGGTCTCGATGCGCTGGCGGACCAGGTCCTGGCCGGGCACCTGCTGCCGGCGGCAGCCGCCAGGAAGCTCCTCGGCAAATAGTAACCGGGCCGGCGCCATTGGCACGCGCTCGGTCGACGTCGGGCGGGGTCTGGCCGCGATCGGAGCGGGCATCGGATCGTTGCTTGCCTTTTCGACCCAACCCGGCAACCTGGCGCCGGACGGCGGTTGGCGAAACTTGTCGTTTGCGCCGCCCGCATCAAGCACATGCCTTCACCGGGCGAGGATTTGGCTCCCTCCCGATCTGCCGGGGCAACGACGCGATGGCGGCAACGCGCAATCAGCAAGTGCCCTGGGAGCACTCCGTGCTGAGGCCGTGCTTTTATTTTGTCGAGCCGCAGATGCCGGCCGGCGAGACCGCATGAGTCCGGTGCCAGTAATACCGCCAGTATGGGTTTGGTTGCTTGGCGTCGCTTTCGCGCACCTGTGTCGCCAAGCCGTCGGGCTGTTGATAGGGGGCCAGTGCGCCCGCACGGCCAGGCGACGCGGCTCCTGCTGATGCAGGCGCGGCATGGTGCGGGCGTTCGCCCGGGCCTTGTCTTTGCCGCTATCTGCCGCAATATCGCGGTAGCCCGGTCGCAACCGCGGCCGCATCGAGGAGGGAGATGCGCATGTGCCAGATCCGCTACGCCATGGCGATGATGCTTACCGTCTGTGGCCTCGGTATCGCTGCCGCCGCCCCGGCCGCCGCCCGCATGCAGTGCGACGGCAACTACCAGATCATCAAAGGTCAGCCGCACGCGACCCCCTATTGCCAGGATGAAAACCTGGCGCAGGTTGCCCGCTCCTACGGCCTGCGCGTCTCGGGCAGCACCATGCGCAACAGCCCCAGCGAAAAGCAGCGCGTGTGCGCCTTTCTCGGCACCGACATCCGCGTGCGCGAAGCCTGCCAAGGTTATGGGCAGGACGGTCGCGGCGGCCCGGTCCTGCGCTTTTAGAAAGACGAGCTCAAGCCGCGGCGGCGCCGGCCTTGAAGAGCTTAAAGGTGATGGAGTCGGTCAGCGCCTCGAAGCTGGCATCGACGATATTGGATGACACGCCGACCGTGAACCAGCGCGCGCCGGTGCTTTTGTCCCGGCTCTCCACCAGCACGCGCGTGACCGCTTCGGTGCCGCCGGTGAGGATACGGACCTTGTAGTCGACGAGCTCGACGTCCTTGATGATGTTCTGGTAGCGCCCAAGATCCTTGCGCAGCGCCTGGTCGAGCGCGTGCACCGGACCATTGCCCTCGGCAACCGACCATAGCGGCTCCTCGCCGCCGTCCACAAACACCCTGACGGTGGCCTCCGATACGGTCACCAGCCGTCCCAGGGCGTTGTGGCGCTTTTCCACCATCACGCGAAAGCTGTCGACCGTGAAGAACTGCGGCACCTCGCCCAGAAGCCGCCGCGCCAACAGCTCGAAGGAGGCTTCCGCCGCCTCGTAGGCATAGCCCAGGGCCTCCCGCGACTTGACCTCTTCCAGCAGCCTGCCGACCCGGTCATCGCTCTTGCCAAGGGGAATGCCGAGCCGTTCCAATTCGAAAATCAGGTTCGACTTGCCGGCTTGATCGGACACCAGCACGCGCCGGCGGTTGCCGACACTCTCCGGCGGCACGTGCTCATAGGTGGCGGGCTCCTTCAGGATTGCGGAGGCATGAATGCCGGCTTTGGTGGCGAAAGCGCCCTCGCCGACATAGGGCGCGTGTCGGTTGGGGGCACGATTCAAGATTTCATCGAGGACGCGGCTGGCGTGTGTCAGCCGCCGCAGGCGTTCGGGCGTGACACCGATCTCGAAGGGTTCAGCGAACTCGCTTTTCAAAAGCAAGGTCGGGATCAGCGAGGTCAGATTGGCATTGCCGCAACGCTCACCCAGGCCGTTGAGCGCACCCTGAATCTGGCGTGCGCCCGCACGCACGGCAGCCAGCGAATTGGCCACCGCGTTCTCGGTGTCGTTGTGCGTGTGGATGCCAATGTGCGTGCCGGGAATATGGGCCGCGACCTCGGCCACGATCTGCGAAATTTCGTGCGGCAATGTCCCGCCGTTGGTGTCGCACAACACCACCCAGCGCGCTCCCGCGCGATAGGCGGTCGTGGCCACCGCCAAGGCATAGGCGCGATTGCCCTTATAGCCGTCAAAGAAGTGCTCGCAGTCGATCATGGCCTGCCGCGGCTGCGCCGCTTGCCGCACGGCCTCTACCGACTGCGCGATACCCTCCAGATTCTCCTCGTTGCTGATGCCGAGCGCCACGCGCACGTGATAGTCCCAGGCCTTGGCGACGAGACAGATGGCCGCCGCCTTGGCCTGCAGGGTGGCCTGGAAGCCAGGATCGTTGGACACCGACCGTCCCGCCCGCTTGATCATGCCAAAGGCCGTAAAGCTGGCGCAGGCGAGGTTTTGCTCGGTGCTGAAAAGCTGCGTGTCCGTGGGATTGGCGCCGGGATAGCCGCCCTCGATGTAGTCCAACCCCAGCTCATCGAGCACCCGCACGATCAGCCGCTTGTCCTCAAGCGAGAAGTCGACGCCCGTGGTCTGCGCACCATCGCGCAGCGTTGTGTCGAACAGGTAAAGGCGCTGCTTGGACATGCTAGGCCTACCACACGTCAATGAGCTTGAGCGCGATCAGAACGCCCGCAATCAGGACGATGATCTTGAGCGCCAGGTAGTAATAGCGGTGCCGCCAAAAGGGCGGCCGCACGCTGGGATCGCTCATGTCTTTCCGATCCGTCATGGCTCAACCTCGCCTGCGCATGGCCTCTGGATCGCGGCTGCAGGTGCGCCGCCAGGGCAACGCGGCCGCTGCCGAGCGCGCTTCATCGCTCGCTCTCGGCCGCCTCCGCGATGCTCAGCTCCCAGGTGGTGCAAATTTCGCCGGTGACCGGGTCCTTCGCGTCCTTGAGCTGAACGCCCAGCTCCAAGAGCTGCTGGCGAATGCCGTCGGCCTTGCGGAAGTCCTTGACCTTGCGCGCGGCGTTGCGGGCCTCGATCAGGCTCTTGACGGCCGCCTCGTCGACTGGCGCGCGCCCGGCCACGCGTGCCAGCATCTTGTGGGCGTCGAAGTCGGCCAGATGGTCGAGCCCAAAAAGGCCAAGCGCGCCGGCCAAGCGCGCGCGGGCCGTCTCCAAGCCCGCCGCGTCCGCCGGGGTATCCGCGCCAGCGCCAGCCACCGTCGCGCGCGCCAGGCGATGCAATTCTGCGATCGCCGCGGGCGTGTTGAGATCGTCGGCAATGGCCTCGAGGAACTCGCGCCCGGGCTCGCCGGGGGAGTGATGCGGGGCCAAATGCTGCCGCAGGCTATTAAGCTCCAGGGCCGCTTCCACCATGCCCTTGCGCGTCCAGTTTATGGGTTGGCGATAGTGCGTCTTTAACATGGCGAAGTACAAGACCCGGCCGTCCCAACCCGCATCCAACAGGTCCCTGATGGTCACGAAGTTGCCGAGCGATTTCGACATCTTCTCGCCCTCGACCTGCAGGAAGCCGTTATGCATCCAGACCTTGGCTATCTGGGCAATGCCGTAGCCGCCGCGCGATTGGGCGATCTCGTTTTCATGATGCGGAAAGACGAGATCGATGCCGCCGCCATGGATGTCGAACACGTGCGGCGCGGCCAAACCCGTCTCCGTCAGCGTGCCCTTGGCCAACACCCACAGGAACTTATCCGCCATGGCCGAGCACTCGATGTGCCAGCCCGGCCGGCCTTTGCTGGCAATGCCGCGGGGAGATTCCCAACCCGGCACGCCGGGCTGGGAGGGCTTCCAGAGCACGAAGTCCATAGGCCCCTTCTTGTAGGGGGCCACATCGACGCGCGCGCCCGCCTCCATTTCCTGCAGTGATCGATTGGCGAAACGGCCGTAGTCGGGCAGCGTCGCCACGTCGAAGAGCACGTGCTCCTCGGCCACATAGGCATGGCCGCGCTCAACGAGGGCCTCGATCAGGGCGCGCATTTCCGGGATGGTATCGGTCGCGCGCGGCTCCACGCTCGGGGGCAGGACGCCAAGCGCCGCCACATCCTTGTGAAACTGCGCCGTCGTCTCGCTGGTCAGTTTGCGGATGGCCTCGGTCGGCGGCAGCGCACGGTAAAGCTCGGTTGCCCGGGCGTTGATCTTGTCATCAATGTCGGTGATGTTGCGGGCATAGGTGACGTGCTCGGCCCCATAGAAATGGCGCAGCAGCCGAAACAGCACGTCGAAGACAATGATCGGCCGGGCGTTGCCGATATGGGCGAAGTCGTAGACCGTCGGTCCGCACACGTACATGCGCACGTTGCCTGGATCGATCGGCTCAAATCGCTCCTTAGTTCGCGTCGCCGTGTTGTATAGCGTGAGCATCATCTCACCTTGCCGCCGGGCGGGCGTTTTCTCTGTCACGGATGGGCAAAGAAGCGGCCGCGCGCCAGCCTGTGGCTAGCTCGTTGCAATAATGCCGCACAGAGTATTGACGGCCGGTATCAAGCGGATCGGCATGTCCGGCTTATCTCTCGCTTTCCGGGCCAGCGTCAAGCCAGGTCGAACGCCGTATTTGCGCTGCATTGACCCGCTAGGCCAACACTTCCATAATCCCAAGAGGGAAAGTTTCGCAAGAATCAGGGCTGCTTGCCGTATCGGCGCCCGTGCAGAACTGCGCCGTCGGGGGGACCTTCGGATCCAATGCTGAACGGGAAGACGAGATCGCGCGCCCTGCGCCTCATCCTGGTCGCCTTGGCGCTCCTTGCCGCCCTGGGGCTTGGGCTTGCCGACGCCATGGCCCAGGGCTGGAACTGGTGGCCGTTCGGGGGCGGTCCCTCCGAGCCGCGCCCGATCCCCCGCGAGCCACTCTACCGCGGTCCGCCCGGACAACCGCCGCCGGGCTATCCGCCAGCCGCTCCGGGCCAACCGATGCCGCCGCCGGGACAGCCCTATTGGGGCCAACGTGGCGCCAACACCAACATCTGCTTACAGCTCGAGCAGCGTCTCGTCACCGAGACCCAGGGCAGTGGCCAGAACCGGGAGCTCCTGCCCAAGATCGAGGCCGACCTGCGCCAAACCGAGCGTAGTTTGAATACGGCGCAGATCCAGCTCGACCGCGCCGATTGCTGGGATCAGTTCTTGTTCTCCAAAACCCTGCGGCGCACGCCGCGCTGCGTGCAACTCAATGGCGACGTCGAAGGCATGCGGCGCCGCCTGGCCGAACTCGATGGCCAGCGCCGCCAGATCCTGGGTACGCGCGATCGATCCTATCAGGACGACATCATCCGTGAGCTGGCACGGAACGGTTGCGGCCAGCAGTACACCCAGGAAGCCCGGCGCCGGGATACGGCCAGCAACCCCTTCACCGCGCTGTGGTCCGATGAGGGCGATGCTCCGCGCGGACCCGGCAACCAATTCGGCAACCTGCCCTTTGCCACCTATCGCACGTTGTGCGTGCGCTTGTGCGACGGCTACTACTTCCCGGTCAGTTTCTCGACCCTGCCCAACCACTTCCAGCGCGATGCCGAAATCTGCCAGTCCCGCTGTGCGGCACCGGCCGAGCTTTATTACCACCAAAACCCCGGCGGCGCCGTCGAGCAGGCGATTTCGGTCGCCAGCCAGCAGCCCTACACCAGCTTGAAATCGGCCTGGCGTTATCGCAAAGAGTTCGTGCAGGGTTGCTCCTGCAAGGAAGCCGAATACGTGCCCGCCCAGGGTGCTGGCGAAAAGAAGGCCGATGCCGTACCGGCATACCCGCCGCCGCGGTCGGAGGCGCGCCTCAGCACCCCGCGCTGACGCGGTCGCTCGGCGTCCGCGTACAATGGGTGTTGCCTGTCCGATGCCGCTTAACAGTTCGTGCGTATGATGCCGGGGATTGATCGCCGTCCCACCGGCAGCTTGCCCGCCGGCGTTGAAATCAGGCAGCTCGGAATCGACGATTTTCCGGCGGTGCGCTACCTGCATGGGACCGTCTTGCGCGCGCAGACCGCCGACGCCCTCACCGAAGCCGAGATCGCCGCCTTCGCCAGCCTCGTCCACTCGCCCGCCTATTCCGATCTGTTGCGGGAAGAAAACGAGATTTTCTCGGCGTGGCTCGCCGGCGAACTGCTGGGGACCGCCGCCTGGCGCATCAACGCCGACGACGGCACCCAGGCCCGCATCGGCTTCGTGTTTGCGCGCCATTCCGGTTTCGGCATCGGCAGCCGCCTGCTGGCCGAGGCCGAGGCGCGGGCGCTGGCCTGGGGCTTCGAGCGCGTGACCTCGTTCACGACCTTGAACGCGGTTGGCTTTTTCCAAAAGCGCGGCTATGCCGTGGTCTCGCGCGGCGTCAAGGTTCTCTCGACCGAATGCGCGCTCCCCGTTGCCTTTTTGGCCAAGCGCCTGGCGCCCCGGTCCACTGCACCGCCCCGCGCGCATTAGACGGGCGGCGCGAGGCGGCGCTTCGCGGTTGCCCAAGAGGGCGCGCACACAATTGGCGCGGGCCCGGCACCGCGGCCGTTTGTGTTTACGGGCTGGCGGTTAGCTGTTTGATGGCGGCGGGTTCGGCGCGATAGCCTGGAAGTTGGTCGGCGAGCGCAAACACCGCGCACAGCGCCAGGCTCGCCCAGACGGCCGTGGTGAAATAAAGAGACATCCAGGCAATCTCATCCTTCCAGTGATTAAAGTCGTGGGTCACGATCCAACGCGTGCTCGCATCGCGCAGCCCCTCGAGCGGCCGCAGAGGCCTGCGGCCCTCTGCCAGCTCGGTTTGCCACCGGTTTAGGTACATTGGGACGTCAATGGTGATGAGAAAAGCCAGATAGCCTCCAACTCCGGCAATGCCGACGACAAGGGCCCAACGCACCAAACCGTCGAACTCCGGCAGCAACCGACATAGGGCTATGCCGACGCCCAGGAACGCGATCGCCCAAATGGAATTCTCAATGGCGTTGGCCAGCGAGTTTGTCGTCAACACCGCGTACCAAGAGCAGCACTGAGCCACGACGATCAGCGGCACGATCGCCCAGGCGATCGTCACGGTGGTGCCCACATCCGCGCTCTCGCCGAGCTGGTTGAGGACGATCGCCCATTGCGCCGCGAATGAGACCTCCGCCACGGTCGCCACGGACCGCCCAACGACGACGCTTGATAGCCAAGTATTGAACAAGCAGATCCGTTGCACATCCGCGCGCGGCAGAAGGGACCGGAAGGCGCAGCCAAACACGTAGGCTGCACAAAGAAATAGCATCAGCTTGAGGTCAAAAGCGTTGGATAGGCTGCCTGCCGGGCGCACGCCGTATTGGCGGTACATAAAAAACCAGAGCGCGATATTTGCGCTGCTGCCCAGCACCAACGCGGCCCACCACCAAGCCAGAGGATTTGACCGCGCCTGCCTCAGCAAACTCATGCACCCGCTCCGCGTCATCGAACCGACATCAAGCCATAACAATAGTGTCACAAAAGAGGAGGGGTCGCGAGGGGTCTCGAGGGCTCTAGCTGGGTCGCCGCGGCTGCCCCACATCTCTGGCGCGCTCGACGTCACGACCGCGCGGGTGAGAGCAAAGCCGCTGTCGGCGAAATTGGCAAAGAGGCAGCAGCAAAGAACGCGAAGGCGATCGCAAAAGCTTGCCGACGACGGTGCGCCGGCCGAGGCGCGCGCGCAAGCGCACATGCCTCTCACTTGGGCGGATCGGCTTCGCGAAAATCGCGCGGAGGCGCCGTTCACGCCCGCCCCGCCCCTGCCCCCAAACTGCTCGGAGAGTGCCGTAGTCGATGGCGCAGCGTTGGCCAGGCCTCGCGCCTGAGAGCGTCCCGGTCGAGCTCCGGCCGCGCCCCGCTCGGCGGCCGAAGTTGCCGCTCTTGCGCGGGACCACGAAGGAGCGGGACGACCGGCTCGACGCCCCGGTACGCTCAAAGACCTGAGGCGATATTGATCCTCAGGCGCGGGCCGCGGTCGTCCCCCGGCCTTGCTCCTCGATCGCCGCGAGACCCAGGGCCGAACAGATGGCCGCGAGGTGGCGATGGTCGGTGCCGCAGCATCCCCCTAAAACGTTAATGTGCGGGTGCTGCGCCAGCAGCGCGCGGTATTGCTGCCCGAACTCGCTGGGATCACCGGCGTCGAGGTCGGGAGCCTCGTTGAGCTCGGCGTGGCTCAAGCGCGAGGCGTTGGCGCGCAGGCCGCGGATGCGCTGCAACGAGGCCCGATCGCTGGCGAGCGCGCCGTCAAAGTGCGTGGGGTGGGCACAATTGATCATGTAGTAGCAGGGGTGGTGGCGGGTGGCCTGGTCCACCGCCTCGATCGCCTCGGCCAGGCCCTGCCCGGTGGGCAGCCGACCGTCGGTTTCCACCGTAAAGGAAATGGCGACCGGCAGGCCGGCGGCCTCGGCCGCGCGCGCGACCCCCACGGCCTCGTTGGTGTTGGTCATGGTGCTGGCCGTCACCATGTCGGCGCCCGCCCGTGCAAAGGCGGCAATCTGCGCGCCGTGGTAGTCGCTCGCCTCCTCGGCTCCCATCCCCGAGCCCGGGTCATAGCCGTCGCCCCGAGGGCCAACGCAGCCGCTGATCACCATGGGGCTGCCCTCAGCGGCGAAAGCCTCGCGCAGCCGCCGCATGAGCGCAATGGCGTTGCCGTTGGCGGCGGCCAGCGCCGCAGTGCTGTAGCCGAGCTTGTCGCCCCAGTCGCTGCTCGCCCGCCAGGTCGGGCTTTCCAGCACGAACCCCAGTCGGCAAGCCCTGGCCATGGCGGCATAACGCTCATAGTAGCCATAGAGCGCCGCGGTCCCTGCCGGGGTCTTGAGGAGGTCGAAGGCGGCAAAGTAAGGCAGCGCCAGTCCGTCGTGGAAGATCAAGGTGGTTTCGATGCCACCATCGGTCAGGAACAGGCCGCCGCCCAATTGCGGCAGCGGGGATCGATCAAGGCGCATGGCTCACTCCAGATGCGTTGGATTTTTGCCTGCAGGGCTGGTCCGTATGCTGCCCACATCGGCTCCGGTGGCAAAGCCGACCGATGGTGCAGTGCCGGTCACGATTA
>DASTMQ010000210.1:0-6686 GCA_035714005.1 Hyphomicrobiaceae bacterium
TCAGACCGGCCGTCCGCGACAAGTAGTAGAAGCGGTCGCCGTTCTGCAGGCCTTCGAGCTGATTTTCAAAGACGAAGTTGAAAGAAGAGCCGAGCAGCCCCCCGAACGGCATCTGCCGCTCCGCCAGGCCGCCTACCCAGAAGTCGATCAGATCGACACCGGTCGTGGTCACGCCAGCCGCGTCGTTGGCATAAATGCCGGTGCCATTGAGAAAGGCGATGCGATCGGCCTCGTCGGCCGTAAAGGTGCGCTCGTCGAGCGCACCGGCGTTGAGGAGGGCGCTGCCGCCCAATACCAACGCCGCCGCCACCGCCCGCTTTTCCAGCAGCGTGTCGACGTCGGCAGCCAGCAGCCCCGCATGCGTGCCGTAGGCGGCAATGAAGTTGATCAGCGACTCCGGATGCTTCAAATGCTGCATGAAGTCGACCCAGCTGATGTATGGCTTGACGTTGGCGTCGCCCACATCGTTGTTGCTGGTCATGGCATAGAATTCGCGCCGGGCCGCGTTCAGCGAGGGTATCCCCGTATCGCGGCCGCGGGCAAGATTGAGGACTGCCAGATCGAGTGGCAGGCCGACCAGATTGTTGCGCAGCGCTTCCGTAATGAACTCGTCGATTTCGTTGCCGACGGTGCGCGTCACCCCGCGCACGATGGCACCTGTCGCCTCTTCCGGCGTGGGACCGCTGGCGGCATAGGCCAAAGGATTTAGAAACGCGGCAATCAAACCGAGCTGATCATCGTTGGTCGGGTGCAGCGGATCGGTCGTGATAGGATTGAAGTTCGGATCAAAGCGATCGACCGTTTCCGTCAGCATGGAATGGCCGAAGCGATAAACCGTGTGCGCAAACTCGGCCACAATCGCCGGATTGATGGTGGTGTCGTAGCCGTTGGGGGCGAGGAACTCGTCGACGGCCGGCTGCACGGTGCGGGCAAACTCCTCGAACACAAGATGCTGGTACTGCATCTCGGTACCGAACCGAGCCGCCTGGAACAGGCGTTCGCCATTCCAGGCGAGCGCGTCGATTTCTGCTGGCGTCGTCGGCAGCGCCGCAACCGGGCTAAGTAGCCACTGATTGAGGAAGGCGAGATCCTGCGCCGCAAGCACGACCTCTTTGGTCTGATCGACGAGGCGATTGTGCTCCGAATGGAAAATGGCGTGCACGGCGGTGAGGCCAATGTTTTCATTGGCGCGGCCATCGCCGGCGATGTAATGGGCATCGAGCAGCTCGCCATCGTAGGTGCCCGGCGCCTGCGGCCCGCCGATCACCCCATTGTCATCACGCACAAGCCCGGGCGCGGCCGAAGGATCGGCACTGTGCGCAACGTCGATCAGAAATTGATGCCCGGTGCGCACTGCATTGGTGAGGTCGATTGGTGCCGCCGGGTTGCCTTCGAGCAGGAAGTCATCGTCCGTACCGCCGATGCCGTCCGCTCCCTTCATGACCACCTGCGGGAAGCCGTGCGGCCCGGGGATGAAGTTGCCGTAGGCGTCGGTGGCCAGCAGGGGCACATTGAAGACGTCGGCGTCGGTGAGATTGATGCCCAGCACATCACGCGCTTGCGCCTTCAGCACGCCCCAGGTGGACATGCCGCCGATTTCGACGTCATCGCCGGTGCCAAAGTGACCGTCGGCACCTATCTCACGATTAGTGATCAGCTTGCCGGTCGCAAACGGCCGCAAGAATTCATCGCCGTTGCCCGCGACGCCGTCCGGGTCCGCTTGCAGGAGCTGATAGGCGCGCAGGAATACCTGATGCGATGGGTGCGATGTGTAGGTCTGGTTCTGATCAACGAACGGCGTCGTTGTGTTTTCGTTGTCATGCACGTCGTCGGCCGTACCCAAAACCCCGTCGGCACCCGGATGCACGGCAACATTGGTGGCCCGCGTCTCCACCATGAAATTGGTTGGCGAACCCGGCACGTAGAGGGGATCATCGGGTTGCAGGGGAACGAAGACGATGTCCTGACCGCCCTTGGTGACGAGATCCAGGCCATGGTCGAAGAACTGTCCGAAGAAGGTGAACCAGGCATTGAACGGCACCGTTAGGCCGAAGTCCGGCTTCACATTGGGAATGTAAAAAACGGGACTGTCATCGGCCGTGCCGAACACGCCATCAAGCCCCGGGCTGAAGATTGTGGAGGCGCCGCCATTGGCGGCCGCCGCGGCGACTGCGGCAGGGTTGTCCGCGGTCTGGTCGACGATCAGATTGGAGATGATGCGCGGCTGCGAGTCGACGACCGTGCCGCTGGTTTGAGCATAGGACGTTGTCGGCACCGCTGGGCTACCCGGGCCGAAGAAGTCCGCGGGCAATCCCTCGGCAGGGCGGAACACCGGCACAAGCAGGCGGGGGAAAACCGTGTCGGCGGCCCCGAACTGGGTTTGGTCGATGCCTAAGTTCTCGCTGAAGACCAAGTTGTTGTAGGAGCCATCGACCGTGCGCAGGCCCCAGGGCACTTGCACATTGGGCAGTACGCTTAGGATGTCGGCACTGGAGAGGCTGCCGTCCGGCGCGGTCAGCTCGGTGAGCTGCTCGGCGTACATGATCTGTTGAAGGATAAACTCCAGATCGGATCGAATGAACTGCACCATTTTTTCGCTCCTATTGCCCGCCAATGCCCGAGCGGCCGGGCCGATCGAGCCCAATTCTGCCGACTAGCCGATCCTTTAAGGGCGAGGCCCAAGCGCGCTATAGGCGAGTGGATAAAAAATCGTGCTGGAGGTCCGATCTTGCTAAGACCGACAACAGCTCACCTTGGTCTGATAGGGGAATGTCCCGTCTGCTGTATTTTACAGGGGCGAACCACCGCATCGCGGTAGGGTGCCATGACAGCCAACACAATCCCGCACCTGGGCTTTCCCTTCCTAGTATCGATCACGCATTGGTGGCGAGGTCTCGGGCAGGCACGCCAGCTCACCGCTGCCCTCTCGATAGCTATTGCCAGCGCCAGCATCGGCGCCTCTTGCGTGGTGGCGAACCACATTCAGGAGCTGTTCGCCAACCGGGTCGGCGCCAGCACGGCGTTATATGTCGACAGCGTGGTAGAGCCGCTGGTGCAGGAGTTGGCAATCAAATCGTACCTCTCGGAACAAAATCGCGGCGCTCTAGAACGCTCGATGTCGCCAGCGTCCTCGGGAAGGCCTTCGGTCGCTTTTAGGATCTGGGTGTCCGACCAGATCGTCTTCAGTAGTCGCGGCGAACTGGTCGGCAAGCAATTCTCACCCACCGATGCGCGCAGCCGCGCCTTCAAAGGCGAGGTCGTTGCCAGCCTTGGGCTCGAAGGCGATGACGAGGACGACGAGCGTGCCCTGCGCGTGCCAATCCTCGAAATCTACGCTCCCGTCCGACAGACCGGCACGAACAGGATTATTGCACTTGCCGAAACCTCCGAACTCGCCGTCGATCTCATGCAGGAAATCCGCGCGGCTCAGTACACCAGCTATGCCGTGCTGGCTGGCGGTGCCGTCGGCCTGATCGTGATGCTGTTCAGCCTCACCGGCGGTCTACAAAGGCAAATCGGTGAACTGGCGCGGCAACAGATACAAGACAAACTTTTCAATAAGCAGGTCTGCCGCGCCAACCGCCGAGTTCTGGAAACCAATGACAGGCACCTGCGCCGGCTTGAAAAGCAATTGTGCGCCGGTCCGTTGCAGCTGATCGCCTTCGCCCAGCTAAGACTCGATGCCTTGCGTGAAGCGCCGGACAAGCTTGGCGAGGAAATCGACGCTATCACGGTAGCGCTGAAGGAGTGCACACAACAAATACGCGAAGTTTCCAGCGGATTAACGCCATCGGATCTGCAGGACCTGTCCGCCGCAGAAGTTATCAGTACGGCGATCTGTCTGCACGAGGCGCGCACCAGCAGCGCCGTGAGTTGCGAGTTTCGTGATCTGCCGCGGGATCTGCCGCATCTATTGAAGAGTTGCCTCTACCAATTTGTCGAGCAGGCGCTCGCCAAAGTTTTCGAGCTTGCGGCAGCTAGCGCCAAGGTCCACGTACGCGCCAAATGTGAGGAGGACAAACTCAAGGTGGAACTTGTTTGCCATCTCCAATCCGGTCGATCGTGGCTCGCGCACACCATCGAGACTGGCTTCGAGACCCTACGTCACCAGATAGAGGCCCTCGGCGGCGCACTGTCTGCGCGATCGCAGTCCGACCACACCCTATCGGTCGTAGCAAGCTTTTGGATTGTGGCTGGGAGCGACTAGCGATGATGAAACCGATTCGCATCGCCGTCATTGATCCGCATCCGATGTTTCGCCAGGGCGTGATCCGCACCATTGCCCGCTCAGATGGTCTGTCGCTTGTGGGCGAAGGTACCACCGCAGCGGATGCGCGCCGGCTGGCGAGCGAGAAGAGACCGGATCTCTTCGTGCTCGACATTGCCATCAGCGGTGGGCGGGAGGTCGTCGCGGAAATGGCCCGGCGAGGCATTAAGTGCGTTGTCCTAACCGCGCTCGACGACGTGCTGAGCGTCTCGAATACACTGGCAGCTGGTGCAAATGGTTACATTCTGAAGGGCGTGAGCGGCCTTGAACTCATCGGTGCCCTAAAGGCTGTGCAGAGCGGACAACCTTACATCACCGCCGAGCTGGCCGTTCGATTATTGGTCGGCGGGTCGCTGGTGCCCAAACGCGAGGCCAAAGTGCTGGCTGGACTGAGCTACCGCGAACAACAACTCCTTGACCACATCACCAAGGGTTATACCAATCAGGAAATAGCCGAAAGGCTCGGGCTAAGCGTTGGCACTACCAAATTCTATCTGACACAGCTTTTCAAGAAAATGCGCGTTCGCAATCGTTTGCAGGCGGTTATCGCAGCCCGCAACCAATTGCTCTGAATGCAAAGAGCGCCAGACCGCCTTGCCGGAAAGCTGATAGTGGTCGCTTGGGGCAAAGCGCTGTGTTCGTGACAGGCTTGCGATGACCACATCGCGGAAAGGGCCGCGGAAAGGGCATTGTGCGCAAGACCGGCACTATCAGTTGCCAAGGCGGTCGGATCATCGCAATTTACTTTAGTCCTATATCCAGCAAATCTTGAGATGATGCGCGCTACCAAGGATTGGCCGGAATCACGGCGGCACGAGCCAGTCGTGGACGAGTTCCAGCTCGGTCGTGCTTGGGTCCTTGAACCGGACGATATAGGCGCCCTTCGAGCTATAGCGTTGACCCGGACCGAGCCCGAACCTGGGGAAGGCTTGCGCAGCCGGCGCGTTGCCCATGCCGGTGGGATAGTTCTGGATCATCTCCACCAGGTAGTCCCGAAAGTATCGGCCGCGCAGGCGTGACATGCTCTCGGACAAGAGCTGGCAGGCGGCCAAGGTGTTGCCGAGCAAGATCTCATCGCTAGCTTCGATGCCCTGCGTCTTGAGCCACGGGCGCAGGTTGAACTCAAAACGTGCCGCGCGGCGTTGCGGCGCGTCTATCGGGTAGACCATTAAAGCCATGCGCTTCCAGGCGGCGGGCAGCGGGGCATTTTCGAGGCCGCTCTGCCAGCCCGAAACCACGACCTGGCCGGCCCGCGGTGGCGGCACGCCGGCCAGGCTTTCAAGTTGGTTGCGCTCAAGCCAGAGCACCAGCATGTCGCTCGGCCCCAGGTCCGAAAGACGTGGCGTGATCTCCTCGGCCGTTGCCTGTTGCAGGACGCGGTCCGTGACGGCGATCGCCTGCGGCTTGAGGCGGCTTGCCAAGACGGCAGCGGCCTTGCGGCCCGCGCTGCCTTCGACCGCCAGTTGCACCACCCGCTGCACCCCGGTGGTGGCCGCGGTTTCCATGACGTACTGGCCGAGAACCTCCGCGTCCAAGATCACGCCGCGCGAGAAATAGAAACTATAGGCGTCTGGCTCAGCGGCCGGCGCGAGATCCAGATTTGGGAACAGACTTGGTAGTTTTGAGGCTTGGGCAAAGCGATGCACGGGCTCCCAAACGTCGGCGCCAAGCCCCGAAATCAGCGCGAAAACCGGCTGCGCTGCGTAGTTCGCCTCGAGTTGAGCTTGCCAGCTGTCGGGGGCACCGGCGAGCTCCCAGACCTGGAGTTGCCAAGCCTGACCACCGGCCTCGGCCGGATGGCGCTCACGGAAACAAGCCCGCAACACCTCTAGGAAGGCCTTGCTGCGCTCGGGGTCGACATTGGGCGCAACCACGGTTGCGAACTGTGCCGTCGTGAGCTCGATACCGGGCGAGGGCGTTACGGAAAGCTGGCGCAAATAGGCGATCAGCGCCGCCATATCGTCGTCGTTGAGCGCATAGCGGGGCATCAGATACTGAAAACGATATCCGCTTGGTGAGACGCCCTCGCGCAGCGCCTCGGCCAGACTGTTTGCCTCGTAGGGCGGCCGTGTCAGGAACGCAAACTCTTCATGCTCGATGCCCTTGGCGCGGCGGGGCGACTGTGCCCGGGGCTGGGCCTTGTCGAACAGACTGGGGCCCGTCACGGGCGGCACCAGATTGGCGCCCTCGAACAGGCCAAAGCCACTTTTCTGGTGACAGTTGATGCAGGCCGCGGCCTGACCCGTGACAGCCATGCCTTGGTCGCCGCGCTTGGCGAGGAGACGCTCGCCCGATCCCAGCTGACCCATCTCATAGATGCGGCGACCTTGCTCGACAAATGCAATCGGCGAGGGCGCCGGCTGCCCCAATGCGGCGGGCCCGGCCTGCAGGGCGGCGAGGAGGCTGACGCTGGCACCGA
>DASTMQ010000211.1:0-12475 GCA_035714005.1 Hyphomicrobiaceae bacterium
CACATGATATTCGGCGATGTTGGCATTCATGATGCGACCAAAATTGTGATCGATCAGCGTCTCTTCGTGCAATGCCATGCCGATACCCCACACCACGCTGCCCATGATCTGACTGCTCGCCGTTTTGGTGTTCAGGATGCGACCGGCGGCAACGGCGTTGACCACACGCGTGACGCGAATCACGCCGAGCTGTTCATCGACCTTCACCTCGGCAAAGATCGCCGAATGCGTGTTGTGGGCGTGCACGCCATCATCGGCGAACGTGGTCGACCTCTGCTGCTCGACACGATCGACCGCCCCGGACCGCATGGCGTCGGCGATCGACACCGCGCGGGAAGCATCTCGCTTGCTGACAAGCTTACCATCGGCGAACACGACGTCGTCACGACCTGCGTCCGCTAACGGTGAATTTGACATCTGCTTTGCCAGGCGCACCAGCTCGCTTCGAACGGCGGACGCCGTTGTCGCAATGCCATTTGCTACCGAGGCCGCTATCCATGATCCGCCTTCAACGGGCGATTGCGGCAGTGTCGAATCGCCAAGCCTGATGCTGATGTTTTCCAGCGGCAGCCCGAGCATGTCGGCCGCAACTTGCGCCATGATCGTGTAAGTGCCGGTGCCGATGTCGGAGGTCGCGCAGGAAACTTCCGCATGACCATCGGCAGAAAGTGCGATGCGCACGGCGATCGGCATCTGCAACGCTTCCCAGACGCCCGTCGCCATACCCCAGCCCACCAGCTCGCCGCCGTCGCGCATGGAACGCGGCTCGGCGTTGCGCCGCTGCCAACCGAAAGCCTCTGCGCCCTGGCGGTAGCAATCGCGCAAATTCTTGCTGCTGTAGGGCCGATCGGTGTTCTGGTCCCGGTCCGAATAGCAGCGCAGGCGCAGCTCAAGCGGATCGACCTTGAGCGCAACCGCAAGCTCGTCCATAGCACATTCGAGCGCATAGACCCCAGTGGCCGCGCTCGGACAGCGCATGTCGCACGAGGTCGCGAGATCGAGTCGAGCGAGCTTGTGCTCGTATTTCGCGTTGGGGCAGGCGTAGAGCAGGCCGGACCAGCCGGTCTCCTGCCTGTAGAAGTCTTCGTATTGCGATGTCACCGTGATCGCCTCGTGCGTGATCGCCTCGAGGTTTCCGCCCCCGTCGGCGCCAAGCTCAATGCGCTGCAACATGGCGGGTCGATAGCCGAGCCCATACATTTGCGTGCGGCTGAGGGCGACACGCACCGAGCGCTCGAGGGCACGCGCCGCTAACACGGCAAGCAAAACTTGGTACTGCGGGCGCAGGCCGGAACCGAAGCCGCCACCCATGTAGGGTGACATGACGCGCAGATCATCCGGCTCCATCAGGAGTGCGCCGCACAGATAGCGATGGACGTTTTGCACGCCCTGCGTCTTGTCGTAGACGGTTATTTTTCCGTCGCCGTGCCAAATCGCCGTCGACGCATACATTTCCATCGGGTTGTGATGCTCGATCGGCACGTAGTATTCGGCGGCGTGGCGAACCGCCGCCGCAGCCAATGCCTCCTCGGCCTGACCGCGTGGCTTGGGAGGCCCGAACCTGCTCGCTCCCGGCTGTGCGGGAGCGAAAGCCGCCTCGCGCTGGCGGTATAGGTCCGTGACGTGCCCATCGTCCTGGTATTCAACGCGCACCAGCGACGCCGCGAAACGCGCGATCTCCGGCTCTTCGGCTACAACCAAGGCGATCGGCTGGCCACTGAACCTGATTTTGTCGTCGTAAAGCGGCCGCAACGGCGAGCCTTCCGGAGCCGTCTCGTCCTGGTAGGCCTCGTCGCTGCCGGCCATGTCCGGCCGATTTTGGTGGCTGAGCACATCAATCACGCCGCCGACGCGGAGCGCCGCGCCGGCGTCGATCTCAAGGATGCGACCGTTGGCGATGCCGGATGTGACCAGGCTGCCGTGGGCGAGACCGGGCCCAAGGGCGAGGCCCGGTTCGTTGAACTCGGCGGCGTATTTCGCCGCACCGGTGACCTTGGCGCGACCGTCGATGCGGGAGGTCGGGGTGCCGATATAGGGTCTCGTTGGCTCGCTCGCTCGATTTGCCTGCGCAACGGCCTTGGCGGGGCGCCGCAAATCGTCCGGATCGACTAGGCCACCCCAGCCCACGGATCCGACCGCGGCCGCACCGCCGAGCACGCCGCGACGGCTGATTTTACTCACCATGCTTGTCTCCCTGCCGATGATCGAGCCACGACGGCGGGCCGCCTGCGGAGCCGCACGCATCGAGCAAACCGGGCCATTTGCCTCATCACAAAATCTTCTTGTTGGATTGTGATTGCGGCGTGCCCTGCGCTGCCTGTGTCAGGGCGCGGACAAGTGTGCGGCGCGCAAGATCGATCTTGAAGGTGTTGTAGGGATACCCCTTGGCGTCACGCAGCACGATAGCGGCGGCCCGCTCGAAATTCGCGTCATTGGGGGCCTGCCCGCGCAGGGCCGCTTCCGCCGCCGGATCGCGCCAGGGCTTGTGTGCTACGCCGCCAAGCGCCAACCGCGCCTCCCTGACGAGGCCGCCGTCCAAATCGAGCCCCACCGCAACCGACACGAGCGCGAAGGCATAAGACAGCCGATCGCGGATCTTCAAATAGGTGTAGTGGTCGGCGAAGCCAGGCGCGGGCAGCTCCACCGCGGTGATGATCTCGTCGGGACGCAAATTGGTATCGATCTGCGGCGTATCCCCGGGCAAGCGATGGAAATCCGCAAACGGAATCGCGCGCTCGCCGGCGGGCCCCAGCACATGCACCTTGGCTTCCAACGCAGCAAGCGCAACGCACATGTCGGAGGGATGCGTTGCGATACAGGCTTCGCTGCTGCCCAGTATCGCGTGCATGCGGTTGAGGCCATTGCGCGCCGAGCAGCCGGTTCCCGGCTCGCGCTTGTTGCAAGGCGTCACCAAGTCATAGAAATAGTGGCAGCGCGTCCGTTGCAGCAGATTGCCCCCGGTCGATGCCATGTTGCGCAACTGCTGCGAGGCCCCAGCAAGAATTGCGCTCGACAGCAGCGGATAGCGCTGCTCGACCAGTGGATGATAGGCAAGGTCCGTGTTCGCTACCAGCGCGCCGATGCGAAGACCACCGTCGCTCAGCTCTTCGACCGCCTGCAATGGCAGCCTCGTGATGTCGATCAGCCGCGTCGGCCGCTCCACATCCTCCTTCATCAAATCAACCAGGTTGGTGCCGCCAGCAATGAATTTCGCGCCCGGCGCCATGGCGATTTGACGGACAGCATCCGCCACGCTGCTTGCCCGCGCATACTCGAAATTTATCATGACTTATCCCTCATTACGGCCATTGCCTGCTCTATCGCGGCAACGATGTTGGGATAGGCTCCGCAGCGGCAGATGTTGCCGCTCATAAGCTCCCGAATTTCATCGCTGGTCTTCGCCTTGCCCTCGGCGATGAGGCCGGCGGCAGAGCAGATCTGTCCGGGCGTACAGTAGCCGCACTGGAACGCATCGTGCTCGATGAAGGCCTGCTGCAAGGGGTGCAGGGCGTCACTCGCCGCCAGCCCTTCGATGGTGGTGATCTGCGCACCGTCCTGCATGACCGCGAGAGCGAGACAGGAGTTGAGACGCCGGCCTTCGACTAGGACGGTGCAGGCGCCACATTGGCCATGGTCACAGCCTTTTTTGGTGCCGGTCAGGTCAAGGTGATCGCGTAGGGCGTCGAGCAGGGTCGTCCACGGCGCCAATTGCAGGTGAGCCTCGACCCCGTTGACGGTGAGCGCGACCTCGATCTTGGCCGGTGGCTGGGTCGCGCCGCCGATCGGCGAGGGTGCTTTGCTGGTCTGCGACATTGATGTCTCCAGATAGAACGGGCTCGGGCGTGCGGCGCGGATCGATCGGTCAAGCAAAGGGCAGGTGCGAAAATATTGGTGCAAGCGGGGAATGCCGAACTCTCCCCCAGCTTCAGCTTGTCGAAGAAGCATCGGAAAGTTGTCGGTTCAGCCAATGAGACTTAGCCGGCAACATCGCAGCCGCGCCGGTAGTTCCGGTATCGGGGACAACCCTGATAGGTCGCGGGGGCTCCTTGGATTTTTTTTGCAGGCCGCAAGCGCGGTGGCGCTGGGTAGCGCTGCGGTCGCCGACAGCCAGGCAGGCGCCTTGGAACGCGGTGGCCAGCTCGCGACATCTCTGAACCGATTTTCGCCCGGCGTGCGATCACAATTGCGCGGCCGGTCTCGCAGCGCAGGCTTCCCAAGGCGGCGGCCGCTTGGCACCACGCGTCGAGGCGGCAGCCCTGGATCGCACTGCAGGTCGCCGCATAGGACATTGCAGCACTGCTTCGACAGGAGCCGAAGGATGGTCGTCCACGACGGCGAGAAGTTCCAACGCCGAGGCTTTCGCACCCTTTTCACTCGAATTTTCCCATCACAACTGACGTTGCCGGTATTTGTGACGCTTCTCAGCATGACTGGGCGTGCAACGGCCCAGCGGCGACATTGGTCGTTCGCTCGGGGTGTGGCACCGCCACCGAGCCACGATGCTGCCAGATCCGATGCACGCGTGATGGCCGAGCAATCCCGGGACAGTTTATGCTTGGCACCCTCGTGACACTCACACTGCTTGTGCCGATGTCGATGCAAGCAAGGTCAAACAGAAAACCGAGCAGAGGCTGTTAGCGGCGCCGAGCGCATCATGCGCGACGGCCCGATCTGTCCGGAAATGGTCGTTGTGCCTGCCGGAGAGTGCATGCTGCGATCATCGCAAGAGCGAGCGCGGCCACCTTGGCCAGGAATATACAGTATGCGGAATAACTAAGACATCGCAACCGCATCCACCATTCGCAACCGCCGCCACGATCAATTACAAACAAGCCAACTATGCCGCCAACTTTGTATACGGCGTTGTCTTCCCCAGCAGCGACACTAAAGTTGGGGCCTTCGAGGTGAGGCGCGGCGCCACTTGCGGGTGCACGCGATTTAGGCGCCAAATTTTGCAAACTCGCGGTTGATTGTTTGCAAAATGTAGTCTCGGTCATCCGCCATCAAGAAATGCGAGCCTTTGCGTACATGGTTGGTGAAGCCACCCCGCGTGAGCTCGCCCCAGCCGGCCGAATCTTCGGCCGACACCCAGGGGTCCAAATCACCAATAAAACTGCTGATCGGGAAGGAGAACGGGTCGCCAGGTTGATGCCGATAGTTGGAGGCCATCTCAAATTCGGCACGGATCGTCGGCAACAATGCTTTTCTCAGCTGCGGTATCTCGAGCATCCGATCGGCAGCCGGCGTATCGAATTGACGTATGATGTCCGCAAAAACATCGTCCGGTTGCGCGTGCGGCGGAGCTCCAAGCTCGAATTGCGGGTGCAGCATCATGTCATAGATCAAATTGTCCTCAAACGCGCCCCGGTGCTGCAACAGCTGCGGTGGCTTTACCCCGCAGGCAAACGCGTGCTTGATATAGCGTGCAGAGGCCTGTGGCAGCGCGCAAAGCGTCGCGAACATTGTGAGGCCGCCCAGGCAGTGCCCAAAAAAGGCAGCCGGCCGGTCCAGCCAGCCGACCATTTCCGCCAACAAACGTTTGACAAACGTATCGAGGTTATCGACGGCTGTTTCTTTGATGCGGGTTCCCCGGCCCGGCGGCTCGATCGCCACCAATTCCACGGCTGAATCGAGCCATTGCGGCCACGTCCGGAACGACACGACGCCGCCCCCCGCATAGGGAAAACAGAACAAACGGGCCTTGGCACCGGGATTTGGCCGGGGCGCGACCAACCACTTGCCGCCGGCGGGCGAAGCGATCTCTGCGGTGAAGTTTAAAGCCGGCGAGCGGACAGCCGCTGACCCGGCGCCATTGCCCTTGCCGCTGGGGAGCTCAGCCTCGGTTCCTTCAGCACCCGGACGGCTCCCTGAGTGCGTGCCGTTTCCAGCCGCCATTGCTGCCGCGCCGACGCTGTGGGGCGCAACTTGTGCCCGCTCGCCAGCTTGCTGTTGCCTGCCGGTGATTTGGAGTTCCATCACCGTCGCAGCTGTGAGCGCGGATGCTGCCGGCGTCGCCCGCAACGGAACCGGCGCGACAGGGGTCGGCAGATCCAGCATTTTGAGCAAGGGCGCCGAGGTCGGCGCCGACCGCGTGTTGGCGGGGTCGGCGGGGGTGGTGCCGGTAGTAGCGGCGGCCAGATGATCGACCAGTTGGTTGATCGTCGGTCCTTTGATCAGGTCCGCGACGGGAACCGGAATGGCGAACTCATTTTCGAGGCTGTTCGACAAGGTCACTGCCATCAGCGAATCCACCCCGAGTTCGTTCAATGGCTGATCCGGGTTGATCGCTTCGGCGAAACCAAGTTTTGCCGTGATGTGCTCTTGCAATCTGATGCGAAGCTGTTGACGTGCGTGACCATTCGCTGCCACCAGGGGTGCAGGCAGGCTGATCTCGGCCTCATGCCTCTTCGATGCTGCAACGGCCTCACCCACGCGCATCAGCTCCGCCAAGAACGGGGGCCTGCCAACTTTGCCGGCATAGGTCGGCCAATCAGCAATGGCGACCGCGATTTGATCCACGTCGCGGTGCATCAGCTGGTCGAACAGCTCTATGGCGCGGTCGGGAGACACAAAATTCACGCCCAGTGCGGACCACATCGCCTCGCCGCGGGCGCCCGAAACCGTGGCCAACCCGCCCCCGGACCAGGCGCACCAATTGATCGCCGTGGCGGGCAAGCCCGCGGCGCGGCGATGAGCCACCAAGGCATCGAGAAACGCGCTACTGGCCGTGTAGTTTGCCTGGCCCGCCGAACCGAGCAGGCTCAACAATGAGGACTTCAAAATAAAGAAGTCTAGCTCGAGCGATTTGGTATATTCATGCAGCAGCCAGCTTCCATAAACTTTGGGCTCGAATAGGCGGGCGAACCTGTCCCAATCCAGTTGGGCCAAGATTCCGTCATCCAGGACGCCGGCCGACTGCACCACGCCTCTGAGTGGCGGCAACTCGTTGCCAATCGTCTCAATCAGCTGCCTGACCTCCATAGCTCGGCTGATGTCGACGGCAGCAACGTGCACCTTGGCACCGTTCAGCTCCGCGGCGCTGAAGATTGCTTGTGCTGCTTCGGCCTTCGCCTTGCGACCCGTCAAGACAAGGTGTTTGGCACCTTTGCCGATCAGCCACTTGGCAACGCTGCAGCCCAGCATTCCCAGCCCACCGGCGACAAGATAGGTGGCGTCGCCGCGCACGCGCGGCGGCCGTGCGGGCAGGTCGGCCAGCGTTTGTTTGACAAACCTTGCCACCATACGCCGACCAGAGGCGGTAATGGCAATCTGGGTCTCACCATCGGGCGAGAGCAACTCCGCCGCCAATTGCTCTACGTCCGGCGTCCGCCGTGGATCGAACTGCAGATCGATCAATCCTCCCCAGATGCTCGGATATTCGATGGCAATGGTGCGTCCCAGACCCCAGAGCGGCGCCTGAACCGGATCGATATGCTGGTCATGGCCCTCGGTCTTCTGCGTGTTTGCCGTGACAAACCAAAGGCGCCGGTCGGGCTGGCCGGTCGAGCGCGTTTCGGCAAGCGCGTGCAAGATCGCCAACGCCCCACGGCACATCATCTCACTGCCGCTCTTCAAGCCTTGCAGCGTTATGGCCTCGATGGCCGGAATATCCAAACCCCACAGGTAGAGCACGCCCGCGCAGGGGAACCGCTCGCTGACGGCGACTTGCTCAAGCAGGCGGCGAAAACCATGCGGCTGTCGTTCGTTTACGGTCCAGGTTCGGGCGCCGCGCTGGCCGCATGCATCATCCCTGTAGACGAGGTGGCAACGATGGCCCCCGGCTTCCAGCCGGCCGGCGAGCGCGACCCCGACACCCTTGGCGTCGGCGAAGATTATCCAGCTTCCCGGAGCGCGATCGGGCCTCGGATTGGCCACGGCGTTCGAGCTCTGGCGCCAGGCCGCCCGATAGAAAACCTCGTCCGTGCCTGGCTGAGGTTGTCGCACTTTGGCGAGCGGTAACAGGCGCACCGTCAGGCCTTCCAGTTCGGCCACCGGCCGCTCTGCCAGATCGTAGATTCGAATATCGATTACCTGGGTGTCGTCATTCTCAACGCTGCGCAGCCTGGTGTGCACCCAGGCGTGATCGATCCCCTCCTGATGGCAGTGAAAAGCCTTGAGCGAGACCGGCAGATAGGCGCTGCACCCGTCGCGTTTGTCCATCTCCGCCGCCGCAAGGACGAGAGGATAGGCATGCAGGCAGGCATCCAGAAACGCGGGGTGCAACAGGTACTGCGACTGTGCCATCCCGTCGGGAAGCCGCACCTTGGTCAGCAGTTCGCGTTGGCCGACGTGCACTTCCTGAACGCCACGAAAACTAGGGCCATATTCCAACCCGAGCCCGCCGAGCCGCGCATAAAAGTCTGCAACCGGCAGTGTTCTGTGACAGCGAGAGCGAACTTGCACCGGTGAAAATTCCGGCCAGGACGGCGCCCCGGACGTGCGCAGGGTACCCGTCATGTGAGTTTGCCAAGTCTCGGCATCCTCGCTGGCCGCACTGACGAGCCGGAAGCTTGCCCGATCGGAACTCAGCGGATCTACCAGCAGCCGTACAAACCGGTCCTCCCCGTTGGCAAACGGCATCGCTTGATGATGCATGGCATCCTCAAAGCTCACGCGCGGCGTGCCGAAATGCATGCGCCCGACGACCATGGCCGCCTCGAGTTCGGCGGTGGTTGGGAGCACGACGGTTCCCACAACCCTATGATCAGAAAGATAACCGACATGCTGCACGCCGTAGCGCGCTTGATAACGCACGCCTTTGTCGGTCGAGTTTAAGCGTGTTCCCAGCAAGGGATGGCAGTGGTCGATAGCGGTTGCGGATCGCACAGTCCGGATCGGATTGTCCTCGATCCAGTGGCGCTTGCGCTGGAAGGGATAGGTGGGCAGCGGTATTCGTCGCCAGCAGGCGTCGGCATGCACCGCTGACCATTCGATCTTATGGCCCGCCAGATACAATGCGACCAGCATTTCACTGATTGAGTCGGCATTAGGTTTTTGCCGGTTCAGCGTCGCGATCCAGGCCGCCGACTTGGCATGCTGCCCAAGACAGACCTGCGCGAGCGGCAGCAACACGGGGTGTGGTCCGATCTCGACAAAAGTGCGGCACTGGAGTTTGGCGAGCGCAAGCATGCCGTCCGCGAACCGCACCCCTTGCCGAAGGTGTCGGCACCAATAGGATTTATCTGGCGCGCCGGACAGCGGCCCCCCGCTAAGGTTGGATATCAGGGGCAGCTTAGGGGTGTTGTACGCGATCTGGCCGGCAATATTTTCCAGGTCGGCAAGAATCGGCTCAGTACGGGGCGAATGAAAGGCATTGGAAATTCGCAAGTGTCGATAGCTGATCGCCTGCCGATCCAACTCCTCCGCCAGCCTTCGCAGAGCCTCCTGGTCGCCGGAGACAACCGTGTTCAGCGGCCCGTTCAGCGCCGCCACGGCAAGCTCGGGAGCGACCTTTTCGATCAGCGCGCGCACCACGGATTCCTCGGCCATTATCGCGGCCATGGCCCCGCCGCTCGGCAGGCTGTGCATCAGCGCGCCGCGAGCCGTGACCAATCGCATTGCGTCGTCGAGCCCAATGACATCGGCGATACAGGCAGCGACGATTTCGCCCAAGCTGTGCCCAATGAGTGCCGCGGGCACGATGCCAAAGGATTTCAGAAGCTCGACCAGAGCATACTCGACCGCCAACAATGCAGGCTGGGTGTAGTCGGTGCGGTTAACCAGCGCGGCATCGCCGTCGCCGTTAAAAATCACGTCCAGCAAGTCGTGCTCGAGATAGGGTCGCGCCAGGGCATGGCAACGATCGAGCGCATTGCGAAAAACGCTGTGCGTGCGGTAGAGATCGGCGGCCATGCCGGCATACTGCGAGCCCTGGCCGGAAAACAGGAAAGCGATGGGCGCGTTGCCCGCGCCGTGCTGGGCCGCGACATTCTTGGGCGCGGCCTGCAGCCATGCTGCGAGCTGCTTTTTCAGATCTGCGACCGAGCGGGCAGGCGCGGCAAAGCGAAAACCAAACTGGCTTCGGCTGACATTTGTGGTGTAGCAAACATCAGCTATGGGGACTTCCGGATTGGCGTGCAGCCAATGCAGAAGTTGCTCGACACGGGCCACCAGCGCCTCGGCGCTCTTGGCGGACAGGGTGACCAAGCACGGCAACAAGCCCGGTGAGGAGGTCTGCGCCGCGGGCGTTGGCGGCGCCTCTTCGAGGACGGCAAAGGTATTGGTACCGCCGATGCCAAGGCTATTGAGGCCGGCGCGCCGGGGCGTGTCCGCGCCGGGAAAATCCCGCAGCTTTGTGTTCACGTAGAAGGGCGAGGTGGCGAAGTCGATGGCAGGATTCGGCACCTGGAAATTGATGCTCGGCGGAATGCGTTTGTGATGCAGCACCAGCGCGGTCTTGATCAAGCCGGCAATGCCCGCCGCTTGCTCGGGATGGCCGATATTGGCTTTTACCGAACCGACGGCACAATACTGCTGGCGTTTGCTTGCGCTCCCGAACGCCATGCTCAGCGCCTCAATTTCCAACGGGTCGCCGACAATGGTTCCGGTCGAGTGACATTCGATATAGCCGATGCTGTCGGCGCTTACCCCCGCCGACCTCAGCGCATCGGCCACAGCCTGGGCCTGCTGGCCCAAGCTTGGGGCGGTATAGCTGCCCTTGCCAGCGCCATCGTTGTTCGCCGCGGTTCCCTTGATGACGGCATAGATGTGGTCGCGGTCGGCGACGGCGCGCTGCAAGGGTTTCAGCAGCACGGCCCCGACACCGCTGCCAAAAATGGTACCCTGACCAATGGCATCGAAGGGGCGGCAATGCCCGTCCAGGGAATGCAGGTTGCGCTTTTCCGCCAAGTATCCCGCCACTTGCGGGATACGGACCACCGATCCCCCGGCCAACATCATGTCGCACTCATTAAACCTCAGATTCTGGCAGGCCTGGTGGACCGCCACTAAGGAGGAAGAGCACGCCGACTGAATTGTGAAGCTGGGGCCCGTGAGATTGAGCTTGAAGGAGACCCGGGTACTCAGGAAATCCTTGTCGTTATTGATGTGCGGCAGGCTTGCTGTCTGGCCGGGTAGTTCGGCGTGGTGCAGCTTCGCCAGCAGATAGCTCGTGACGACGCCACCACCGGTCGAAAGAACACCAACCTTGCCGGGGTAGCCGGCCGGATCATAGCCTGCATTCTCGACCGCCTCCCAACACACCTCCAGGAACAAGCGCTGCTGCGGGTCCATCAGTGCGGCGTCTTTGGGGGAATAACCGAAGAAGGAGGCATCGAACAGCTCGACGTCCCGCAGTATCGGCGCCGCCTTTACGTAGTTGGGATTTGCGATCAGGCTCGGATCAATGCCGGCCGTCACAAGCTCCTGATCGGCGAAAAACGTGACGGACTCAACGCCGTCACACAAGTTGTTCCAATACTCTTCGGCTGTGGCCGCTCCGGGAAACCGACAGGACAGCCCAATAATTGCGATATCAACGTGCCACCGCGGGTTACTCATCTTTGCTTCTCTCGCCGCTACTTTATAGTACGTAGCAATTCAACCACCCGGTCCAGCGTTTTGGACTGGGCCTCAATTATGTTTACGGCGCCGGCGGTCAACTTCTGGGAGATTTCCGAAACGTCCTCCCCCAATTTTCTTTGCATATCCTCGCCCAGCCTGCGTCTCCAGGCGTGTGATGGATCCAACACCATCATCAGCGCCTGCAGCTCCCGCGCCGTTAGTTTATGGATCAGGTCAACGAGACCATCGTGTGCTGGCGTGCTGCCGTCCTCGGCTTTAGGTCGCCGTTCGAGATGAGTTTTCAGCAACTGCAATAGATCTCTTTGAAAGGACAAAAACGGCAGTGTGAAGAGGATGGCCGCCCGCAGCATTCCACCGTCGCTGGTTGCGCGCCCGACCGTGCGATTTTTGGTATCTGACATCTCAGGGACTCCATTTCTTGGGCGCAGTCGCACCATATGCCCCTGGCAGGCTTCCGCCGCGACGGCGGCCGTCGGCCCGCGCTCCGTTGCAAAGCATCCCCATCAGCGCCGGCCCGAGCCGCGGCGCCCGTACTGGTCATTGCGCCTGGCCAGCTACGGCACCATCACCCCCCGCCTTGCACGCACTCATGGTGGACCCGGGCCACTTGTCACGGCAAGACACGGTCTGCGATTGGGTAAACCGCGAGAGACCCCTCCCCCTCTCGCACAGAGCGGTCGCTCGTCGCCTACTGGTTTTGCAGACGGCTCGAGCTTGCAAAAGCAGCCTTACCGATCGATACCGACATGGCGCCCGCAGGCGTAAAGGGAATTGCGCCAACCGACCTGAACAAGGCTGGCGTTAACTTTGTAATGATCCCTCTGCCGTCGGGGCAATCGGCTGCCTTCCGCAAGGGGCGCTTCAGCCGCTACAGTAGGCGCTCACCCCGAGTTTGGAGGCGGACATGCCTACGGTGGTCGTCGCGTGCCAGGGCGGTGGCATCCATGCGGCT
>DASTMQ010000212.1:0-17745 GCA_035714005.1 Hyphomicrobiaceae bacterium
CGAGGGCGCATTGAGCCCGCCGCGGCCGCTGATGCTGGTGTCGATCCCCCATTCGGCCAGGAAATGCCGGTGCGCGGTCGCCGCCGCCTGCGGCGGTGCGCTCAGATATTCGGCAACGTCGAAACCGATGCCGCCGGCGCCGACAATGGCGACGCGTTGGCCGGCACTTTTCGCGCCCGTCAGCAGCTCAATGTAGCTCACGCACTTGCTGTGGGTGATGCCTGGGATGTCGGGCAGGCGCGGCCTCACGCCGGTGGCGATGACGATTTCAGTAAAACCGAGGCGGGCCAGCATGGCTGCGTCGGGGCGTGAGTTGAGACGCAAGTCGATGCCGAGTTCGGCGATGCGCGTGCGAAAGTAGCGCAGCGTCTCGTCGAATTCCTCCTTGCCCGGAACCTGGCGCGCCAAGTTGAGCTGGCCGCCGATCTGCGCCTGCGCCTCATAGAGCGTCACCTTGTGCCCGCGCTCGGCCGCCGTCACGGCGCAGGCGAGGCCCGCGGGCCCGGCGCCCACCACCGCGACGCGCTTGGCGCGCGACGGCGGAGCAACGTCGAAGTCGACCTCGCGCCCGGCCTTCGGGTTCACCAGGCAGGTCGCCACGCGCTTGGAGAAGATCAGGTCGAGGCAGGCCTGGTTGCAGGCAATGCACACGTTGATGCTGTCGCGCCGCCCCTGGCGCACCTTGTTGGGGAATTCGGGGTCGGCCAGCAATGGCCGGGCCATGGAAATGAGATCGGCGTCGCCGCGCGCCAAGATTGCCTCGGCCACTTCCGGTGTATTGATGCGGTTGGAGGCGACAACGGGAATTTTGACGGCGGCCTTCAGATGGCGCGCCGCGAAGCTCCAGGCGGCACGCGGCACCCGCAGGCCGATGGTTGGCACGCGTGCCTCGTGCCAGCCGACGCCCTGATTGATGATGTTGGCGCCGGCCGCCTCGACGGCGCGCGCCTGCGCGGCGATTTCCTCGCGCGTCAGGCCGCCTTCGACCAGGTCGATGGAGGAGACGCGAAAGATCACGAGAAAGTCGCTGCCCGTGCGCTGGCGCACCCGGCGCATCACTTCGATCGCAAACCTGAGCCGGTTGTCGAGCGAGCCGCCCCAGGCATCGTTGCGGTCGTTGCAGCGCGGCGCCGTGAATTCATTGATGAGGTATCCTTCCGAGCCCATGATTTCGACGCCGTCGTAACCGGCCTCGCGGGCGAGCGCCGCGGTGACCGCATAGGCCTCGATGCAGGCGAGGATATCAGCCTCCGTCATGCGCCGCGGCGCGTTTTTGTTGATGGGTGAGGCGGCGCTGGAAGGCCCGACGGCACCGGCAACCTTGGCATAGCGGCCCGCATGCAAGATCTGCAGGGCGATCCGGGCACCGTGCGCGTGCACCGCCGCGGTGATCGGCTGATGCTCCGCGATCTGGGAGGCGTGATTGAAGAGCGGGCCGCCGGGCTCCAGCCGGCCCTCCTCGCTGGGGGCGAAGCCGCCGGTGACAATCAGGGCGATGCCGCCCTTGGCACGTTCCGCATAAAAGCGGGCAAGGCGGCGGCCCGGATGCTCCAGGGTTTCCAGCCGCGTGTGCATGGAGCCCATCAGCATCCGGTTGGGCAGCGTCAGGACCCCGAGATCGAGGGGTTGCAAGAGGTGTGGGTAGGATGTCATGGGCGGCGGGCGAGCGGCGCGGGGCGCGTAAGTATCGGCCGCAGGCACCGGCGCGCCACCTCAAGGCCGGGCGATGCTTTGGGTCGCAGCCTGCATGATGGCCGCCGTCTCTTCGATTTCGGCGAAAATCCAGTCCCGGAAGGCTTTGACCGGGGCCCGCTTTTCGTGACCCTTCTGGCAGACGAAGAAATAGGATCGTCCGGGCAGCGGGATCTCGGGCCCGAACGGGACGACAAGACGGCCAAGGCCGATGTCGCGCGAGGCGACCAGTTTGTAGGCGAGGACCACGCCCGCGCTTTCGCTGGCGGCGTCCAGGGCGTGATCGGCAACATTGAGGCGCAGCCCGCGCGTGCTGTCGATGCCATCGACGCCCGCCATCTGGAACCAGTCAGACCAGGTGGGCACCACGCCCGGCAGATCGACCTGGATCAGGGTAAAATGCCCGAGGTCCTTGGGCGAACGCAAGGGATGGGCGCCGTCGAGCAGCTTGGGGCTGCACAAGGGCAAGAGCCACTCGTCGGAGAGTTTTTCGACGTAGAACTCGGGATGATTGCCGGAGCTTAGCCTGATGCCGACGTCGACGCCGTCGGCTGTGAAATTGACGTAGGCCGAGCTCGCCGAAATGCGCGTGTCGATATCAGGGTGCTTGGCAAGAAAGCGGTAGAGTTTGGGGGCAAGCCACTTCGCCGTCAGGCCGGGTGTGGCACTGACCACCAGCACGCGATCCTGCCGACTGGGCTCCAGGCGCTCGACGGCTTGGCGCAGACTTTCAAAGCCGGTTTGAATCCCGGGATAGATCAGGCGGGCAGCGTCGGTGAGTTCGATGGCGCGGGCTCGCCGAAAAAACAGCTTGAGACCCAGCAAGTCCTCAAGCCCGCGGATCTGATGGCTGAGCGCCGCGGGGGTGACGTGCAACTCGGCGGCGGCCTTGGTGAAGCTCAGGTGCCGGGCCGTGGCCTCGAAGGCTTTGAGCGCATTGAGCGGGGGCATCGGGCGGCGCATGGATCGTTGAGGTTCTCTCATCTCTCAAGCGAGATATAGTCGTTTGTGCTCCAAGTATATTAGCCATATTTACATATGCAAGACGTGCAAGGCATGAGGATTGCTAAAATGAGTGACCTGACCAGCAGACGGCTTTCCGAAATCGCACCCGAGGAGATAGCCGCGATCAAGCGTCGGGCGCATCTGGAGCGTTCGCAAGAGGCGCGCGCGCTCCTCAGCGCAGGGGTGCGCTGGCTGGGTGGCCTCGTGCGCGAGGCTGGGATTGCAGCCCGGCTGGGCGAGGCGCCGCAGCCTTACCCCGCCAGATACCCCGTGCCCCGCAACCGTCTTTGCAGATGACACTTTGGGCTCGCAGCCCTCTAGGAGGTTGATCATGACGCTGAACACCCAAGTCCTCAATACCGGCAGCGCCGGACTAGCGTTGGCGGCCCACCGTGTTGCCGATGTGGGCAAAGGCCTGTGGCGGAGCTACTGGCGGCGCCGCTCGGAGCGGGCCACCATTAACCTGTTGCACTCCCTCGGGGACAACGTCTTGCACGACATCGGCATCGACCGAAGCGAGATCGAATCGGTGGTGCGGACGCGCTCGAAGGGACGTCTGCAGCGCTTCGAAAGTTAAAACCTGGAGGCCCTCGGGGCGCAGCCCCGGGACAAGGTTGGGGGGCGCAGCCCCGGGAGACAGGATCGGGGCGCAGGCCCGGGGCGAGGTCCGGACCAAGTGGCGCGAAAAGGGCCGCGGGAAAAGGGCTGGCGCCGCTCGGCAGCGCCGGTCTCTCGCATTGCCGGGCCGGCCCGCCAAGACGATAGCGCCCGTTTGGTTGCGCTGGGTTTGGCTGCGCCCCCGCTGGGTGTGATTGTCAGTTTGCGATGCTAGCTCAACGCCCGCAAACCCGAACCAACCCCACCCCAAAAGCAACGAGCTGGAGCCGGCCCGCGGGCCGCCAATCGGCTGTTACGGTTTTAGGGCCTTTTGCTTCCAGAGCTCCCAGGGTCGCATCACCACCTGCTGCTGCGTTTGGTCGGCCCTCTCGCCTTCCTCCTTCTCCAGGTACGTGACCTGGCCGCCAAGCGCGAGGGCCTGGGCCTGCAGGCGTGCGTTCACGTCGGTGTAGATGGCGCGATAGACCGCGACCTGGATATTTGGCCCCACCACGACATCGCCGTGGCCGCGCATGAGGACGACGGACTTGTCGCCGAGCGTGGCGGCGAGCGCCTTGCCGAGGGCGGCATCGGCGATCAGCAGGTTGCTCAAGCCGGCATGCTGGCGGATCTCGAACACGGGCACGCCTTGAGCGAGAAAGCCCGCCACATGAAACATCGCACGCAGCGGCACGCTACTGTTGGCAAAGGGAATGACCCCCTGCGAATGGGTGTGGATCACCGCCATCACGTCCGGCCGGGCCCGGTAGATTTCGCAGTGGATGAAGCGTTCCAGGAAACTGCTGCGGTTCTGGTCCGCAACCGGCTTGCAGTCGAGATCATACTCCATGATGTCGTCGGCCCTGGTCAGGGCCGGCGCCAGCGACCGCGATAACAACAGCCGGCCGGCGCGCTCGGGGTGGCGGACGCTAACGTGGCCGAAACCATCGAGCACGCCCTGATCGGCCAGGATGCGGTTAGCGGCGACCAAGTCCTCCAGCACGCGGGGGTCGGCGATGGCGGGGGCCGTCGCCTGCGCCAGGGCCGGCCAGGCGAGGTGGCAGCCGGCAAGAAATGCCGCGAGCCGGCAAAGCGCGCTTGAGCTGGATCTGACGGGCATGGGTCACCTCGCCTTGCCTCAAGAATTTGCGTCAGCGTTTCGGATAGACGGCGATCATATCGAGTTCAACACGTGCGCCGGGCGTCGACAACTGATTGACGCAAACCGTGGTGCTGGCGGGCGTCCAGGCGCCGAAATACTCCGCCAGCACGGCCACCATGCCGTCCATGTCGCGCATGTCGGTCAGGTATTTCGTCACCTTGACGACGTCCGTCCAGACCAGGCCCTGGTGATCGAGGATGGTTTTGATGTTTTCCATCGCCAGGCGTGTCTGCTCGGCAATGCTCACGGGATGCTGGTGCTCGTGCAATTCGTGGGGGTGTTTGTGATAGAGCGGCGAGGGGGTGGCTCCCGAGATGAACAACAGATCACCCGGCGCCTCAACCCGGATGGCCGGCGCATAGGGCATGTCCTTGACGCGCTCGGGCAGCGTTTGGATTTCGCCGAGGCCCGGGTTGCTCGGGGAGGTCTTGTAGGCCGTGCCGCGCGCTGTCATGGTTGGGCTCCGCTCGCACTCATCGTGCTCCGCATCCTGCCCGAGGCGCCGCGGGGCATCAATCCAGGTGCAAGCGCGTGTCCAGGCGGCGCGAATTTTGTGCCCAGGCCGACGCCGCCTGGAAATAGGCGATGGCGTCGGCCTCGAGCTCGGGATCGGCGTTGGCGCGTTTGCGTCGGCTGAGTCCGACATAGGCACCGACGGTTTGCCGCGGGGCAAGCATTAAGGTGGTATCGCCCCGCACCAGGGCGACTTTCTCATAGGTGCTGATGAAGGCGCGCGGCTGCGCCTCCTTATCGTGCAAGACGTCGCGACCATAAAAGCGGCTGACATAGCTGGTGTTGAGAAGACCGAGCAGGACGGGGGCTACGTCGATCTGGCTGGCCAAGCCTGCGTGCGTCGAGGGAGCAATGAAGCTTGGCGCGTAAAAGATCAGGGGAATGTGATAGCGCGTCGGATCGAGCTCAATCTTGCCGCCGGTGCCCGCCGTGTGATCGGCAACGAACACGAACAGCGTGTCCCGGAACCAGGGCTTGCGGCGGGCGGCCTCGACGAAGCTGCCGATGGCATGGTCGGCGTATTTGACCCCGCCAAGACGGCCGGTCTTGGAGAAGATGTCAATCACGCCGTTGGGGTAAGTGAAGGGCCGGTGGTTCGAGGTCGTCATCACCAGCTGGAAGAATGGCCTGCCGGAGGCAAACGAGCGATCGGCCTCCTTGATCACGCGCTGGAACAGGTCCTCGTCGGCTACCCCCCAGACGTTCTCGAAATGGATTTCGTCGGCCGACAACGAGGTGCGGTCGATCACCTCAAAACCGTTGCCGGCATAGAACGCGTTCATGTTGTCGAAGTAGCCGTAACCACCATAAAGAAAGCGTGTGTCGTAACCGCGGTCGCGAAACACGTCGCCGATCGTGAACAATCCGGCGTTGTGGGGCCGCCGCAGGATCGACTGGCCCGGCGTCGGGGGCATCGACAAGGTCAAGGCCTCAAGCCCGCGCACCGTGCGCGTGCCGGTCGCCAGCAGCTTGGTGAACAGCAGGCCCTCGCTGGCAAGGCGATCGAGATTGGGCGTGATGTTCTGGCTGTTGCCGAAGTGGGCCATGTATTCGGCGCCCATGCTCTCCATGCTAATCAGCATCACGTTCTTGCGCAGCATCCCACCCTCGCGGCGAATGAGGCGCGTCAGAGGGTCCCGCCCCGGGGAGGCGAGCAGCGCATCTTTTTCTGCCAGCAGGCTTTCGATCCGCTTTGCCACCGCCGCCTGGGCCAGCGTCTTGTAGAAGCGGCGGTAGTCGATCTCATTGTTGAAAAAGGCGTGCGCCAGCGCCCAGATGCCGTTGAGCGAGAGCTCGTTGGCGTAGGCATTGCTGCGGCTGAAGGCGAGCGATGTCGGTGTGGCGCTTACCGCCACCACCGGCGCCAGCAGGGCGGCGAGTGCCGGGATCCAGCGCGCGGCAATTGGGGCGCCGTCGGCCTTGGGGACCAGCCACTGGCGGCCGAAATAGATGCCGGCGCTGGCGACGGCGAGGAGGGCGGCGACGAGCTTGGCGATCGGGTAGGATTGCCAAATGTTTTGCACCACCTCGTGGGTGTAGATCAGATAGTCGATGGCAATAAAATTGAAGCGGGTGCCGAACTCGCTCCAGAACAGGTGCTCGCCGACGGCGGCGATCAGGCAGAACACAAGAAAGAGCGTGGCGCCCGCCAAGGTGGCGTAGCGATCGAGGCGACCTCCCTTGAGGTTTTGCGGCGCCGCCAGCCACCAAATCACCACCGGCACGGCGAGGACCGAAAACACCACTAGGTCGAACCAGGTGCCAAGCAGGAAGGAGGCAACGAAGCCCAACGGGTCGTCGGCGGCGTCGCCCATCACCCTGAGCGCCAGGGTGAGCCGCACGCCGAATTGGCTGATAAGGAAGATGATCGCAAATGGCAGGAGCCGAGCGGCCAATGCCGCACCGGCGCTGCGGCTGGCGCCAACTGCGCGCCCGTCCATTGTGCCTGTCCCTGAGGTTGGTCGTTGCTCCAGGCACTAGGGACAGCTTTGCGGCTTTTTTCCGATATCGGTGCAACGGTGCCGGCGCCGCGGGCCAAGGCGCGCCGGCGCGAGGCCCCTTTCGCCGGCGCGGTGGCGTGTTAGGGTTCTTGCAGAAAGGTCCCAAGGCAAGGTCCCAAGGGAGGCTGAGGCGCCCATGGCCCAAGACACAATCGAGGTGCGGCCGATCGCGGGCGCAATCGGGGCCGAGATTTATGGCGTCGATCTCGCCGGCGAGCTGAGCGAGGCCGCGATTGCGGCCATTCGGCGCGCCTGGCTCGAACACTGTGTGGTGTTTTTCCGCGATCAACCGCTGCCGCCCCCGCAGTTCCTGGGCTTTGCGCGGCGCTTCGGCGCGATCGTCGAATATCCCTTTATCAAGGGGATCGAGGGTTTTCCGGAAATCATCCCGGTCGTCAAGCTTGAGCATGAGAAGACCAACTTCGGCGGCATCTGGCACTCCGACACCTCCTATTTGGAGCAGCCGCCCATGGCCACCATGCTGATCGCCCGCGAGGTGCCGGCCAAGGGTGGCGATACCATGTTCGCCAACACCTATCTCGCCTACGAGACGCTATCGGATGGCATGAAGCACCTGCTCGACGGGCTGATCGCGGTCAACAGCTCGCTGAAAGCCGATGCGAGCCGCACGCGCGAGGATCGCGTCAAGGACATGAAGCGCGATGATGCCAAGAAGGAATATATCGGCGAGCATCCCGTGGTGCGCACGCATCCCGAAACCGGGCGCAAGGCGCTCTATGTCAACGTCGCCCATACCTTGCGTTTCAAGGACATGACCGAAGCCGAAAGCGCGCCGCTGCTCAACTACCTGATCCAACACCAGACCCGACCGGAATTCACCTGCCGCTTCCGTTGGGAGGTCGGCTCGATCGCCTTTTGGGACAATCGTTGCGCGCAACACAATCCGGTCAACGACTACCACGGCTACCGGCGGTCAATGCATCGCATTACGCTCGCCGGCGACACACCCCGCTAACGAGGGACGGCCATGACAGAAGCGGCGCTGCGGCAGATCGAGAGCGCGGACGAGGATGAGCTTTTGCGCAGTATCGATCGCTGGCTGGAGCGCGACGTCAAGCCGGTCGTCAAGAGCCACGACCACGAGGACCGCTATCCCACCGAGATCGTCGAGCAGATGAAGGCGCTCGGCTTGTTTGGCGCCACCATTAGCGCCAGCTACGGCGGACTGGGACTGCCGGCTCGCACCTATGCCCAGATCGTGATGCGGGTCTCGAGCGTGTGGATGGCGATCACCGGCATCTTCAACTCGCACCTGATGCTGGCTCTGGCGATCGAGAAATTCGGCACGCCGGCCCAGAAGGCGAAGTGGCTGCCGCTCCTCGCCAGCGGCGAGGTGCGCGGTGGACTTGCGTTGACCGAGCCCGACGCCGGCACCGACCTGCAGGCGATCCGCATGACGGCGCGGCGCGACGGCGACCACTACGTGATCAATGGCACCAAGACCTGGATCTCCAACGGTATCGAAGGCTCGTGCGTGGCGCTGCTGGTCAAGACCGACCCCAAAGCCGAGCCCCGCTACAAGGGCATCAGCCTGTTCATCGCCCCCAAGCAAGCTGGTTTTCGGGTCGGCAAAAAGCTGGAAAAGCTCGGCTACAAGTGCATCGATTCGGCGGAGCTCGTGTTCGAGGACTACCGCATCCCCGCCGACCACCTGATCGGCGGGGTCGAGGGGCAGGGCTTCTTCCAGGCCACCGGCGGCCTCGAGCTCGGGCGCATCAATGTTGCCGCGCGGGGCGTTGGCATTGCCGAGGGGGCGCTCAGATTGGCGACCGAGTACGCACAGGTGCGCAAGACCTTCGGCAAGCCGATCTGCGAGCATCAGGCGATCCAGCTCAAACTCGGTGAAATGGCGACCCGGGCCCGCGCGGCGCGGCTGCTGACGCTCGACGCGGCAGAGGCCTTCGATCGTGGCCAGCGCTGTGACCTCGAGGCCGGCATGGCCAAGTATTTTGCCTCCGAGGCGGCGCTGGAAAATGCCACCGAATCGCTGCGCATCCATGGCGCCTACGGCTACGCCAAGGACTACGACATCGAACGCCTTTACCGCGATGCGCCACTCACGTGTATCGGCGAGGGTACCAACGAGATGCAGCGCATCATTATTTCCAAGCAATGGATCAAACGGAACCCGATCGCATGAAGCCGCTGCAGGGACTACGCATTCTCACTTTCGAGCAGTTCGGCGCGGGTCCCTACTGTACCCTGTTGCTGGCCGATCTCGGTGCCGACGTCATCAAGGTCGAAAATCCCACGGCCGGCGGCGATGCTGCCCGCCACGTCGGGCCGCATATGCTGTGCGAAGGGCAGAGCCACTACTTCCAGACCTGGAACATGAACAAGCGCAGCATCGCGCTCGACATCAAGTCGGCGGATGGGCGAGGACTGTTCGAACGGCTGGTGGCGACGGCCGATGCAGTGGTCAACAATCTGCGCGGCGATCAAGCGGGCAAGCTGAAGCTCGATTATGCCAACCTAAAGGCGATCAATGCCAAGATTGTCTGTGGGCATATTTCCGCCTACGGGCGCGATAATGCCCGCAAAAGTTGGCCCGGCTACGATTTCCTGATGCAGGCCGAGGCCGGCCTGATGAGCCTCACGGGTGAGCCCGACGATCCGCCGGCACGCCTCGGCGCCTCCATGGTCGACTACATGACCGGTGCCACCGCGGCGGTCGGGCTCATCAGCTGCATCATGCGCGCCCGCCAAACCGGGATCGGCTGCGATGTCGATGTGTCGCTGTTCGACGTGGCGCTGCACCAACTCGGCTACTCGGCGGTCTGGTATCTCAACGAAAACGACGTGTCGCGGCGCCAGCCGCGCAGTGCGCACGCAGCGGTTGCCCCGGTGCAAACCTTCCCGACCGCCGACGGCTGGATCTTCGTGATGTGCATGACGGACAAGTTCTGGGAGAATTTGCTCAGCGCCATCGGCCGTGAGGACCTCGGCCTCGATCCGCGTTTTGCCAGCCAATCCCAGCGCCGCCGCAACCGTGACGCCCTGACCGGGCTGCTCGACGCCGAGCTCAAGAAGCGGACGACCCAGGCGTGGCTCGAGGCCTTCTCGGGATTGCTGCCGGCCGGACCGGTGCTCGACATGGACCAGGCGCTCGATTCGGCCTTCGTCGCCGAGGTGGGGATGGTGGCAGAGGTGCCGCATCCCGCGCGCGCCGACCTCAGGGTGTTGGCCAATCCCCTGAAAATCGATGGCCAGCGGCCCCAGCAGGTGGCCGCGCGCGATCTGGGGGCCGACACCGAAGCGGTGCTGGCGGAACTGACCCAAGGCAAGCCCGCGACACGAGCGCGCGCATGAAGCTCGCCGGCCTGCGCGTCATCGATCTGTCGTCGTTTCTGCCCGGCCCGTTGCTCACCATGGCGCTGGCCGATCATGGTGCCGAGGTAATCAAAATCGAGCCGCCGGGTGAGGGCGATCCGGGGCGGCAGATCGGGCTGGCCGATGGTCCGGCAACGGTGTTTTTCCGTAACCTGAACCGCGGCAAGAAAAGTGTGGTGCTCGACCTCAAGGCGCCCGAGCAAAGGCAGGCCTTGCTCGAGCTTTGTGCGACGGCCGACGTGTTCGTCGAGACCTTCAGGCCGGGTGTCGCCGAGCGGCTGGGTATTGGCGCCGACGCGGTGCGGGCGCGCAACGAGCGCCTCGTCTACTGCTCGATCAGCGCCTTTGGCCAGGTCGGGGCCTATGGCGCCCGCCCGGCCCACGACCTTGCCCTGCAGGCCATCGGCGGATCGCAGAGCATCACGGTGGGCAGCGACGGGCAACCGGCGATGACGGCGATCCCCATTGCCGATCAACTGAGCGCCCTCCACGGGCTATCGGCCATCCTGATGGCGCTCGTGCGCCGCGAGCGCACGGGCCGCGGCGATGTGATCGACATCGCCATGCACGACACCATGCTGGCCGCCGCGGCCAATATCGTCGGGCCGACACTGGCCGAAGGGCGTCAGCCCAACCCGAAGGACGAGCGCAACACCGGCGGCGCCGCCTTTTATCAGATTTACCGCACCCGCGATGACCGCCATTTGGTGTTGGCCGGGCAGGAGCCCAAGTTCATCGCCAATCTGTTGGGCGCGCTGGGGCGCCAAGACCTGATTGGGCTCTGCCTCGAGGGGCCGGGCCCGCAGCAGCGGCCGGTGATAGCCTTTCTGCAAGAGGTGTTCCGCCAGCAGTCGTTGGCAGAGGCCGTGGCCTGGCTATCGGGTCTCGACCTGTGCTTTGCCCCGGTGAACACGCTGCCCGAGGCCTTCGCGGATGCCAACGTTGCCGCGCGCGGCATGGTGCTGACCGACGATCTTGGCCGCCGCCACATCGCCCCGGTGATCCGCTTCCGCGAGGAGCCGGCCCGGCCGACGCTGCGGGAGCCGGCGCTGGGCGCGCACACCGAGGAGGTCTTGGGGCTGCCCACCGGGCGGGAGGCGGCGCGGCGGCGCTGAGAGGTGGCAGGGGCGCCCGCGGGCGAGCCCGCCGGCGCGAGGCGCCAAAGCCGATCGCAAGGGTTGGATCCGGGCGCGGCGAATGGCCGTGGATGGAAGCGAAAAAACACTCTACGAATCGCGCCCTGTCGCTGTATGTTAAAAGCCCATGGCGCGGTACATCTTCATTACCGGCGGCGTGGTCTCATCGCTCGGCAAAGGGCTGGCTTCAGCGGCTCTTGGGGCTCTCCTTCAGGCACGCGGCTATTCGGTTCGGCTGAGAAAGCTCGATCCCTACCTCAACGTCGATCCCGGCACCATGAGCCCCTACCAGCACGGTGAGGTGTTCGTGACGGACGACGGGGCGGAGACCGACCTCGACCTTGGCCATTATGAGCGGTTTACCGGCGTGCCGGCCCGCAAATCCGACAACATCACCACCGGGCGGCTCTACCAGGAGATCCTTGCCAAGGAGCGGCGCGGCGACTTTCTCGGCGGCACCGTGCAGGTGATCCCGCACGTAACCGATGCCATCAAGCAGTTCGTGCTGAGCGGCAATGAGGGCATCGATTTCGTTTTGGTGGAAATCGGCGGCACCGTTGGCGACATCGAGGGGCTGCCGTTCTTTGAGGCCATTCGGCAGCTCGGCAACGAATTGCCCCGCGGCTGCTCCGTCTTCATCCACCTGACGCTGTTGCCGTTTATCTCGAGCGCCGGCGAACTCAAGACCAAGCCGACGCAGCATTCGGTGAAGGAGCTGCGCTCGATTGGCATACAACCCGACATTCTGCTCTGCCGCTGTGACCGCGAAATCCCACGTTCGGAGCGCCGGAAGATCGCGCTGTTCTGCAATGTGCGCGAGGAGGCGGTAATTCAGGCACTGGATGTGGCCTCCATCTACGAGGTGCCGCTCGCCTACCACAGGGAAGGGCTCGACCGGGAGGTGCTGGCCGCCTTCGGCATCAAGGATGCCGAGCCGCCGAAGCTTGCAAAATGGCAAGCCATTGCCGATGCCATTGCCAACCCCGAGGGCGAAGTCACCATCGCCATCGTCGGCAAATACACGGGTCTCAAGGACGCCTACAAGTCGCTGAACGAGGCCTTGTTTCACGGCGGCATTGCCAACCGTGTGAAAGTGAGACTGGAGTGGATTGAAAGCGAGGTGTTCGAGCGCGAGGATCCCGCACCCTACCTGGAAAATGTGCACGGCATTTTGGTACCTGGGGGCTTCGGTGAGCGTGGCTCGGAGGGCAAGATCCTGGCGGCCCGCTTTGCGCGCGAGCGCGGCGTGCCCTACTTCGGCATCTGCTTTGGCATGCAGATGGCCGTCATCGAGGCGGCGCGCGACCTGGCCGGCGTGAAAGGCGCCGGCTCCACCGAATTTGGAGCAACCCCCGAGCCGGTGGTTGGCCTAATGACGGAGTGGATGCGCGGCAATGAGCTCGAGAAGCGCGCCGCCAATGGCAATCTCGGCGGCACCATGCGGCTCGGCGCCTACACGGCCAGGCTCGCCAAGGGCAGCCGCGTGGCGACAATCTATGGCGCCACGGAAATCTCCGAGCGCCATCGCCACCGCTACGAGGTCAACACGCGCTACCGCGAACGACTGGAGGAGGCCGGCATCAAATTTTGCGGGATGTCGCCGGATGGACTCTTGCCGGAGATCATCGAGCTGCCGACGCATCCCTGGTTCATCGGCGTGCAGTTCCACCCCGAGCTGAAATCGCGCCCGTTCGAGCCGCACCCGCTGTTTGCCTCATTCATCCAGGCGGCGGTGGAGCAGAGCAGGTTGGTTTGAGGCAGTTGGGTTTTGGGGCCCTCGTTGCCTGCGGCCGGCAGGGGTCGCAGCGCCTCGCGCCCGCAAAACGCAAAGCCAGGGCGTCTACTTTTTCTCTGGCACGGGGCGGGCGCGCCTCGCGCCGCTAAAGGCGCGTCACATGCGCGGATACGCATTGCCAGCGACCATCGCGCCAACACCAATCGTCGGTATAGCGGCCGCCGCCTTGCGTGCCGTCCGGCTTCTGATAGCTCGTGCGGGCATGAATGATGGCGAAGTCGCCGAGAATGCGGATGACGACGTCGTGTTCGCGAATGTCTTTGACCGACGAGCCGCGGCCGATCTGCGCCAGAAAGGCGGCGCGATCGATAAAACTACCGTCGGGATTGGTATTGTAGAAGTCGGTCGCGAGATTGGCGTCGAACCAGGCGACGTCGGCCGTGTCAACGGCCCGCACGAAGTTGCGGTTGAGCTCACGCAAGGCCCCGAGGTGATGTTGGCTATCCGCCATGGCTCAAACTCCATGCCATTGCCCGCTGCCGACCGGCGGCGGCGGCACGATAGCACGGGCGGCGGCAGGCCGGCACCTGTCCGACCGATGCGGCCGTCCGCGACATGCCCCTTTGCTGCGGGTCGACGGATTTTGCGCTGCGGCTGCGCGCGGTCGGGGCAAGCGCAAAGAAAGCCTTAAGCACTATTCGCCGCGCATGCGGGCGATTATTTAACGCCTAGCGGATAAATCCTCAGGGCCTAAGGGGCGGATCGTCGGCGTTGCCCATCACGGCCCGTGATGGGAAGGCGGACGGGTGGGCTTGTCGAGCACCGGACTTGGCCGTCCGGCATCGCGTGGGGGGAAATGTGTTCGCGCTGGTCCCAAGGGGCGCGGGGCGCGCCTGGCTCGCTCAATCTGCGAGCGCGATCAAGCGGCGTGCCCGGATCCATCACGTCTACTATTTGCTTGCGGCATTCGATCTGGCGGCCGTGGTTTCCGGGCTCATTCTTACCCATCACGTCAATTTGGTTCTCTCCAACACGGTCAAAGCCAATCTGACCTGGAGCGCCCTGCACGACAGGGTCGCCGAACTGCGCCGCGGCGCCGGTCTCGTGAATACCCCGGGAAACGACGTGTTTGAGAGCAGGGACGCAGCCCACGAACTTGAGCGCTTCGATGCGGCGGTGTTGGCCTTCTGGCCACGGCTTGAGCACCTCAAGGGGGAGGTCGCGGCAAAGGTTGCCAACGACGGCGGCATTGCGCGCGCCTTCAGCGGTCTGGAAGTCAGCATGGGTGCCATGGTGCGGCAAACCCAAACGCTGCTCGGTCACTTCGTCCGCGGCGATGAGGCCGCCGCCGCCGCCGAGATGGCGGCGATGGATCGCAGTTACGGCGACGTCTTGAAACAAATGGATACGTTTTCGCAAACCCTGCGGCATGTAGAAAATACCATGGGGTTGGCCGAGCTCGAGCACACCAAAAAGCTGCAGGTGTTGGAGTACGTACTCGGCTGCGCGATTTTATTGATGGTCATCGCCGTCACCGTCTACGGCCACAAGCTGGGCAGCTTGTTCCAGCGACAGTGGGACGAGCTGTCGAGCTCGAGTGTCAAGCTCAAGGAGCAAGAGCGCAAGCTCGCGGCGCAGAATTTGCAGCTCGATGCCGCGCTCAACAACATGGCGCAGGGGCTTGCCATGTTCGACGCCGAGCAACGTCTTGTCCTGTGCAATGGCCGCTACGCGGAGCTCTACGGTCTGTCAGCTTCCGAGCTCAGCGTCGGCAGCAGCTTGCGTCAGATCCTCAGCCGTAGCCTCGGCAACTCGGGACGCAACGCGGGGGAATTCGTGGCGGCGCTGCTGGCGCGTCTGCCGGCCGGCAAGGCCTTTGGTCCCTACACCACCGAGCTCGGCGATGGCCGTCATCTCGCCGTCGCCGTCGAGCCGATGGCGGATGGCGGTTGGGTCACCACGCATCAGGACATCACCGAGCTGCGCCGCTCGGAGGCCACCATCACCTACATGGCCCATCACGATGCGCTCACGGGGCTGCCCAATCGGACGCTGTTTGGCAAGCGGCTCGAGGAGGCGCTGCGCCAGGCCCGGCCCGGCGCCATGGTGGCCCAGCACCTCCTGGATCTCGACCACTTTAAGAATGTCAATGATACGCTGGGCCATGCCGCTGGCGACAAGCTGCTGACCATGGTCACGCAGAGGCTGCGCGGTCTGCTCAGAGCCGGCGATACGCTGGCGCGCATGGGCGGCGATGAATTTGCCATTCTGCAAGTCGACGTCAACGAGCCCGGCGATGCCGCCGCGCTGGCACGTCGGGTCATCGACCGTCTGAGCGAGGGCTATCGGATCGATGAGCATCAGCTCGTAGTCGGTACCAGCATTGGCATTGCCATCGCCTGCGACGATGGCATGAACTGCGATCTGTTAATGCGCAACGCCGATCTCGCCCTCTACAAAGCCAAGGGCGACGGCCGCGGTGCGCTGCGCTTCTTTGAGCCCGAGATGGATGCGCAAATGCAAGCGCGCCGCAGCACGGAGCGCGACCTACGCCTGGCGCTCGGCGCCGGCCAGTTCGAGCTTCACTATCAGCCAATTGTCGATCTCGCCAGCAATTGCATCAATGCCTTCGAGGCCCTGATCCGCTGGCGCCATCCCGAAAAGGGCCTGATCGCCCCCTCGCAGTTCATCGCGCTCGCTGAGGAGATCGGTTGCATCGTTGCACTTGGCGAATGGGCGCTGAGGGAGGCCTGTGCGGTGGCCGCAACCTGGCCCGACGGCCTGAAGGTGGCCGTCAATCTTTCGGCCCTACAGTTCCGCAGCCCAGGCCTCATCGACGTGGTAATCGGCGCGCTGCGCCAATCGGGGCTCGCCGCCGAGCGCCTGGAGCTCGAAATCACCGAGGCGGTACTGCTGCAAGACAACGAAACGACATTGGCGACACTTTATGGTCTGCGGGCCTTGGGTGTCAGGATCTCGATGGACGATTTCGGTACGGGCTATTCCTCGCTCAGTTATCTGCAGAGCTTCCCGTTCGACAAGATCAAGATCGACCGCTCCTTCATCGAAAACATCACCGAGGGCGTGAGTGCGATCAATATCGTGCGCGCCATCACCGCCATGGCCAGGGGGCTCGGCATGACGACGACCGCCGAGGGCGTCGAGACGCAAGAGCAACGCGCCGCCGTGGCTTTTGAGGGCTGCACCGAAATGCAGGGTTATCTGTTCAGCAAGCCGCTTCCGGCTCACGACGTCGAACGGCTTTACCTGCGGCCATACCGCCGGGCCGGGGCGCCGGGCGCGGCCTCGGCCGCCTGAGCGCGGGCTGCCAGCCAGCAGGCTTTCAGTCCTTGGCCTTGTCGCCCTTGCTTTTTTCGTCCTTGCCCTTGCCGTTGCGGCTTTTCCCCTCGTGTCGATTGGTAAAGCGGGCGTTGCCGAGGCCGGTGCCGATGGTGAGCACGCCCCAGTGCGTGCGGTTCTTGACGTTTGGCAGCTCGCTCAAGCCTTGCACGACGGCGTCGTTGTGCATTACGGCCACGGTTTCGTGCTCCTCGATCTTGGGTATGCCCTCGCGCAGGCTTGCCGGCAGGTTGAAGCGGCTGCTCTCCCAGTTGCCCGGCAGGTTCTGGGCGCCGCGCGCAATCGAGCCATCCTCGTGAATGATGCCGGGGCAGCCGATGCCGATCAAGGGTGCCAACGCGACCTTGTTCTTCCGGCTCCAATCGATCAGGTCTTTCAGCATGCCGATCAGCTCTTCCACGGCGTCGTCACGCTTGATGTCTTCCTCGCTGTGGCGCCACAAGGTCGAGCGCGCCACTTCCGCCTTGCCGAGGTCGCTGGACTTGCCAAGATTGAGCTCGACCACCCCAGCGCGGATGTTGGTGCCACCGACGTCGACCGCGAGAATTGCGTCGTAACCTTTCAGCATCCACGCCGGCAGCAGATGCGCGGCACCGATGAGACCGGCATGATCGGGATCGTTGCGAATGAGCTCAAGGTCGACGGCAACGCCGTCGGCTTTGAGCAGCAGGCCGGCGCGTGCGACCGCCAGCTCACCGATGCGACCGGCGCTAAAGCCACCGCCGATGACGAGGCATTCCGTGTCCCGCCAATCCTTGAGGCGCAAGAAACGGCGAATGACCTGGGCCAGCTCTTGGGCGAATTCCTCGACCGCGCTCTGCACCACACCGGCGGCGATGGGATCACCCTCGCTCAGGAGTGTTGCGAGCTTCTTCTTGCCGATGTCCTCACTGGGTTTGTCGCCGAGGGGATCCTCGCCAAGCTCCTTCAGCGTCTGTCGCCACTTGTCGACGATCTCCCAGAACGCGGTCTTGCTCGCCCTGTCGCCGACAAAGCCCTCCTCGTCCTCGACCTCGAGGTTGTAGCTGTCGACCCTCACGCTGGGCAGCACCGCGGCGCCGTGCGTGGGGAGTTGGGCTTGCTCGTCGGCTCGCTTTGCCATGCGCCTCGCTGATCCCCAAGTGCTGATCAAGTACTCGTTGGGTGACGGTCGGGTGATGGTGACGGTCGAAGGTGAACGCGGCGGCTCAGCTG
>DASTMQ010000213.1:0-2228 GCA_035714005.1 Hyphomicrobiaceae bacterium
TGTGCCTCGCCGCCTTCCCGCACGCGCCGGTGCCCGTGGACGTGGCCCACATCGTCCGCAACAACATTTATGTTTACGGTATTCGCGGCGAGGGCCGCAGTGCCACGCACCGCGCCGAGGCCTTCATGCGCCGCAAGCAGTTCGATGCGCGCAAGATCCACACCCATACCTTTGAGCTGGGCGAGCTACCGGAAGCGTTGCGCTACGCGCGCGAACGCGTCGAGGACGCCATCAAGGTGGTGATCAAGACGCGCCGGCCCGCGGCCGTCGGGCGGGCCGCCGCCGAGTGAGCCCGAGCCGCCGCGGGGTATGCTCCGCGCGCGCCGCGCCGTCGGGCTCGCTCCAGCGCAGATTGAGCCGCTGCGCCTCAGCTTCCAGCGCGGCCAGAAACGCGAGCGCCGCCGTCGTCATGCTGCGGTGCGAGGGTTCGATCAGCACCAGGTCGAGCCAGAACGGCGGCTCGGCCAGCGGATTGACGCGGTGCTGCGTGCCGTCGTCCAGCGCCATCATGATACCCGGCAACACCGTCATCCAGTCGCTGCGCGCGACCAGATCGAGCGTGGCCAGCATGGCGTCGAGCTCGATGAGGCGCTCGATGCTGACACCGTTGGCCGCGCAGTAGGTCTCGAGCGTATGGCGGCGCGTGTTGCCTCGGCCCGGCAGTACCAGTTTCACCGGGGACAGGCCGGCGAGCCGTACGGGGGCGCCGTGCGCGAGGCCTGAGCTGGGGTTGGAGACCAGAACCTCGGGCGTGCGCAGAAACAAGCGGCTGCTCAAACCCGGCGGGCAGGCGAAGGCCGGCACGATGGCAAAGTCGATCTCGGCGGCTCGTACCTGTTGCGTCAGCGTGGCGCTGTAGGCTTCGATGACGTTGATGGATACGTTGGGATTGTCGGCGACGAAGCGCGCCAGCGCCGGTGCCAGAACCGAGCGCGTCATGGTTGGCATCAGGCCCACCACCAGCGGGCCCTCGAGACCTTTGCCGTAGCTCCGCACCGCCTGCTTGGCGGCATCGTAAAGGCGCAGGATATCGATCGACTTGAGGTAGAGCGCATCGCCCGCCGGCGTCGGCTGCACCTCGCCCTTGCTGCGCGTGAACAGGCGCACGCCGAGCGTGTCTTCGAGCTTGCGAATATGCTGCGACACGCCGGATTGGGTTGCGCCTTCGCGCTCAGCGGCGGCGGTGAACGAGCGCTGCTCGTAAACCGCGACGAACAAGGTCAGGTCGCGCACACTGCCCGGCATCGGTTGTTGCCATCTGGAATTGTAATCGCCTCTGCCAGAACATATTATTTTGCCGAATGGATGCACTCAACGTATTAGGGTAGGGCAGCGGGCGTTGCCCCCCGATGGGCGGGGCGGCGCGCGGCGCAGTGGAGCTCCGTTGGCATGACGCACCGGACCGTCTCTCGCAATGGGGATGTGCTGGACAACGCCGGCCTGCGCCAGGCGCTCGGGCGCTTTGCCACCGGCGTGGTCGTCGTTGCCACCTGCACGCCGGAGGCCGACCTCGTCGGCCTTACCGCCAACTCCTTTGCCGCCGTCTCGCTCGACCCGCCGCTGGTGCTGTGGAGCCTCAACCGCAAGGCCTCTTCCTTTTCCGGCTTCATGCGCGCGGGCTTTTTTACCGTCAGCATCCTCGGTGCCGAGCAGGAGGCGCTGGCCCGCCATTTTGCCACGCGCCGGGACGACAAGTTCGCCAGCGTTGCCTTCACGCGCGGCCACGGCGGCTGTCCGCTAATCACCAACAGCTTGGCAACCTTCGAGTGCCGCGCCGAATCGACCATGGACGGCGGCGACCACGTGGTCTTTCTGGGGCGCGTGCTGCACGCGACCTACCGCGAAGGGACGCCGCTGATCTTCAGCGCCGGCCAGTTTTTGAACCGCGCCGATTTTCCCACGACTTAGGCAAGGCCGGCGTCCTCGGGCGTCCTCGGGCACGCCCCTGGGACGCCGTGCAGCAAAGGGTTTCGTTTTGCCGGTGCAATGGCGCAGCTCCTGGCTTGGCCCATGCCTTTTGTGCCCCTTATACCCCTTGTGCCCCTTGTGCCCTGGCCACACCTCCACCAACGCCCTGCCGTTTGCCAAACGCGCCAGCCTTTGCCTGCCCCTCACCCCCGCTCACCCCCTGCATAACGAGGCCTGCTGATGCCGAGTGAAGCCAAGCTTGCGGACGCCAAAATGGTCGAAGCCCTGGGCTCAATTTCCACGGCGACGCTCACGTCGGT
>DASTMQ010000214.1:0-14322 GCA_035714005.1 Hyphomicrobiaceae bacterium
CCCGGAAGGCGGCAAAGCGAGGCCAATCGCCGCGCAGCTCGGCGGGGTAGCCGTTGTCGAGACCGTCGAGCACCGCGCGCAGGCCTTCACGCTCCATGCGCTCGACGCGTGCCAGCACGGCGGCGCGACGATCTGCAGCAATGCCGGTTGCGGGACTGCTGGCCACGACCGCGGCCACGCGCTCGGGGTGACGCGCGGCGGCGGCGAGCGCGATCGCGCCGCCGACCGCCATTCCCACCAGCACGACCCTGTTGCCGATTTCGAGCGCATCGAGTAGCGCCATCAGGTCGGCAACCATGGTGTCGATGCTGAGGCTGCCGCGGATTTTCTCCGACAGGCCGGCGCCGCGCGTATCATAGCGCAGGACGCGACTGCCGCTGGCAAGCTGCGGCGCCACCAGGTCCCAGCTCTCGAGCGCGCCGCCCATCTCGTGCAGCAAGACCACCGTACGGGCGCCGCTGCCGCGGAGCTCGTAACGTAACGCCGTGCCGTTGACCTCGATAAAATCCATGACGGCCGTCGATCCCTAGCCCAATGCTGGGGTGAGCAGCGTCCCGCAATCGCCGGCGAATGCCAGGGGTGCGCCCGTGCGCGCCTGCAGCTCGGCTTGGTTCATACCCGCCAGCATTTCGCGCACCAGCAGTCCCGCCGGCGTGATGTCGACGACCGCGAGATCGGTATAAACGCGGGTGACGCAGCGCACGGCCGTCAAGGGCAGCGTACAGCGCTCGAGCAACCGCGGCGTGCCGCGGCGAGTGACGTGTTCCATCATCACCCAGACCTGCCGGGCGCCCGCCGCCAAATCCATGGCGCCGCCAACCAGCGGGCCTTTGCTCGTCGAGCGCATGTCCCAATTGGCGAGGTCGCCGTTGCTTGCCACCTCGAAGGCGCCGAGGATGGTGACGTCGATATGTCCGCCGCGGATCATGGCGAAGGACCAGGAAGAATCGACGATAGCGGCGCCCGGCCGCAGCGTAATGCGGCGGCTGCCGGCGTCGACAAGATCGCTGTCGGCATGCTCGGCCGTCGCCAACGGGCCGACGCCAATGACGCCGTTCTCGGACTGAAAGAAGACGTCGAGGTCGCCCTTGAGATAGTCGGCAACCGCCACCGGCATGCCGATGCCCAGGTTGACAAGCATGCCTTCGCCGATGTCCTGGGCGGCGCGCCACGCCATCTGCAAGCGATTGAGGGGCTGCATGACTAGGCACCCACCGCCACGACGCGATCGATGTAGGCTCCGGGCAGCTGCACGCGCTCGTGTGGGATCGGCTCGTCGAGCACCTTTGCCACCTCGGCGAGTGCCAGTTTTGCCGCCGTTGCCATCACCGGACCAAAGTTCATTTGCGCATAACGGAACTTTAGATTGCCGTAGCGATCGGCGGTATCGGCGCGCACCAGCGCCACATCGCCCTTGATCGCGTGTTCCAGGACGTGCTGGCGGCCATCGAAGATGCGGACCTCTTTGCCGTCGGCGAGCGCCGTGCCGAACCCAACCGGCGTATAAAAGGCGGGAATGCCGGCGCCGCCGGCACGGATCCGTTCGGCAAAGGTGCCCTGCGGCACGCACTCGAGTTCGATCTTGCCCGCAACCCACAGTCGCTCGAACGGCGAGGGCTCCTTGTCGTGGCCGCGCGCGGCCGTGCACACGACCTTGCGCACCAGCCCGGCCGCGATCAGCTCGTGGGTCAGCGAATAGCGGTGCGTCGCCGAGTTGACCACCAGGGTCAGATTCTTCGGGGCGCGCTCGCGCAAGGCGCGGATCAGCACGTTGGGAAAGCCGGCCCCGCCAAAGCCTGAGATGAAGACCGTCGCCCCATCACCGACGTCGGCCAGGGCTGCGGCGGCCGTGCTGACGCGCTTGTCGATCGGCATTGACTATCCCATCCCCTCCAGCAAACGCCGAGCTTCCGCACGGCAAAGAGCGGATCGCGCGGCCCCCCGAGAGCATCGCCGCGATCCCGCGCCGTGGTCTAGATCTCCGGGTTGATCAACTTAACGATGCTGCTCATGTCGAGATCGCCATGACCGTTGGAGATGTGCATGGCATAGGCCGCGGTCGCCGCGGCGCCCAGCGGCGTTGCGGTGCCGGCCATCTGGGCCGCCGCTTGTGAAAGGCGCAGGTCTTTCAGCATCAGTTTGGCGGCGAAGCCCGGCTTGAAACCATGGCTCGAGGCGGCCGCCGCCACCGCACCGGGCATCGGACACATCCGCGTCAAGATTACCGAGCCGGCCGTCGAGGTCGACAACACGTCGTAGAGCGTCTGCCGCTCGACGCCCAGCTTTTCCCCCATGACGAAGGCCTCCGACAGTGCCAACGCCGTGATGCCCGCCACCATATTGTTGCAGATCTTGGTGACCTGCCCGTAGCCGGGCCCGCCGCAGTGCACGATGTTCTTGCCCATGGCCTCGAGCAGGGGCCGGGCCTTGAGAAACGTTGCTTTGTCACCTCCGCACATGAAGGTCAGGGTTGCGGCCTCGGCGCCGACAACGCCCCCCGAAACGGGCGCATCGAGCATGCCGAAGCCCGCGGCGGTGGCGGCCGTGTGCACGGCGTGTGCGGTCTCCACGTCGATGGTGGAGGAATCGATCAAGAGCGCGTTCCGGTCGGCGGCGGCCAGCACGCCGTCCTCGAGGAAGACCGCGCGTACGTTTTCGCCGACCGGCAGCATGGTCACCACGAATTCGACGTCGGCGACCGCATCCTTGACGGAGGCAGCGCGCTTGGCACCGGACTGCACCACGAAGTTGACGGCGTCCTCCGACAGGTCGTAGACCTTCAGGTGATGTCCGGCCTTGATGAGATTGCGCGCCATCAGGCTGCCCATGTTGCCGACACCGATGAATCCGACACGCGCCATCGCCTTGCTTCTCCCGGTTCTTTGCCGGCCGCGCCGCGGCCGTCGTCTCAATGTGAGGGGGTGTTGAGATTGACGGTAACGTTCTTGCGCTGCGTGAAGCTGTCGAGCATGCCCTCGAGCGAGAATTCGCGCCCAATTCCGCTCTGCTTGACGCCACCATAGGAATGGCCGGGCGATTGCCCAAGGCCTTGATTGATCTGCACCCAGCCGGCTTCGATGCTGTGCGCGGCACGCAGCGCCCGACCGATATCGCGGGTCCACACGTAGGCGGCGAGCCCATAGTGCGAGTCGTTGGCCATGCGAATGGCCTCGGCCTCATCGGTCCAGCGAATGGCGACGAGAACGGGACCGAAGATCTCCTCGCGCGCCAGGCGCCAGTCGTTGGCGGCGTTGGCAAACACCGTCGGCAGCGCAAAATAACCCGCAGCCAGCGGACCGGAGCTCGGCGGCAGGCCGCCGAACAGCAGCTTGGACCCCGGCTGCTTTAGGCCTTCCTCGACGTAGCCGCACACCTTCTTGAATTGTTTCTCATTGATGATCGCGCCGATGTCGCTCGTCTCCTCCAAGGGGTCGCCAATCCTGAGTTTGGCGGTCTTTTCCGCCAACGCCGCCAGGAAGGCGTCGAAAATATCGGCGTGCAGGAACAAGCGCGAGCCGGCGGTGCAGGACTGGCTTTGCCGGGTGAAGCGCATCGCGGCGATGATGCCGTCGACAACCCAATCTGCCATGGCGTCGGGATAGACAATGGACGGGCTCTTGCCGCCGAGCTCCAAGGAAACCGGTACGATCCGGTCCGCCGCCGCCCGCATGATGAGCTTGCCGACCTCGGTCGAGCCGGTGAAGGACAATTTGCGCACACCGTGATGGCTGGCAAGGGCCGCGCCGGCCTCCTCGCCGTAGCCGGTGATGACATTGAGCACGCCCTTGGGCAGGTGCTCCTGACAAATCCTGGCCAGCCACAGCACGCCAAGCGGGGCATCCTCCGCTGCCTTGAGCACCAGCGTGTTGCCGGCGCAGAGCGCGGGTGCGATCTTCAAGGTCGCCAACAGCACCGGGGCATTCCACGGAATGATGGCGCCGACCACGCCGATCGGCTCACGGCGCGTATAGCTCAGCACCTGCTCGCCGAGCGGGATGGTTTCGCCTTTGAGCTCGCTGGCGAGGCCACCGAAGTAGCGCATGATATCGGCCGAATTCTTGGCCTCGGGTCGCGCCTGCGTGCGAATGGCGTTGCCGGTCTCCTCGGCAATGATCTTTGCCAGCTCCTCGACGCGCCCGTCCACGGCATCGGCGATCTTCTGCAGCAAGCGTCCACGCTCCCGCGGCGCCACCTTGCTCCAGCTCGCAAAGGCCGCCGTCGCGGCCTTGACGGCGCGATCGACGTCGGCGGCATTGCCGCGCGGGACGCTGGCAAACACGCGGCGATTGCCCGGGCTTTCGACGCCGATCCAGTCGCCGGAGCCGCCGCCAACCCAGCCGCCGTCGATCAGCATCTCGACGCGCTTTGCCTTTGCCGCGCTGGCCGCCGCACCGCTCATCGCCACTGCCATTGCGATTTCCTCCTGTGGTCCGGCCCCCGCGCAAAGCATATCGTGCAGCTTTGGTAGGGTGAAGAAAAGTTTCGGCCGATGGCCTGGCGCTGCGCCGGCCCGCGCCAGCTGGCGGCGACGGCTACGATTGGCTGGCCGCGATCAGATCGAAGTCACCCCGCAGCACGGCGTCGAGCCGGCCGCTGCGCCAGCTCCCGTTCATATTGCGCACCAACGGCGACGGTGTGCTGCGGTAACGGCGCACGATGCTACCCGGGCGCGGGCTTGCCTCGAACGCCTCCGCCAGCAGCCGCGCTTGCCTTTCCAGCGGCATGTCGCCGAGCGGCGCCACGGCAATCATCACCCGCGCCGTGGCGCGGCGCGGGCCTTTTTCCTCATCGGCCTCGAACACGTGCAGCCCCACCTCCTGCGCCAGCACACGGTGAGCGCCAAAACCGCTGATCAGCAAGCGTGGGTGGCGCAGCTGAGCGGGGCTGTATTGGCTCAGCTGCATGTGCCGGTTGTTGGCCCAGCCGCGATACATGTCCAGGAGCTGCCCACACCATTGGCGCGTGGCCTGGTGCTCGGCGGGCTTCTCAAACACCGGCTCGACCTGCAACGCCACCTCGATCGGGGCGGCCTCGATGGCGTCCCTGATGCCTTCCTTGATCAAGTGGAGCTGCAGCGCCAGCCGCCCGGTTAGCTCGCGCGAGGTGTTGCCGCGGCGCTCGCGTCCGCGCAGCATGCGCGTGTGTAGCGCGCTCGCCGTCTCCATGGCCGCCGCAACGCGGTCGATCAATGCCAGGCGCACAAGGGTCACGTGCCGACCGGGCTTTCTCCAGAAGTCGGCGGCGGACATCTCCTGGGCCAGGTCGCCCCGCAGCGTCTCCCACTCGGCCGAGGCCAGGGACTGCTCGATGATCTGGAACTCGCTGGCCAGTAGCGCCAGTTCGGCCGCAGCCGCCGTCGGCTTGAGCACGATGGCGAGCAGGCCCGGCGCGCCCTCGCCGACCTCGGCGCCGTCGAACCCCGCCTCGCTGTCGGGGTCCACGAACTCGGCCTGGATGGCGCGGCCGTCGCTGCGCACGAACACGAATTGGTCCCCTTCTGGAAAGCGCCGCTCGACGATGGTCGCCGCCAATGGCGCGATCACATACTGGTCGATGGCCCGCTTGAGCGGCCGCGCCCCCATCGCGGCGGAAAAGCCCTTCTCCAGTAGGAAATCCTGCGCCGAGGCCTCCCATTCCACCGCCCATTCGCGGTCCTTGAGGCCGCGCCGGTCGAGCACGGCATTGAGCTCCTTCTTCAGGATCTCGCGCATAAGCTCGCGCGTCAACGGCCGGAACACGATCACTTTGTCGAGGCGGTTCTGGAATTCGGGGCGGAAGGTCTGGCCGATGGCGCGCAGCACCTGCTCGTCGGTGAAGCTCTGGCCGGCCGGCGCAAAGCCCAGTCCTCGACCCTCGTGGCTGGTGGCGCCGAGATTGGTGGTCAGAATGATCATGCAATGACGAAAGTCGGCGACCTGCCCCAGCGTGTCCGTCAAGCGTCCATCGTCGAACACCTGCAAGAACAGGTCCCAAATGTTGGGATGCGCCTTCTCGAACTCATCGAGCAGGACCACGGAAAAGGGCTGCTTGCGCACGCGGGCGATCAGGGAATCTGTTTCGCCGCCGACGCCGCCGTCGCCGATGATCTTGGCGGTGGCCTCGGCCGCCTGAAACTCGCTCATGTCGAGGCGAATGAGGCGATCGGTCGAGCCGAATAGATATTCCGCCGTGGTTTTGGCAAGCTCCGTCTTGCCGGTCCCCGTCGAGCCGGCGAACAACAATACCCCGATCGGCTTGCCGGGGTCGTTGAGGCCCGCCTTCAACATGGCGATACGCTCGACGATGGCCGCCACGGCCTCGTTCTGGCCGATCACTCGGGCGCAGAAGTAGGCGCGGATCTCGCCGAGGTCTATGCGCTCCTGGTTGTCGAGAATGCCGATCGGCAGCCCGGTCAATTGCGACAGGGTGGCGATGACGTCGCGGGCCGCGACCTTGGCGCCGCCGCCCTTGCCGGCCCGGTTGGCGGTGAGCCGGATCAAATCGATGGCGGAGCCGGGAAGATTGCCCGAACCCATGTACTGGCGCGCCGAGGCCAGCGCCGCATCGATCGCGCCGGGCTCGAATTTGAGGTGTGTCTTGGCAGCCAGGCGCTCAACCAGGCTCTCCGCCAGCGCCGCCGTGCGCTGTTGGTCTAGCGGTTCGAGACGCACGATTTCCAACAGGCCGCGCAGGGCCGGGCGGAACTGCAGGAGCCGCGCCATGGTCTTGGGCGAAACCTCGGTCCACACCAGCAGCCGCCCGGCCTGAATGGCGGGCAGGATCTGATCGAGAATGCTTGCCGCCTGGCCCTGGTGCGTGCCGCTGCGCGCCAGCTGCAGGATGTCGGGAATGTACCAGATCAGCTTCTTGCTCACGGCCGCTTCTTCGAGGGTGCGCTGAATGCGCCCCTCGAGCTGGCCGAACCACTGCTGGCCCGCCATCAGATCGGCGCCCCCCGCCTCGAAAATCGTCCAGCCGCGCCGCGCCAGTCGGCGCGCCAGCAGCTGCAGGAACGAGGTCTTGCCGACCCGGGGCTCGCCGCTCACCAGCAGCGAGCGCACCGGCGTCACCTGGGCGCCCGCCTGCGCAGCCTCCAGCGCCTCGCCCCACTCGTCGAGTTCGATCAGCAGCTGATCCTCCTTGCCGTCGGCCCAAAAGCGGCCGAACGAGGCGAGAAAACCGCGGTCGATATTGCTCCGCTGCAGGCTATCGAGCTCACCCGTCAGCGCCGTGGCCATGGGATGATTGACGCGCTCGAGAAAGCCTCTAATGGCGCCCCGGGACGCCGCCGGGGTCCGCGCCAGGGAGGCGCCGAAGGTGGCGCTGTCGGCTTTGGCTGCCCGCTGGCTGAAGTAGTCGCGAAAAAAGGACAGCATGAGCACGTTCTCGGCCCACCATTCCTTGGCGGCCGCCAGCGGCTCACCGACCGGCGGCCGCCTCTCCAGCCCACACAGGTATTTGAGGGCGAAGAACATGGCCCACAGCTGCAGTTTGTCGAAATCGGCGCTGATCGCCTCGGCAAGCTCGCTGCCGTCGGGGCGTTGCGCGAGCGCGGCCAAGGCGGCGCAGGAGAGCGCCCAATTGTTCCCGAGTGCGTACTGGCTGACAATCTCGAGCGACACCGCCGGTTCGGCCAACAGGCTGGTGGCCTCCTTGAAGCCTGCCTGGTCCTCCAGTTCGCGGGGATGGGCGTAGTTGGCCGAATAGGCGGCGAAGGTTCCCTCCAAGCGATGCAAGCGCGCCGTCAGCGTCGCCGGCTCCGCCGTCGAGGCCTCGGGAGCCGCCACCGGCGCGGGCCCGCGCGACGGTGGCGCCGGCTTGTCCGCCTGGCGGCGGTTGAGCACGATCGCGAGCAGGAGGCCCGCGATGGCTCCGATGATAATGCCGACGACCATCGCCGACCCGCTCCCCTCCGAGCTCCTCGCCAAGTCTCGAGCCTTGGCGGCAAAGGAGGCAGCAAAGGAGGTTCGAGGGAGGCTGTCAACGCTGCGGGCGCGTGCGCGCGCCCGGCGGTGGCGTCGAACTAACGGCTGAGCCGGAACGACGCCGAGCCGCTACTGCTGGTCAGGCGCACGCTTTGACTGCTGCCGCGCAAAATCACGTAGATGCGCCCGGTAATGTCGTAGTCACTGTTGTAGAAGGTGCCGGAATAGCGGTTGTCGCCGACCTTTTGCAGGGTGGCGCTTTGCGCGGCCTTGCCCGACGCGGTGGCACAGGTCGCGCGCAAGACGTAAACGGCGTTGGAGCGACGGCTGTAGTGGGCGCGGCAGCGCGCCTGCTCTTCCGCTCCCGAGGCAAACCTCACCGTGCCGCCGCCCGACCAGGAGCCTTCGAGCCCCGCCGCCTCGGCCAGGCTTGCACCGCCCAAAAGGCCACCACCCAAAAGCCCAATGACCAACAGCGAGCGCCCGATGGCGCGCCCGACGCTTCTGCGCACATGCTGCAACGCCTTGCTCAGGAGGACGCTGGTTTCTGGGCGCGCTTGGGGATTGGACATCGGGGTTGATCTCCTGGCGGCGCACCGACCATTGCTGATTCGGCGCGTCCCGTGTACGAGGCCGGCGGTGCCGCGAACAGTTATATTCGCTCGCCTTAACCTCACCTGAATACGCAAGCTCGCGGGTTGGTTCCCGCTGGCGGCCACCGTCGAGATGGCTATCCCCGGCCATGAGCGCAAGGAGGCAAGCAAAAGGCGGGAGTTCACGAAATGCGGCGCTCGAGCTGGCCGCCGGTACGCCGCGGCGCAGCATGGAGCCGTGGCACGCGGCACGTCGCGCTCCTGACTTGCAGAGCTGCTCGCGGCAAAGCTGGTCGTGGACGGTTAGCTCTCTGTTCTACTCGGCGGCGATCGAGAATCGTGTCGGCGGCGCTCGAGAGCAGCGGCGATCTACTTGGGGCAGATGTAGCCCGTCCCGCTCGGACTTTTGAAACAGCCCACGGACTCCGGCAAAAACAGCTTCGGCAAATACAGCACCATGCTCGGGAATAACACCGTGAAGGCAATGGTCGCGAAAAACACGACATAGATCGGCAGGGAAGCAAACATGGCCCTGCTGAATGCCACGCCAACAAATTTCGAGGCCACGAGCAAGGATAGGCCGTAGGGTGGCGTAATCAGCCCGAACACCAGCGTGGTGATTAAAACCACGCCCATGTGAAGCGAATTGATATCGCCCAGCTCATTGAGCTTGATGACGATCGGCATGAAGATGATGATCGCAGGAACGGCATCCATGAAATCGCCGATCACAATGAAGAGCAGCACCAGCAAGAACATGATGATGCGGCCGTCATGGCCGGCGATCAGTTCAATCCAACCCGAGACGATATCGGGACCGCGCAAGTAAGCGAGCATCCAGCCGAAGGCGGAAGCCGCCGCGACCAGCGCCAGCGGAATCGAATAAAGCAGCCCCGTGTAGACGAAATCGCGTGGCAGATGGCGAATGTGGCCGCGGGCGAGCAGCGGCACCAGCACCAGGATGATATAGACCGATGCCACCATGCCGGCCTCGGTCGGGGTGAACCAGCCCGTCAGGATGCCACCCATGATGATGAGCGGTATCATCAGTGGCAGCACCGAGGCGCGTGTCGCAGCCGCGAACTCGCACAGGCTGGCGCGGGGCTTGCGCAGGCCGGTCGGCCCGAAAAAATGTGAGTAGATCATCAGGCCGATGCCGATCAGCAGGCCGGGCACGATGCCGGCCAGGAACAGTCCGCCAATGGAGACGTTGCCGGTGGCGCCGTAGACCACCGCCATGATACTCGGCGGGATCAGGTTCGCCATCGTCGAAGCGCAGGCAATCAGGGCCGACGTGAAAGCGCGGTCGTAGCCTTCTCTCGTCATCTCTGGGGCGACGGTGCGGCTGAGGACCGCAACATCGGCCGTCGACGAGCCGGAAATGCCGGCAAAAAACATGCTGAACAGGGTCACGACCTGCGCCAGGCCGCCGCGCAGATGCCCGACCATCGTCTGGGCCAAGCGGATCATGCGGTTGGTGACGTCCGCCGAGGTCATCAGCTCGCCGACCAGCAAAAAGAACGGCACCGCCAGCAGGATTTCCGAATCGATGCCATGGAACATCTGCCCGACCATCGACTGCATACTGATCGGGGTCAGGCCGCAGGCGACCAAAACGCCGGCCATCAGCGCGAACGCGACCGGGACGCCCATGTAACCCAAGCCCAAAAAAAGGCCGGTCATGAGCAGCAGAATCGCGCCGTTGCTCATTTCACGATGCCCGCGAAATCGTCGGCGTCTTCCGGCCCCTCGAAACCGTGACGCCAGCCATTGACGATTTGCTCGACGGCAAACAGCACGATCAGCGCGCCGGCAACGGGGACGCTCGCCGTGTAGGTCGCCAGCGGAAGCAGGGAGGGTGCGCGAAAGCTTCCCATGTCGTTGAGACAATTCTGCGTGCCAAACACGACCATCGCCAGCCCAACCAACAGAATGATGACCCGGTTGGTGATCTCGAGCAGGCTGCGCTTGGGTCCGCGCATGCGCTTGGTAATTTCCACGAGATTGAGGTGATCGATGCGTCGCGTCGCCGTGGCCATGCCAATGAAGACGCCCCAGGCGAAAAAGCCCGTTGTGACGAGCTGCAGCCAAAGCCAGGGGGTGCCAAGCTCGCGGGTCACGACATCGCAAAAAACCGAAAGCGTGAAGCCGCCGATCGAGATCCCACACAATACCATGAGGAGATGCTCGAGCGGATCCAGCGCCTTCCATTTAAGGTGGCGATGGCGGGCAATGACTAAGGACTGATGCACGGAACGCACCCCAGCAGGCAAGCCGTGGGCGACGGCGCATGTCGCGCCGTCGCCGGTCGGTCAAATCGCGAACCGGGTCATTTGATGTTGCGGACCAGCTCGAGGATCTTCACGGCGTGGGGTCCCAGCTCCTTGGCAAGTTGGTCCTGAATCGGCTGAGCTGCCGCCGCGAAGCCCGATTTATCGACCCCATCGACCACCTTCACCCCCATTTTTTTGAGCTTTTCGGCGGAGTCGGCCTCAAGTTGCAACGCCTTGGCGGGCTCGGTCTTGCCAACCTCGTCGGCGGCGGCCTGGACCCACTGCTTTTCTTGATCGCTCAGACTGTTCCAGGTCTTGTCGCTGACCCAGATGCAGTTGTTGTTGGCTTCGTGCTCGGTGAGCGACAGGATGGGTGCCACCTCGTAGTGCTTGTTGGCCATGTAAACGTTGACGCCATTCTCGGCGACGTTGACGACACCCGTCTGCAGCGAGGTGTAAACCTCGCCGAACGGCATGTGCACGGTTTGGGCACCGTAGGCCGGGAAGTGCGTGTCCTCAGTCTTGGTAGCCTGCACGCGCACCTTTTGGCCCTTCACGTCTTCGATGCTTTTGATTTCCTTTTTGCTGTACATATTGCGCATGCCCATGGTCATCAGGGCGAGGACCTGCGCGCCTTGCACCGAGTCCTTCACCATCTCGCGGAACGCTTTCGACACGTTGGCATCGCCGATCGTGTTGGCCAAATGCTTCTGATCGCGGAAGATGAAGTGCAACGAGAGCACGCCTGCTTGCGGGGCGACCGTGGAGGCGTTGGCCGTCGAAGTGATGACAAAGTCGATATCGCCCGAGCGGATCTTCTGCAGCATCACCGGTTCCTGCCCCAATTGGGCGCCAGGGAACTGGTCGATGCTCATCTTGCCACCGCTCAGCTCCTTCAGCTTGGCATCGAAGATGTCGGCGGCAATGCCGTAGGCCGTGGCGCGCGGCTGGTCATAGGCGAAGGTGAACTTTCGCTGCGCCTGAGCTTGCGAGGACTGGGCAAGCCAAGCAAGCACCGCCAAGGACAGTGCCGCGGCACGCCAGGCCACAGTGAGGGAGGCCACAGTGAGGGCACGCATTTTGTTTCACTCCCGGAAAAACGTCCTCATTTGCAAAAAACAATGGTCACAGGCGCATGCGCGGTGTCAACAAGGTTTGCGCCATCCTCCGCCAAAATGCCTACAATGCTTGCACCGGCGCTGCCCAAGGAGAAATTCATGCAGAAGACCAAGACCAAAAGCAAAAAGGCTACCGCGCCCCATCCCGAGGTGCTCGCCGTATTCGACGACATCAAGCGCACGCGCAACGTGCCCGACGTCAACAATTTCTGGAAATATTTGGCGCGTGATCCAGCCCTGCTGGCGCGCACCTGGCAGGGCGTCAAAGAGGTGATGGCCCCGGGCGCCCTCGATCCGCTGGTCAAGGAGATGCTTTACGTGGCCGTCAGCGTCACCAACGGTTGCGGCTATTGTATTGCCAGCCACAGCGCAGCCGCGCGCAAGGCCGGCATGACGGAGGCCATGTTCGGTGAGCTCATGGCCGTCGTCGGCCTGGCAAATGCCACCAATCGCCTGGCCAACGGCTATCGTGTTCCGATCGACGCCATGTTTGAAACCTAGACCGAGGCCGACGCCTAATTCGGGATACCCAGCATGATTAACGTCTCCAGCTTTTCCAGCGACGCGCTGCTCGCCGAGCTGATCGAGTGGGTCAAGATCGAGAGCCCGACCTATGACGCTGCCGCCGTCAACCGGATGCAAAGTTTTATTGCCTCTCGGATCGGCAGCCTCGGCTTCCAGGTCGAGCGCCTGCCGGGTCGCGAAGGCCTCGGTGACATCCTGCGCTGCCGGCGCCCCGGGCGGACCGAGGCGGCAGGTCTGCTGTTGATTGCGCACGCCGACACCGTGCACCCCGTCGGTACGCTCGCCGGCAAGCTGTCGGTCCGGCGCGAGGGCGATAAATGTTTCGGTCCGGCCATTTACGACATGAAGGGCGGTACCGTCATGGCGCTGGCCGCACTGCGGCTGGCGATCGAGGCCGGGAAGCTCAAGCTGCCGACCACCATCATTATCAATCCCGACGAGGAGATCGGCAGTCCAACCTCGCGTCAGCTGATCGAGGCCGAGGCGCAGCGCCACAAGTATGTGCTGATCCCAGAACCCGCCAAGGGGCCGCGCGGCGAGGTGACCACCGGGCGCCACGCCTTCCAGCGCTTTTTCCTGACCACGCACGGGCGCCCCGCCCACTCGGGCTGGACCAACAAGGATGGCCGCTCGGCGGTACGCGTGATGGCGCAGCTGGTCGAGGAGCTCGAGAGCAAGTCCGATTTCGATGAGGGACCGACCTACGCCGTCAGCGTCTTTCACGGGGGACAGTGGGTAAATTGCGTGCCCATGATCTGCACGGCGCAGGCGCTGTGCGTGGCCCGCGATCTTGCCACCTTTGCCGAAATCGGCCGCGTCATGGATGGCCTGGTCGGTACCCGCGCGGACGTGCGCATCCAAGTCGAACGCGGACCCGTGCGGCCACTCTGGATCGCGCAGGCGCCGACCATGGCCCTCTACGAGCGCGCCAAGCGCATCGCCGGCGAGATCGGCTTTGCGCTGCCGCACGGCCAGCACGGCGGCGGCTCGGACGGCAATTTCACGGGCGCGCTCGGCATTGCGACCTTGGACGGCCTGGGCGTGATGGGGGCGGGCGCCCACACGCTGGAGGAGCACATCCTCGTGTCGTCCCTCGTACCCCGCGCCACCCTGCTCGCTCGGCTGATGGCGGAGCTCGACTGAGACCGGGACCTGCCGAGCGCCTCGGCCTTGAGCGCGAGGAGAGGCGCGCGCCGGCCTGCCAACCGTCGTTGCCGTCGGGGCCGAGCAGCGGCAGCATCGGCAATGCGTGCCCGCCCGGTCGCGGTGGCCGTATGGGCTTCGCGCGCCGGTTGTCCCGCCGCTTGCGCCTTCCCGCCGCCAGGGCCGGGCGGCGATGCCGCGCCCTGGCTCGCGCGCACAGGGCCCGCGGCAAGGCAGTCCGCTTTCGCCGGTGGCACGTTGCCCAGCGCGCGCGTATGCTGCCGCCGAGTTTGCATGCCGCAGCGTTCGCTCGGGAAGCCGCCACAGAGGTGAACAATGGACCGATCAGCCCGCAACTATCCCCTTGAGGACATCGACCGGGAAACGATGTTCCATCCGAACACCTCAATCGTCGATCACCTCAAGAAGGGCCCGCACATCATGGCCGAGGCCAGCGGCGTGCGCGTCCGCGACCGGCAGGGCCGGGAGCTGATCGACTGTGGCGCTGGCCTGTGGTGCGTCAACATCGGCTATGGCCGGCGCGAGATGGGCGAGGCCGCCAAGCGGGCCTTCGAAAATCTCGCCTATCATCACATCTTCGGGGGAACCTCGAACGAGCCGATCATTCGCCTCGCCGAACGCGTCTTGGGCCTGTTTCATGAAAAGGCCGGCGCGCCGCACCTTACCAAGGTGTTCTTTGGCTCGGGCGGGTCGGATGCCAACGACACCAATTTCAAGTTGGTCCGCTACTACAACAATCTGCGCG